>NC_022043.1 GCF_000444995.1 Paracoccus aminophilus JCM 7686 | reverse complement strand
CGGACCTTCGATCTTCTTGCGCCAACGTGGCGCGTTGGGTCTGATGGTGCGAGTATCAGAGCAAATTGCACCATCATGGCACATGGAGAGGGTTCGTCATGGCCTATGATCCCGCCCAAGACGGCGCCGAAATGGATTTCCGCAAGCGGATGTCTTACGGCGATTATCTGCAGATCGATCAGATCCTGACGGCGCAAAAGCCTCTGTCGGCGGCACATGATGAGCTGTTGTTCATCATTCAGCACCAGACCTCCGAGCTTTGGATGAAGCTTGCGCTTTATGAACTCGATGCCGCGCGGGCGCAGCTAGCGGCAGACAACAGTCGCGCCGCGTTGAAAGTGCTGGCGCGGATCGCTCGTATTTTTGAGCAGCTCAATTCCGCGTGGGATGTTTTGCGGACCATGACGCCGTCAGAATATACCGAGTTTCGCGATGATCTTGGGCAGTCTTCGGGATTTCAGTCTTGGCAATATCGGTTGATCGAATATGCGGTTGGCAACCGCAATCTTGCCATGCTGCGGCCGCATGAGCATCGCCCGGATGTGATGGCGCTGCTTGAGGCCGAGCTTGCCCGGCCGTCGCTCTACGACGAGGCCTTGCGTCGCTTGTCGCGCCTTGGCCTAGCGGTGCCGGACGCGGCGCTCACGCGAGATCTGCGGCAACCGTGGCAGTTTGATGCCGAGGTCATGGCGGTTTGGGCACAGGTTTATCGCGATCCTTCGCGTTATTGGGAAGCCTATGAAATCGCAGAGAAACTCGTCGATTTCGAGGATTACTTCCGGCGCTGGCGCTTCAACCATCTGACCACGGTTGAACGGGTGATCGGGTTCAAACGCGGAACTGGTGGCACGGCGGGAACCTCCTACCTGAAACGGATGCTTGAGGTCGAACTTTTCCCCGAGCTCTGGCGCGTGCGCACAGAGTTGTGAGCGCGAGGGCCGAGCCGGTGCAAAGCGCAATTGATTGGAACGATGCTTTCCGTAACTCGGCCTATATTCCGGGCTCCGAGGTGCTGCCCGCGCTTTGGGCGCGGAATGCAGAGGCCTATCGGGCGTCCCAACCCGGTTTTCGCGAAAACATCGCCTATGGCCCCAATTTGCGCGAGCGGTTTGATCTGGTCATGCCTGATCGCGCGCCTGAGGGATTGGTTGTCTTTGTCCATGGCGGCTACTGGACAGAATGCGACAAATCCGACTGGAGCGATCTTGCCGAAGGGGCACGCGCCAGAGGCTGGGCGATGGCGATCCCCGGTTATACGCTGGCGCCGGAGGCAAGTCTTGCCGAAATCACCGCACAGATTACGGCGGCGATCATTCATGCCGCCTCACTTGTCGCAGGGCCGATCCGGCTTGTCGGACATTCTGCGGGCGGCCATCTGGTGACCCGGATGATCTGCGACGACAGCGGATTACCCAATGAGATCGCTGCGCGTCTGGAGCGGACCCTGTCGATCAGCGGGCTCTATGATCTGCGACCCTTCCTTTATACCAGCCTGAATGACGCGTTGGGCTTGAGCATGGATATGGCCGTTTCGGAAAGTCCGTGCCTGCATCTGCCGCGTGCCGGTGCGAAACTGACCTGTTGGGTCGGGGCAGGGGAGCGGCCCGAGTTTCTGCGCCAGACGCAACTGATGGCGCTGCTCTGGTGCGTTTATACCGATCTCGAATTCGTGATCGAGCCCGAACAGAACCATTACTCGATCCTTGCCGGGTTGAAGGATCCGTCATCCGCCTTGATCCGCGCCCTTTTCGACGACCGGTAAGATCGGTCATCTTGCAGTCACAATCGGGTAGAAACCGCGCCCGATCCCTTGACACTCTCGGCTCCTTGACCACCCTCAGGGCAGCTCAATACGGAATGGAGGTGCGGATGACTGATCTGTCCGTCTACATCGGCTGGGACTCGCGTGAGGACATTGCCTATCAGGTTGCCAGACAATCACTGCTCGATCGGTCCTCGATCGCGGTCGATGTGCATCCGATCAAATTGCAGAATCTGGTCGATCGTGGTGTCTATACGCGCGATGTCGATCCGCTCGCGGCGACCGAATTCACCTATTCGCGGTTCTTCACGCCCTGGCTGAATGATTACAAGGGCTGGGCTTTGTTCGTCGATTGCGACTTCTTGTTCTTCGGCGATGTGGCCGAGCTGCTAGACTATCGCGATGACAGCAAAGCTGTCTTATGCGTGCATCACGACTATCAGCCCAAGGAAGGGCTGAAGATGGACGGCAAGGTTCAGACGGTCTATCCGCGCAAGAACTGGTCGTCTTGTATGCTCTTCAACTGCGCCCATCCTGCAACGCGCAAGCTGACGCCCGAGCTGATCAACGCCGAAAGCGGCGCTTATTTGCACCGGATGCAATGGGCAAAGGACGATGAGATCGGCGCGCTGCCGGAAAGCTGGAACTGGCTTGAGGGGTGGAACGAGCCTCCGGCCAAAGGCTACCCCAATGCGGTGCATTATACGAATGGCGGTCCGTGGTTCAAAAACTGGCAGGATGTCGCTTACGCCGATGCTTGGCTTGAACGTGCCAAGAAGATCGACCCGAACTTCACTCCGATCTGAGCCGTGAACTTCGGTCGGCTCGTCAAATTGCGTGCGACTTTATCTGGTGGCCGCCTTCGCATCGGGGCGCGGCCCAAGATGCTTTACTGGCCGCGGTTCCGGTTCCGCCGGGGCCGTATCGTCATCGGCGATCGGGTGAGCATGCGCAGCGGTGTGATGATTGATGCGCAAAGCGGCGTGGTTGAGATCGGCGATAATGTCTCGTTGAACGATCATGTCGTGCTCTTGGGCCATGGCGGCATCCGGATCGGGAATGATGTTCGGATTGCCGCCGCGAGCACTCTGGTTTCCTTCGATCACGGCTTCGACGATCCGGGCGAGCTGATCCGCAAGCAACCCTTGCGCAAGGCGGCGGTGGTGATCGAGGACGATGTCTGGATCGGGGCAGGCGCGCGGATCCTGGCGGGCAGCCATATTGCACGGGGCTGCGTGATCGGGGCAGGTGCGGTCCTCAAGGGCGCGACCGAGCCCTATGGCATCTATGCTGGGGCGCCCGCACGTCTGATCCGCAAGAGGGGAGAGCGGCGGGGTCAGCCGCCCGACCAGAGCGGCAATCCGGTCTGATCGGCCACGGCAGCATCGGCGGTGAAGACCGGATGCTGGCGCAGGCGAAAGAGCTGAAGCGCCGCGAAATCGCTGTCACAATGCTGGCGTTTCAGGTCGAGCTGGTTGTAGCCGTGCCCGCTCGAGATCGGATTGATCCCGGTCAGGATGACATTCGCCGCCCCGCTTTCAATCGCGAGCGCGGCGGCGACAATGCCGTTTGACCATTTCGAGCCGGTTTCAAGCTCGAGATTAAGCTGGCCCATGACCGCCTGCATCAGCGCAATCCGCGCGTAGCGGCTCATCAAGTGCAGCTCATCGTAGCGATAGCCAAAGGCGGCGAGGCCGTGCTCAAGCCGGGCCAGGCCGTGACGCCAATGCAAAAGGCAAAGCCGTTTCGTATGCTGCCCAGCAAGGACGCGGCGCACCTCGAGCGCATTGGCATTCATGCCCTCAATCTGATTGAACTGCATCAGCGTGAGGTCCGGCGTTTCCGTCAACCAGCTGTGCGCCGCCATTTGCGAGGCATTGATCGTCACGACGCGAAAGTTATCATCCCAATGTTTCGGGCGACACGAGCGTGGCGCAGAGCCCACGATCACAACATTTCTGCCCTGCATCAACTGCGGGAAGCTTGGGACCGGCGGCGCGTGTATGCGATATTTCAGGTGGCGGATGAACGGTCGCCAGGATTGTGAAACAGCGTCAAGATTGAACACGTTTGCGAATTCCCGAAAAAATGAGACGCGTGAAAAGGCAAGAGACAGCCACGAAATGCGGCACAGATGGAAGAGGGGATCCGTGGCCTTGACCACTCGCGGCCGTTTTTCGCTCAACGAAAGGTAGCGACGGCGACAGGAAGGCCTTGCCCAAAGCGCGTTCGCGATTGTAGGGAAGCCTCTTTGCTGCCGGGTGCGGCAGGCTATGAATTTGAGCCCCTTCATGGGGCATCGCCAAGGCAGATGTGGCTGCCGCGTAGCGGGATCGAGGTGACGCCCTCAGTGGCAGGGGCGTGCCGCGCGAAAGGCCGAACCGGGCAAGAGAAGGGAAGTTTGGACATGAGGCAGGATCAGATCCCGCACGCTTTGCCGCAGGGCGGGGCAGATGACCCGTTCTGGCGCGAATATTTTGCACCTTACACCGACATCGTTCTGATCGCGAACAGCGACGAGGTCGATATCCATGCTCTGGATGCCCAGTTCGGACCCGACACGCTCTTCGTTTTCTTCAACAAGGTTTACAAGGTCCTCGACTTTACCTTTCGCCGTCCGGCCCTGCTGGTCAGCCGCAGCGGCATGTTAGGAGCAAACATCGTTCACCGCCGCGAAGTTCCAGAGGTCATCCGCCACTTTGACCCCTCAAGCTTTCTGGGGATTTTGAACATCATCATTGGCAATGACGAGCGCTTCAGTTCGGCGACCGAGTTCGGCGTCGATCGGGTGGCACATCTCGACCTCGACCCGCTGCTTGCGCCGTTTTACCCGCAAGGCAAGGTGCCGACCACGGGCTTTGGCCTCGCGCTCTGGCTCAAGCAGCTTGGGCTTCCGGCGCGGGTGACGCTCGCGGGGTTCTCGTCGCGGCGTAGCGAAAAATGGAAGGTCTTTGATCTCCATGATTGGACCTTCGAGCAGATCGTGCTGCGCCTGATGGTGCGCAAGGACGAGCTCCGGATGATCGGCGGCGGTGAGGCAAACAGCTACGCCGCTATTGCCGCGCATTTTCCGCAGTTTTCTCCGGCCGAGATTTCGGCCACGGCGGACGAGGTTCTCTCGGACCGGATGTCGCATCTCAGCACGACGGTTGACCGCCTGATGTCGGTGACCAAGCCGCTGCGCGCGCTCGATCAGTTTGTCCGAAAGCTGAGACCGAAGACGCGCAAGCAGAAACATCTGGCGCAGCAGGCGCGAGAGAATGCCGGAAAGGCGCCATAGCGCGCCAAGGTTCCGTCGTGCACTGGCCAGAGCGTGGGAAACGGATTTTCTCTGATACGCGGCCCGCTTGGGAGTTCATTCTCGCGGCCGTTCGCGCCATCTGCGGCTGGGAATGGCGCGTCCGCGATCGGCGGTTCTTGGCCGAGAGGGGCTGGTAGCCAGGTTTAGCGAGATTGTCGTTTTAATCAATGGTTTGAGCGGGACAGGCTTTGCCGGAGCTTCCCCGGCTCCGAAAGGGGCGCCGACGGGAGGAGTGTGTCAGATTGCAACGGACGACAAATACAACTAAATCGACCACATAGCTAAAGATGACGTCTAGCCGAGAGTAACCCCCAATATGCGCGACCTCCGGAAAGTGGCCAAAAGGCGCCTCAAGATGGCCCTGCGGACAATTCAAAACCGACCGGTTGGAACAATAAACGGAAGGGCAGGCGCATTTCTCCTTGGCTGGGTATACGACCAGCATAAGAAAACGCCGCTGACCGTCGATATCTTCGCGAATGACGAAAAATTCATCACGAATTATATCGCAAACTATCCCAGACCTGATCTCGCCGAGGCTGGATATGGCAACGGCTCTTTCGGAATCTTCGTATCTATTCCTCCCCATCTCAGAGCGGATAATCGCTCTATTGATGTAAGGGTGGTCGAGAGCAAAACCGGAAGGCCGCTTCTTCATAGAAAGATTGCGCTTGGGCGTGATACTTTCTCTGGTGGAAATCCTTATATGACGCGTCTGGATTCGGTGAACGGCGGCGGCATAAGAGGGTGGGGTATCGATATCGCATCTCCGGAGAAGGAGATCAACTATCGCTTCCTTATTGACGATGTTCATTTCTCTACGCTGAAAAACGATCAGGAACGGCCCGACCTCGCGAATAAATTTATCACCGAGGGCGCCGGGGGGCTCGTGGTCGAGATCCCGGCAGATCGGCTGCCCATCGGAGATCACAAGATCCAGTTGATTGCGCCTGATGGCGAGGCGACGACCTTTACTTATAAGTCTCCGGGGCACTCAACCGTACTAAGATCGTGGAGCGCGGGGAACCCATGGGATCGCGGTTTGACAATCATTGTTCCGGTTTATAATGCGATCGAAGACGTTCGTATCTGTATCGATCGTCTGCTCCAATATACGCCGCGTGACATCGATATTCTGTTTATCGACGACTGCTCGCCAGACCCCGAGATCTGGCCGCTCTTGCAACAGACCGCAGATCGCACCCATATTCGCGTAATCCGGAATGAAACCAATCTTGGGTTTACCCGTACGATCAACGCCGGCATCGCGGCTAGCGGAGATAATGACATTATTTTCCTGAATTCCGACGCACGGGTGACCCCGCGCTGGACTCAGGGAATGCGTATCGCGGCCTATTCGCGCCCCCGTATCGCAACCGTCACAGCGATGTCGGATCGCGCCGGGGCCTTTTCCGCGCCAGAGATTGGTAACGCGAATGAACTCCCTCCGGGTGTCAGTGAGGCGGAGTTCGCGCAGGCCTTTCGCCGCGCCTCGATCGGGCTATATCCGGAAGTTCCGACCGGAAACGGCTTTTGCATGTATGTGCGTCGGGATTGCATTGATGAAATCGGCCCACTGGATGCCGAGGCATTTCCGCGTGGATATGGCGAAGAGAATGACTTCTGCATGCGCGCCTATTCCTCGGGTTGGCGCAACATTATTGACGATCGAACTTATGTGTTCCACGAAAGATCCAAAAGCTTTGGTGAACAGAAGTTTGACCTGATGAAGGCGGGTAGGGCGATCGTTGATCAGCGCTATCCGGAATATACGGAAGCCATTAGGGTCTTTTCCGAGGGAAATCATATTCAGTTCGCGCGGCATCGCGGACGATATGCGCTCAGCGAAATGAACTCTGGTCATAAGCCGTTATCGAGATTCCTTTTCGTCATTTCAACAATGACCGGCGGCACGCCTCAAACCAATCGTGATCTGATGAATGCCCTTGACGGTTCGGTTGAGGGCTGGACGCTAAGATGCGACAGCCGGATGATCCAACTAAGCCGTATCACGAACGGCAAATTAGAGGTCGTTCGCACTCATCAGTTGTACGAGCAGGTCGATCCTTTGTCGCATCGTTCAGCAGAGTATGAAGCGATTGTTCTTCAATGGCTTATCGAGTTTGATTTCGATCTCGTTCATATCCGACATCTCGGCTGGCACAGCCTTGAACTGCCTCATTTGATCCATCTCTGTGGTGTGCGCTCTATCCTATCGTTCCATGATTACTATCTGGCCTCGCCGACTGTAAAAATGATCGACGATACAGGTGTTTTCCTTGGGAATACCTATTCGCAAACTTTACGAGAGAACCGCCAGTCGCTTTGGCCGCGCAATGCTCTGCCCGCTCCGACGGGTATCTTTTTGCAAAACTGGCAAGAGCGCTCACTGAAAGCTATTTTGCAATGTGACGCCTTCATTACGACCTCCGAGAGTTCCCGCGAGTTGCTTTGTGACGTCTTCCCGGAAATTCCGAGGGACGTCTTCCACGTAATTCCGCATGGTCGTGATTTTACAGAGTTCCATCAGCTTGACGAAGATGTTGATCCCGAAGGTCCGCTGCGCATTCTCGTGCCCGGAAATATCGATCTCGCAAAAGGGCTGGGGATTATTCGGGAGCTTGTCGCACTCGACGTCGGCGGGAAGTTAGAGTTCCATATCCTTGGACTGGTTTCCAAGCAGGAGGGGCCTCTCCCGGCTTCGATTATCGCCCATGGCACCTATGATCGCGAACATTTCGCGGGGCGGGTCGCTGCAATCCGGCCTCACTTGGGTGCGATTTTTTCGATATGGAATGAGACCTATTGCCATACATTGACTGAGCTTTGGTCCGTCGGACTTCCTGCACTCGCCTTTGACTTCGATACTGTTGCCGCGCGCATTCGCAAAAGCGGGGCCGGATGGGTATTGGATCATCACGATGTCCAAACGCTGTATCAAAATCTTATCGCGATCGGTCGCTCCCAAGACGAAATACAGCGCAAGCGCGATGCCGTCCTAAATTGGCAGGAGGGCGAAGGTCTCGCCAATACGACACGTGTCATGGCCTCAAAATACATTCCGATCTATCGCGACGTACTCGCGGGTCGTCCGGCGCGGATTACCAATGAGCGTGGCCCATTAATCGCATTGGTATCGCCCTCGGGACCAGATTTGCGCAGTGCAAATGCGTCAACTCACATCCGAGTATGGGAGCGGTGTCTCAATCGGCTGGATAGCAATCTCAACTTTGTGCGGATGACGCCCGAAACTCTGATCGCCGCGATTGATCGGAATGAGCTGGATATCATCATTATCCAGCGTGATGTGGTTCCAATGCATCTTGTCGGTCGTGTGGTTGAGGCCGCCGAGACAGCCAAGATCCCCTATATCTTTGAAATGGACGACGATCTCCTTAATGTTGCACCAGATAAGGATCCGGATGGGCGCTATCGTCTTTATGCGCCCTCTTTGGCAAGGCTAATTGAACACGCAAGCACTGTCAGTGTCTCGACGGAAGCTTTGCGTGAGAAAGTTTTACCGCTGAACCGGAACGTGCAGGTTATGCCGAATGGGCTCAGTGACCGGCTTTGGTCGGGCAAGGCCGAGCCACGCGCAGAGGGGCAGACCATTCGTGCGCTTTATATGGGGGTGCCATCGCATGATGAGGATTTCGCAGCAATTTTGCCGGCCCTCGAGCGCGTTGCAAATGCCGTTCCGAATTTCAAGCTGGCGCTTGTGGGCATTGCCAAAGCCGAGAATCCCGAGCTTTTCGGCAAGCGATGGATCGAAATCATCAAAATTCCCTCGCAGCAGAAGAACTACCCGGAATTCGTACCGTGGCTCCGCAATCTCGCTGCAAGAGTTGATTTTGGAATTGCACCGCTGACTGGCGCTACGTTCAACAGCTATAAGTCTCCGCTGAAGATTCTTGATTATGCAGGGCTTGGCCTACCGACGCTCGCGTCTGATGCTCCGGTTTATCGCGATTTCGCAGGGCGCACGCCCCATCTTCGGCTGATCCCGAATGAAACGGACGCTTGGGAGCGCGCGCTTCTTGATCAGATCGCTGCGGGACCCAGATCGACTGAGGTCAGTGAGACGCTGCGGGCTTGGCTCGACGACAACTACCTTCTGAGCGACATCCATCCTAGTTTTGAGGATCTGTTGTTGCCGTTGCTCTCAACGCCAGATCAGCGGCGCTCAGGCGAGGGCGAGTAAAAGAAAAGCCCCGCCTAGGATGATCCGGGCGGGGCTTTTTATTAGGCCTTGAGGTGCTTAGCCCATCCGTTCGGAAGCGAAGGAATTCGGCGAAGCCGGGAAGACGATGGTCTTGTTTCCATTGATGAAAACGCGACCATGGACATGAGCATGGATCGCGCGCGCCAACACTTGGCTTTCGACATCGCGCCCGAGCGAGACATAATCCTCGCCGCTTTGGGCATGGGTGATGCGCACGGTATCCTGTTCGATGATCGGGCCTTCATCGAGGTCGGCAGTGACGTAATGCGAGGTCGCGCCGATCAGCTTCACACCGCGCTCATAGGCCTGTTTATAGGGATTCGCGCCCTTGAAGCTCGGCAGGAAGGAGTGGTGGATGTTGATGATGCGGCCCGACATTTTGCGGCACATCTCATCCGAAAGCACCTGCATATAGCGCGCGAGCACGATCAGATCGGCGCCGCTTTCCTCGACGACGCGCATTTGCAGCGCCTCGGCCTCGGGTTTGTTCGCCTTGGTCACATTGATGTGGTGGAAGGGGATGTCGTGGTTCACGACGACCTTCTGGTAATCGAGATGGTTCGAGATCACCGCGACAATGTCGATCGGCAGCGCGCCGATGCGCCAGCGATAGAGCAGATCGTTCAGGCAATGGCCAAAGCGCGAGACCATCAGCACGACTTTGCGCTTGGCAGCCTCGTCGAAGAACTCATGCTCCATGCCATATTGCGCGACCAAGGGCGCGAAGGCGGCGTCGAGGTCCTCGAGCGTGCGGCCCTCTTCCGAGCGGAACGAGACGCGCATGAAATAGCGGCCGGTGTTCTCGTCATCGAACTGGGCGCTGTCACGGATATTGCAGCCATTGGCGGCAAGGAAGCCCGCGATATCGGCAGTGACGCCCCGGATCGAGGGGCAGGCGACGCGCAGGGCGAATTGTTTGGTTTCAGTGGTCATGATCGTCCTATTCGGCGGCAAGAGAAACGGCAGGAAGGCTGTGACGGCGGCGGAAAGCGGTCAGAGTATTGGCAAGCAGGCAGGCAATGGTCATCGGCCCGACCCCACCCGGAACCGGGGTGATGGCGGCGGCATGGCCCGCTTCCTCGAACGCGACATCGCCGGTGATACGGGATTTGCCGTTCTCTTCGACGCGGTTGATGCCGACATCAATCACGGTCGCGCCCGGACGAATCCAATCGCCGCGCACCAGACCCGGACGGCCGACGGCCACGACCAGAATATCGGCCATGCGGCACAGATCGGGCAGGTTCTTCGTCTTGGAATGGGTGGTGATGACGGTGCAGTTTTCCGCCAAAAGCAGCTGCGACATCGGTTTGCCGACGATATTCGACTTGCCGATCACCACTGCGTTCAGGCCGGTCAGATCGCCCAGACGGTCCTTCAGCATCATCAGGCAGCCAAGCGGCGTGCAGGGCACGAGCGCCTCTTGCCCGGTGGCGAGACGTCCGGCATTGACCGCGTGGAAACCGTCAACGTCTTTGGCAGGATCGATACGCTCGATCACCTCCAAGGCGTCGAGATGGGCGGGCAGGGGCAGTTGGACCAGAATGCCATGCACAGCGGTATCGGCATTCAGTTGATCCAGCAGCGCCAGAAGATCGGCCTGCGAGGTTTCGGCCGGCAGGCGATGCACGAAAGAGGCCATGCCCACCGCCATTGTCTGGCGATGTTTGGCATTCACATAGACGGCGCTGGCGGCATCCTCTCCGACCAGAACCACGGCGAGGCCGGGAAGCAGGCCGGTGTCGGCGCGGATCTGCGCGACCTCGGCGGCCATGCGCGCGACCAGACCATCCGCAAAGGCCTTGCCGTCGATACGGTCCGCAGTCGCTGCGGCGAGAGCTTGATCTTCCATGAGCGTAGTCCTCCATGTTGGGCAGGGACAGGCCGCGCGGCCTGCAGGGACAAAACAGACGCCTTCTCAGGCAGTTAGGGCCGCACCTTTGGCCATGAACTCTTCAAACTGAGCTTCGGGCACGAAAGCGCCACCGGTCGTCCAGACGATATGGGTGGCGTCGTTCATCTTGCCCGCCAGACCTTCGGCGGCCTGATAGCGCTGGCCCGCCGCGCTTTCGACCAGAAAGCCGGGCCCCGCGATACCGGCGGTGGCTGAGGGCTCCAACCGGATGTCTTGCGTGGTTTGCGCCTGCCACAGCCAGCGGAAAAGATCGTCATCCGCGACGGTGAAAACGCCAGCCAGCATCGGCTTCATCACCTCGGCGACAAAGGCCGACATGCGCGCAACCGCCATGCCATCGGCCTCGGTCTGGTTGGTCAGCCCGACGTCATAGACCGAGACCAGCTCGTCACGGCCGCTCATCATCTGGACCATGGCGCAGGGCGATTGCACCGGCTCGACAAAGAAGCAATGCGCGGCATCGCCGAAAATCGCCTTGATCCCGTAAGCGGCCCCACCCGGCGCGCCACCGATGCCGCAGGGCAGATAAACGAAGAGCGGATGATCTGCGTTCACCGTGATTCCGGCCTTGGCCAGCTGCCCGGCCAATTCCTGCGCGGCGGCGCTATAGCCGAAGAAAAGAAGCTCGGACCGTTCGTCATCGACGAAATAGATCGTCGGATCGGCCTCGGCCCCCGCGCGAGCTTCCTCGACGGCGGTGGTGTAATCGGCCTGATGCTGAACGACCTCGACGCCGAGCTTCGTCAGCCGCTCGACCTTCCAGGCCTTGGCATCCGAGGACATATGGACAACGGCGCGGAAGCCCAAAGCGCGCGCGGCAATGCCGACGCTGAGGCCGAGATTGCCGGTGCTGCCGACCGCGATCGTGTGGCGCGCGAACAAAGCGCGGGCCGCATCGCTGCGCAAAGCCATGATATCGCCATCGGGCAAAAGCCCGTTCTGGCGCGCGAGGCTTTCGGCAAACATGAAGACTTCATAGACCCCGCCGCGCGCCTTGATCGAGCCCGCGACTGGCAAAGCATTGTCAGCCTTGACGAAAATCCGGCCGAATTCGGGCGCGCCATAGCCAAGCGCATCGCGCAATTCCACCGCCTCGATCAGATCTGAGCGGATCCGACCACCAGTCGCGGCGAGCTCGGGGAAGCTTGCGGTCAGAAGAGGAGCGAGGCGCTGCCAGTTCGCTTCCGCCAGTTCGACCTGAACCGGGCGGATCGGCAGGGCAGAGGAGTGAACCCCATCCGGGCGCCGCTGCGGGTTCAGCCACAGCACGGGCTTGCCCGCAAGGACCGCGCTGCGCGCCGGGTCATCGGGTAGGGTGATGCTCATCGCTCGCCTCATCTCCTGTTTGGCTTGACCTTTGGGCGTTCTCCGCCCTTTGGATCTGGCCGTGTCAGAGGAAGTTTAGGCAGGAGAATGCTTCAGAAAAAGAAAATATTTCTTGCCTATATGATTAGGGATCGTAAATATATCCCCGTGGTTGAAGCACCGGCTTTTCACCGCCAGAGTTCAGTGGGACGCATGAACAGGTTACGAACTCGCCGCAGAAATCTTCGGCTTTACTTGATCATTCATCATGCTTAGCTTAGATTTTCTTAATTAAAATCTTCGAAGGAAAGTTCACGGGATGGATCTGGGCCGGCTGCGCGCTTTGCGTGAACTGTCTGTGCGTGGCACGATGATCGCGGTTGCCGAGACGCTTTATGTCTCGCCCTCTGCCGTCTCGCAGCAGATCTCGCTTCTCGAAAAAGAGGCGGGTATTCCGCTGATCGAGCGGCGGGGGCGGCGCGTCGTGCTGACGGCGGCCGGGCAAAAACTGGCGCGACGTGCGGATAAGATCTTTGCCGAGATCGAGGCCGCTCAGGCCGATATTGCGGCGATGAAGGAGGTCATTACCGGCGAGCTTCGGGTTGCGGCCTTCCCGTCGGTTGCGGCGGCGATCCTGCCGCGCGCGATCCGCAGTATGCAGGCGCTTCATCCCCATCTGCTGATCCGTTTTGCCGAAATGGAGCCGGGCGAGAGCCTTGCCTCGCTGCGCAGCTGGCAGACGGATATTGCGCTGATCGACGATTTGAACGTGCCGCAGGGCGCGCTCGAGACGAATATTGAACGCATTCCCCTAATGACCGATGTCTTCAACGTCATGGTCGCGCCGGGGCATCCGCTTGACGGGCGCTCGTCGGTGACGCTGACCGAGTTGAAGGATGAGCTCTGGGTCGTCGATACTGCCTCGGGGCATTATACGGCGATGCTGACCGAGGCCTGTCAGGCGGTGGGCTTTACCCCGAATATCACCTCGCGTTGCAATGGGTTCGAGGTGGTGATCGCAATGATCCGCGAAAACTGCGGCATCTCGATCCTGCCCGGATTGCGGGCGAGCCATGACCTTGAAGATGTCTGGGTGGCGCGGTTGAAACCCGAGATCCGGCGGCAGATCTTCGTGGCCTTTCGCAAAAGCGAGCGCCAGAAACCGGCGCTGCAATCCTTCATCACGCAGATCCGCGCCCAAGCCAAAGCCTGAGCGCGGCGCGTTTTATCGTCGGGCTTAGTGCTTGAGCACGCGCGACAGGAACGCACGGGTGCGTTCGCTTTTCGGATTGTCGAAGAACTGCTCGGGCGTGCCGCTTTCGGTGATCCGGCCCTGATCGACATAGATGACGCGGTCGCTCACCTCGCGGGCGAAGCCCATTTCATGGGTCACGATCATCATGGTCATGCCTTCGCGGGCAAGCTCGCGCATGACGTCCAGGACCTCGCCGACCATTTCCGGATCGAGCGCCGAAGTCGGCTCGTCGAAGAGCATCAGATGCGGTTCCATCGCGAGCGAGCGCGCGATGGCGACGCGCTGCTGCTGGCCGCCTGAAAGCTGGCCCGGGAATTTATGGGCGTGATCGATGAGGCCGACCCGCTCGAGCAGTTTCATCGCCTGAGCTTCCGCCTCGGCGCGGGATTTGCCGCGCACGCGCATCGGCGCGAGGGTGATGTTCTGCGTCACGGTCAGATGCGGGAAGAGGTTGAACTGCTGGAAGACCATGCCGACGCCGCGACGGATCTCGCGCAGGCCTTTGACCTCGCCGAATTCGCGCTCTTCGGCGCGCGGCATCAGGAAGCCGTCAACCTCGAGCTCGCCCGATTGATATTCCTCAAGCCCGTTCACGCAGCGGATCAGGGTCGATTTGCCCGAACCCGAAGCGCCGACGATCACCAGAACCTCGCCCCGGGTCACGGTCAGATCGACTTCCTTGAGGACGTGGAAATTGCCGTAATATTTGTTCAGCTGATTGATGCGAACGATCGGCTCGCCATGTGCGGCTTTCATTTGCGCACCCCCTTGTTCAGTTTCTGCTCCAGCCGGCGGGCCTGGAAGGTGATGATGCTGCCGACCGCGAAATAGGTCAGGAACATGAAGACATAGATCTCATAGGTGCGGGCGCTGTTTTCCGGATTCGCAAGGATCATTTGACCCGCGCGCAGGAAGTCGGTCAGCCCGATGATGAAGACCAGCGGCGCATAGTTGAAGATGTCGAGAATATTGCCGACGAGCCCCGGCACCGCGACGCGCAAAGCTTGCGGCAAGATAACGATGCGCTTGAGATCGAAATCCGACAGGCCAAGCGCCTCGGCGGCTTCGGTCTGGCCGCGCGCGACCGATTGCAGGCCCGAGCGGATGAATTCGGCGGCATAGGCGCTATAGAAGAGCGTAAAGCCAATCAAACCGCGCACGACATCGGGGATCGGGAAGTTCGGCAGCACCAGCGGGAAAGCGACCCAGATGCAATAGACCACGAGGATCAGCGGCACCGAGCGCATGACCTCGATATAACCGGTGGCCAGCGCGCGCACGCTTGCGACCTTGCTTTGACGGCCGAAGGCCAGCAGGACGCCAAGCGGGATGGTCAAAAGTGCGGCGGTCAGTGTGATGAGGATCGACAGCAGCAAGCCGCCCCAGCTTGACGGACCCGCAGGCGACAGCACCAGCAGCACGGCGAAAAGCGTGCCAAAGGCGATGCCCGCCAGATGATCGCGCAAAAGGCTGACGCGTTGGCCGAGGATCCAAAGCCCGTAGAACGCCGCCAGCACAAGCAGCGCCTCGGGCGCGACATGGGGGCTGGTCAGCGCGCCGACCGTCACAGCGCCAAAGGCAAGAACCGCGATGATCGACGCAGTGCGGCCAAAGTCCATGCTGGTCGAGGTCGCAAGCCCGGCAAGGCCCGCGATCATCCCCGCTGCGACCCAGACGAGCCAGAGCTTGCTCACCGGGAACATGCCCGTCATCAGCACCTTGAGACTGTTGAGCACAACGCTCCAATCTGCGAGCGCGAAGGCCCAGTGCAGGAAGGCCCAAGCGGCCCAGACCAGTAGCGGCACGATGACCAGCGTCAGCACCGTATCCGAGGGTTTGGCAAAAAGGTTCACATGCACCCAGCGGATTTTCTTTTGCAGCGCGGTCATCAGCGGACTCCCGGGATCGTAAAGCGGCGGTTCACCAGGTTGACGAGCAGACTGATGCCCCAGCTCAGGACAAGATAGATCGCCATGGCGATCAGAATGCCCTCGAGGTTGCGCCCGGTCTGGTTCGAGACGGTGCCATAGACGTTGAAGAGATCGGGATAGCCGATGGCGATGCCAAGCGAGCTGTTCTTGGCAAGGCTGATATATTGGTTGCCAAGCGAGGGCATGACGACGCGGAAGACCTGCGGCAGGATGACATGGCGCAACTGGTCGCGGCGGGTCAGGCCAAGCGAATCCGAGGCCTCCCATTGGCCGCGGGGCAGGGCTTCGATCGAGCCGCGGATGATCTCGCCGATATAGGCCGCGCTATTGGCGGTCAGAGCGATCATCAGCGCGGTATATTCGGGGCTGACAGCGACGCCGCCACTGGCACGGAAGCGACCGGCCTCGGGGAAGTCGATGCCGATGCGGAAGCCGGCGATGAAGGCCGCGATCAGCACGAGACCCGCGGCCAGCAGGATATTGCGGCGCTGGGGCTTGAGGCTGCGCAGGCACGAGACCAGCAAGAGCGCGAAGGCAGTGAGCGCGATCCAGCCGCCGACGCCACCGGAAAAGACCGGAGCGGGCAGCCAAAGGCCCTGTTTGCTGATGAGCGCGCCGAAAAGATGCGGGGCATCCTTCAGACCGGGAAGCTGCAGCACGACCGCGACATACCAGAAGGTCAGCTGGATGAGCAGGGGCGTGTTGCGCAGGAATTCGGTGGCGGTGAAGGCAAGCTTGCGGATCAGCCAGTTGGTCGAAAGCCGGGCCACGCCAAGCGCGACGCCGAAGATCGTGGCGAGCAGGGTCGCGACGATTGCGACCTTGAGCGTATTGCTCAGGCCCGCGACCAGCGCCTGCCAGTTTGCCATATCCGACGAGAACGAGGCCGCGCCATTGGCGGTAATCGTATGGCCCTCGGAAATCTCGAAACCGGCGCGTTGCCACAGGAAGTCGAAGCTAAAGCTGACGCCCCGCGCCGCAAAGCCGTTGCGGACGGCAAGGCCAAGAAGCACCAGCGCCAAAAGCGCGAGCCCAAGGACGCCCGCCTGCACCGATGTTCGGCGCAATTTGCGCCAGCGAAGTGATGTGGATACCGTCATGCCAATTTTCGTTCGGGCCAGATTAGGAATGAGAATGAGCGCAGCCGCCGAAGGGGGAGTCCGGCGGCTGCGCTGTCAGGAGCACACGGGGGCGTGCACTCCTGATCCGGATCAGTTCCAGAGCGGCGAGATCATGGCCCCGCCATCGGCGCTGAGCGCATTCGGCGTGCCCTTGCGGTCGATATAGATCTTGGTGTCGGGCCCGAGGTTGCGCTCGTAGATCTCACCGTAGTTGCCGACTTGTTTGACGGCTTGGTAGATGAAGTCTTTCGGAATGCCGAAATCGGCGCCGAACGTGCCGTCTTCACCCAGGAACATGCGGGTGTTCGGATCTGCCGAGGCTTTGGCTTCGTCGACATTGGCCGAGGTGATGCCACGCTCTTCCGCTTCGATCAGGCCGTAGCTGATCCAGCGCAGAGCATTGCGCCAGCGGCTGTCATTGGCTGCGACGAAACCGGCGAAGGGCGATTTCTCGATGATCTCGGGCAGGACGACGTAATCGCTCGGATTGGCCGAGTTCGCACGCCACGCGGCCAAAGCCGATTTGTCGGTGAACATGGCATCGCAACGGCCGCTGTTGAGCGCGCCGAAAAGCTTCTCGAGGTTCTCGTAGGTCAGGACCTGGTTCGACCAGCCATTGGCCTTGAGCATATTGGCGAGCGCCGCTTCGGTGCTCGAGCCTTGGGTGGTGCACAGGTTCGCGCCGTCAAGATCTTTGATGCTTGCAACGCCGAGATCGGCCTTCACCATCGCGCCGGTACCGTCCCAGAAGTTGACGGGCAGGAAGTCGACGGTGATCGCGGATTCACGGCCCGGTTTCAGCGTGGTATGGGCGAAAACGACATCGACCTGACCGGTCTGAACCGCGGTGAAGCGGCTTTTGTCGGTGACGTTGACGAAGTTCACCTTGTTGGCATCACCCAGAACAGCGGCAGCCACGGCACGGCAGAAATCGACGTCGAGCCCCTCCATCTTGCTCGTCGTCGTATTCAGATAGCCGAAGCCCGGTGCGGTGTTGTCGGTGCCGCAGTTCAGCGTGCCGCGCTGCAGGACATTCTCAAGACCGCCCGCAAAAGCGCTGCCGGTGGCGGCCAGAGCCAGTGTCGCGCTGAGCGCCAAAGCCTTAGTCTTCATTCCTCGTCTCTCCCTGTAATGAAGCTGGGGTGCGGGGCGCGATGCCTCCGCAGGTGTCCGGGTTGACCGGTGATATTCTCGTCAGAGTAGATAGGCCAGAATATTCAAACCAGTTAATTTGATTCAGGTTATAGATTAGAAGATCTTCAATGACGAGTCTCGAGATTTGCCCTTCAAACCCGACCCGCGTGAATTTTCCACCAATGCCGCGCGGTTAGCTGCTGGATGCGGTTCTTCCCGCAAATAACGGTGTCATGCGGGCTGGGCAAGGCGTGGGGCAAACTGTGCTCTGCAATCTGGGCGCGTGAGGGCGGCGCGAGCATCGCCAGAAGCGGAAGGTGTATATCTTCAGATAAACTAATCATATAAGATAGAATTATTAACTGTAACGAAACCCAACCTGCATCTAGTTTCTACCGAAACCCAATCCCGTCCGGAGTACAGTCATGAATGATCTGACCAAGTCATTCTTCAACGCATCGGTTCAAGAGACCGATCCGCTGATCGCCGAAGCCCTTGCCAATGAGCGCAAACGGCAGATGAACCAGATCGAGCTCATCGCCTCGGAAAACATCGTGAGCCAAGCGGTTCTGGATGCGCTCGGGCACGAGATGACCAACAAGACGCTCGAAGGCTATCCGGGCAACCGCTTCCATGGCGGTGGTCAGTTCGTCGACGTGGTCGAGCAAGCGGCCATTGATCGCGCGAAAGAGCTCTTCAACTGCGGCTACGCCAACGTTCAGCCGCATTCCGGCACGCAGGCGAACCTTGCAGTCTTCTTCCTGCTCGTGAAGCCCGGCGACAAGATCCTGTCGCTCGATCTGGCAGCCGGTGGCCACCTCTCGCATGGGATGAAGGGCAACCTGTCGGGCCGTTGGTTCGAATCGCACAACTACAACGTCGATCCGCAAAATGAAGTCATCAACTATGACGAGATGGAGCGCATCGCCGAAGAAGTGCAGCCGAAGCTGATCATCACCGGCGGCTCGGCCTATCCGCGTGAACTCGACTTCGCGCGCATGTCCCAGATCGCGAAGAAGGTCGGCGCCTATTTCATGGTCGACATGGCCCATATCGCGGGTCTCGTCGCCGGTGGCGTGCATCCCTCGCCCTTCCCGCATGCCGATATCGTGACCTGCACCACCACGAAAACCCTGCGCGGCCCGCGCGGCGGCCTGATCCTCACCAACAACGAGGATTGGTTCAAGAAGCTCCAGACCGCCGTTTTCCCGGGCGTTCAGGGCTCGCTGCATTCGCAAGTGCTTGCGGCCAAAGCGATCTGCCTTGGCGAAGCGCTGCGCCCCGAGTTCAAGGCCTATGCCGCTCAGGTCGTGAAGAACGCCAAGGTTCTGGCCGAGACGCTCGCCTCGCGTGGGGTTCGCATCGTGTCGGGCGGCACTGACACCCATATCGTCCTGCTCGATCTGTCGAGCAAAGGGCTGAACGGCAAACAGGCCGAGGATGCTCTGGCCCGCGCCAACATCACCTCGAACAAGAACCCGATCCCGAACGACAGCCCGCGTCCGGCGGAATGGGTCGGGATGCGCCTTGGCGTCGCCGCAGCCACCACGCGCGGCATGACCGAAGACGATTTCCGTACCCTCGGCAATATCGTCGCCGATCTGCTCGAAGCTGAAACCGCAGGCAAAGGCGAAGAAGCCGCCGCCGTCGCGCGTGTGACCGTGCAAGAGCTGACCGAGCGTTTCCCGGTCTACGCGCACTAAGCACATCTGAAGACGAAATTGATCCGGAGGCGGCCCCCGCCTCCGGATTTTTCATGGGATATGGTCGGAGGGTAATTCTCCCCGTTTTAACGGGGCGCAGAAGAAGACTTCAGGCAGTCATCTGTAGTTGTTCGAGCGGGTGTAATGCCGCCGATGCCCGCGCTCATTGGCCTCGAGCCAATGGCGACACAATTCGCGCTGGGGCGCTCACTGTTGTCAGTCCGTGGCCAGTCGGTTGCGATCTTCTCCGCGTCCTCAATGGTGTCAAAGATGGAGGGGTCCAGCCATTCATGTCGGACCGTCCTGTTGTAACGTTCGACGTAGATCGAGCCCGAACGCCATGCGTTCAAGTGTGGGTGAGATGGTCCTGCTGCGGCTTTCCGGGCTGAGTGTGGTTCAAGGCAATGCCTTGCCTCTCGGTCCAGATCATCATCGTGGAGCTGGTGTATTCCGGGAGGTCGCTTGGGGAGGACTCGAACCGGTGGTCGCAACCCCTGACAACTCCACCCTTGTCGCTAGGGGCTTCCCCCGCCATTCGATGATCTGATTGAGGGATCGGACCACCCGCTCGGCTGGGAGCGAGAAGTCGACCTTGATCCCTAAGCCTTCGCGGTCGAAGTCGTCCAGCACGTTCAAGAGCCGGAAATGGCGGCCATCGGCCAAACGATCAGCCATGAACCGAAGGTCCGCGAAGCGAAACCCATTGACCAGACCGTGTTCGGGGGGGGCGTAAAGCAATCGATCCAGTGGATCGATTATAGCAAGAACGGAACACTGAGCTCGTCAGGCTTGTCGCGCTTGATCCTGCGCCGCTGCGTTCGCCATCGGGCTCGGACCAATTGCGCCTCGCTGGCTCGCTCCGCAGGTTCAACCTCAGCTCGCAGTGGACCCGATGGACAAGCTTATGGTTTCAAGGACGCCCCCGGACGTAGCGCATGCGCAGGAAGCACATTCCAAAGCTCTCGGTCAGGTGCGCCTTTGTCAGCCCTTCTAGCGATCTGCAATGAGTTCATTCTCGGCGTTGCGCTTCGGGCTGTGGCGAAAGCAGGTCTTGCTCACACCAAAGGCTCGGCAGGGCGAGACCATGTCCGCCATCGATCCGAGGACCATGCTAGAGCGCGATGCTGACCCTGTTGTCGCCACCGCCTTCTCTGCGTTTGCCTGCAGCCTCGAACTGGTGGCGGCGCGCAGGCTCACCCCAAGCGTTGAGCTGGCCGTGTCATTTTTCTCCAAGGCTTCCTTGAGCCGCTCGGTCTGCGTGCTCAGGTCGGCGAACATGCACCTAAGCCATCGGTTCTCGTCTTCGAGTACCTTCATCTGGCTCATCATCGACGCATTCAAACCGCCATATTTCGAGCGCCATTTGTAGAAATTTGCTGTGCCGATCCCACGCTCTCGACAGAGTTCAGTCACTGCCATGATCCGAGGCTCGGTGAAACGGCTCCTTCTCATTCGACTTTCTCAGCTCATGACTCACGAGAAAATTCTGCTTATAAAACCCCTTAACCATGGGCAGGATTACCGGGGCATCCAGCGAGGACTGAAGATGTCTGCAGAAACTTATTCCTTGCATCATCGGAGAACAGAAAATTACACACGAATGCCTTAAGTTTTCTGAATCCGCTCAACGAGCTATGGTCAATGCAGTTGACTCTGATCGTGAATGGGAGAGTTAGCGAGACAACACAATGACTAGGACATAAGCGGGCGTGTTAATTGACTATAAGTTCAGCATGAAGTGCCCCAGCTGAGTGGACTACTTTGAGAATTTCGATCAAATCTCTCGGCTTTACTCCGAGAGCATTTAGTCCCGCCACAACCTCTGAGAGTGAGCTAGGTGCGTCGACCTCGGCAAGGGATACTCCCGAATTTTGAACAATCTCGGCTTCCGAGCGGGGAACCATAACGGTCTCGCCAAGGGAAAACGGATTGGGTTGCGAGACAAGTGGGCTTTCTCTTACTTTAAGAGTCAACCCTCCCTGTGACACAGCGACATGAGATATTCTGACGTTCTGTCCGATTACGATCGTTCCAGATTTGTGATCGATTACGACCCTAGCTGCCATGTCTGGTTCCACCCGAATATTTTCAATCCTTCCGATCAATCTAGCTGTATTAACGGTTCCCAATTTTCTCGAATCTATTGAGATCGTCCCGGAATCAATCAAGCTAGCTATGCTAATAGAAAACTCTCGGTTGATGGCGGCCTCCATGCGGGTCGCTGTCGTGAAGTCTGGAACGCGAAGCGCGACTCTCAATGTCGTCATCGCCGATAGATCAAATGGAACTTCTCGCTCAACACGTGCGCCGGACGGGATTGTTCCTGTGGTGGGTGTCCCAATAACTACTTTTGCAGCCTCGCCTGTTGCCTCTACACCACCTGACAATATAGCTCCTTGGACGACCGCGTAGACATTTCCATCTGCAGCATTCAGTGCTGTCATAACGAGTGTTCCACCAAGTAAACTTTTCGCATCCCCAATGGCTGCAACATTGGCGTCGATCTGTGAGCCCGCGCGAGAAAATGGCGGAAGTGTTGCCGTAACAATAACTGCCGCAACATTCTTTGGGCGAAACGTCTCGTTGGTGACGTTTACGCCTAGGCGCTCAAGTAGTCCCGCCATTATCTCCTCTGTGAAAGGAGAGTTTCTTAGGCTGTCACCTGTGCCATTTAGGCCTACCACGAGTCCGTAGCCAACTAAGTCGTTTCCTCGAACGCCATCGAAATTTGCAAGGTCTTTGATTCTAACGGAATTAGCAAAAGTTAATGGCGGAAATAGGCAGATCACGACCAGAAAAAACCAATACCTCATCTGAGATAATCCGTAAGTGATAGAGTGGAAAGCCTAGCTGTTAGAGTGTAGATGTTCTTAAGGCCGGATTCCGCCTCCTTCAACGCCAGTGCTGTTTCAAAGGGGTCGGCGGAAATAAATTTATTGCGGGATATGGCCAGCGTGGTCATTTCGGATTCATTCTTGAGGATCGCCTTTGCTACAGTTTCTTGTGCAGCCCCGATTGAAGCCCTCTCAACGGATAGCCTATCGTTGCCATTGATAATATTTAGACCTGCATGGCGGAATAGTTGTTTTTTGTCGTCGACAGAAAAGGAAGAGCTTGAATCGCCCGCGATTGTAAATATTAGTGCACCTTTTATTATATCGCGAATTGATTGGTTGTGTGCCGTGAAGTTAATTGAAGCTGTTTGACCTGGAGAGACCGGAATCTTGAAAGGTGCTTGCTCATTTCCCTGATAAACGTTATCAAAAAATCCTCCATCTCCGAAGGGAGCATCTAACCACGAAGATAGAGCGGAATCTATATCGCTCGCTGTGGTCGCGCCACTAATGGTCAACCTGGCGCCGGCGATTATTTGGTCCAATGTGGGGAAGGGGGAGGTGCTTGTTATGCTTCCACCGAAGAGACTTCTGCCGGAAATTGAGGTGTTTAACGAGGAAATCACAGAGGACAGGAACTCCATCGCTTGCGTTCCTAAGATATCAATTTGATCTGCTGTTCCTGATGTGGAAGCAGCAAGTATCGACGGGCCCAACTTGGATGATTTATCCTGTATGGCTTGCAGAGAATCTTGGACGCTCGTGAGTAGAAGCTCTGCGTGATGGGCGTTCTTGTTTAGTATAGTAAGACGAGATATCTTATCTTCAAGCTGGGTTATGATGGAAAGATCTCCTCCCAAATGAGATGCAATATCTGCCCTTATGCCAGTTGAAACTTCTTTAGACAGAACTTCAATTTTCTTGTTTAAAAAATTATTCGCCAATCTTGTGTGAAACGCTCGTGATAGATCGCTAACTGAACTATAATTGCTCATGATATCCTCAGTATTTCGTCTAGCATTGCGCCGATTGCCTGGATAACTTTGGCGTTTGCCGCGTAGTTTTTCTCGAGCTGCAACAGCTGCGCCATCTCCTTATCGCGATCAACACCGTGTGAAAGTAATGATGCTTTGACTGTGTCGCGGTAGGTTGAATCGTGCTGTCTTCCGGTTTCAGCTCTGACTCTGTTGGTTGCAGCGGCGGAGAGCAGATCAGATGCGCTTTTAAAGATTGACTGCGCCTGTCCATTTCCGGGGGTGCTTGATGTGCTCGAGAATGCGGACTGGATTCTATTTAGGAGACTACTATCTGACACTGGACCCGGCGCGGATGCTTGCAATCCCGTGCGCACCTTCCAAAGATGACCACCTTGTGTCTCGTCGACTATAATCGATATCGATATGCGACTGGAGAAGCCAAGAGTGTTTTGCGGATCGAAGGCCGCCTGCCTATCTGCGAAGAGCCCAGGATCACCGGATTGTAGGGATAGATCGACCGAGGGATCTGCAAGCCGGTGGTAGAGATCCGAGGCAAGCTTATCTAAGCCAGATTGGTACTCAGGTATTAATCGGTCTCGCGTTAGGAAGTTAGCCTCTAAACTGCCGCCTTTAAACATGACCATTTGCGATTCGGTTAATGAAACACCGTCGATGCTTAAAAATCCCAATTGACCGGCAGCAGCGGACATTTGAGGAGTTACTACAACGTGGGCGGTGAAGGTGACCTTGATTGGCTCACTTCCGTCCAATAGGGTGGCGCCGCCTTGGGTAAAGAGAGATATGGCTCCGCCTGAGCGTGGTATTTCCTTAATCGGAATAATGTCAGATATACTATCTAGTGTTGATTGGCGCGCATCTATCAAAGAGGACGCGTCTTGCCCCTTTGCTTGTGCAATTGTGACCAGACGGTTTAGGCGGGCCACCTCGCCGAGGGCGGAGTTCAGACGATTAACGTCATTTTCTATGCTCTTTTCAGATATCGTCCTGGCCTTTTGAAGCTCCATGGCGATTGAGTTAATTTTGTTGCTGAGATCTTTGGCCGCGTCGACGACGCCCTGCAGGCGGACATCGTTCTCCGGAGCCGCTGCGGCAAAGATCAAGGCGGAATCAAAGGCGGTAATGATGCTGGTGAGGGAGTCGTCCTGGTTTGCCGTCCCGAAAGCAGATTCCATGGTGACGTGAAGCGAGTTCAGAGTATCTGAGTAGCCGAAGCGCGAATTTGCAATGCGGTTGTCCGCGACTATCTCTGCCGGAACGAGCCTAAGAACCCCTTCGACCTTTACCCCTCCGCCATTGCCGATCAGGGTGCGCGAGGAGAGCTGGAGCTCCCTCGCTGCATATCCGGGTGTTAGCGCATTGGCCAGATTGGAAGAGACGACTTCGGCTCCGCGCGAAACCGCAGTCAGGCCCGAAATGGCATTTGAAAGTGCAGCTGAAATGCTCATTCGTCATCTCCTTGTATGAGGCTTACGCGCCGCAGAAGGTTAGCGCTTAATGTTTGTGGTTTCCTGAAGCATTTCATCGACCGTCTGAATGACTTTGGCGTTCGATGAATAAGCGCGCTGGGTTTGGATCAGGTTGGTCAGCTCTGCAGCAACGTCGGTCGTCGAGCCTTCGCGCGCATAGCCGACGACTGCCCCAGTGGGGCCATCACCGGCGTCCCACAGGAAGAATGAGCCTGAGCTCGGGGAGACCTTGTAGGTTTGGTTGTTCAGTGCAATCAAGCCGTTGGGGTTGGGAACATCGACCAGTGGGACTTGGTAGATGGTCCGAATGAAGCCGGTATCATAGGTGGCGCGGATATATCCGTTTTCGTCAATCTCAACGGCCGTGAGGTTGCCGACTGGGGAGCCGTCTTTGGTAATGTTGGTCGGAGCGAAGTCGTCGCTGAGCTGGGTCAGACCATTCGGATCTCCAAGGCGACCGATTGCCAGAGTCATCGGCCCACCGCGAACGTTCAATGCCAGCGTGCCAGTTGCTGGGTCATAGGCGCCGCCACTCAGCATTGTAACCGAGGCAAGGGTGCCGCCGTTGGTCTGGGTGTCGTCGAAGACAAGTTCGTAGACGCCAATAACGTTGCTTGTTGGATCCATTGCCGAATCGCGGATTTCCATCGTCCAGGTGTTCGACATCCCGCTCGTCGGGCTGACCTGGGGAGTGAAGGTGAAGTTGAGCGACTCGGAGGTTCCGAGGTTGCCGAAATATTCGACTTTCAGGGGCCATGGGGCGCCGGAAGCACCAGCAAGGGTGTCGACGGCGGGGAGGTTGACGCCGAGGTTCATCGTCTTTGTCGGGTCGGCCGAGGTTTGGTTGGCATTGATAACGACGGGTTGGAGACCGGCTGCGGTGTCGCGCGGCATCACCGGGATCGAACCGTCGGCATTCGCAGGCCAGCCCATCAGCACCAGTCCCGATTCCGTTTTCAGGACGCCTTCCGCATCGGTGCGGAAAGAGCCGGTGGTCGTCATCATCAGAGGCCGGTCGCCATTCCCGAGCGAGGCGAGGCTGGAGGATTGAATCACCGGCAACATCCCGCGGCCAGAGATCGCGATATCGAGCGCGTTTCCAGAGGAGACCAGCGCACCGCGTTCATCGATCAGACGGCTGGTCATGGCGCGCACCCCGCCGGCCGAATAGACGCCTGCACCACGCGCCTGATTGATCACCATGCTTTCGAATTGTGTATTGACCCGCTTGTAGCCGTAAGTGCTCGAGTTCGCGATATTGTCGGAAATGCTGGCCAATCTGGTTGCATTGGCGGCGAGACCCGCGACGCCGGCGTTCAGGGCGGAAGAAATCGACATCGTCGTTTTACCTTTCGTGTGCTTCAGAAAGTACTGTGGAGCAGTACGGTTAAGATCGACCTAATGACCGGCCGGAATTTTCGCCTATCTGAGTAAGATCACTTCAATTCGATTGTTGCTTGGGTCCATCGGGTTCGTGGACCGATTGCGCCGGTCCGCGAAGCCCGTGACCCGCTGGACCCTGCGATCTTCCAGACCGCTTTCATTCATGAGATTGCGAAGCGCATGGGCCCGGGCGTCCGAGAGCGCCCAGACGGGGGAATGGATGAGCATTTCGGGGTAGGAGCGCACATGCCCGGCAATCGCGATATTGTTGCGCGTGCGGCCGAGGACGCGTGAGAGAATAGCCGCAAGCTCACGCATCACGCTGGTGGCCTGGGCGGTATCGCCTTCGAACAAAGGCTCTTCGGTCAGATCCGTCAGTTCGATCACCAGACCTTCGTCAGTCATGCGCGTGACGACATGGCGCAAAAGGTTTTTCAGCTGCATCGATTCTGCGCCGCTGCCGTCAAGCTCGTCCTGAAGTTGGCGGGCAATCGATTCAAACCCGGTTTCATCGGCCTGCTTGGCCTGTGCCTCACGCGGATCGCGGGCGGCACCTTCGCCTTGGCCGGCGCTTTCTTCGGATTTGCGATCCTTGCCACCGTCGGTTGCGGTCGAGCCACCGTTACTGGTCTGCACGATGGTTGGATTGAAGTAATCCGCTAGACCCTTCCGCTGCTTCTCTGTCGTGGCATTGAGCAGCCACATCAGCAGAAAGAAGGCCATCATGGCGGTGACGAAATCGGCATAGGCGACTTTCCAGGCGCCGCCGTGATGGCCACCCTCACCGGAGACGGTGATGCGTTTGATGATGATGGGCGAGTTGCCCCGGTCTGCGGCCATCTGCCGACCCCTTGTGATACGATTTGAGTTGAGGGTCTAACAGGCCGTCATTCAGGTCCAGTTAACGCATCAAATGCGTTGTATTTCGTGGAGATAGAGTGGCGGTGGCTTGGGTCTCAAGCCTCGCAATCGAGCGCTCTTTGCGGGTGAAAGACGGTCTGACGCGGTGTCTCGCAAATTTCCATGTGGCAGGTCTGCCCCTTTCCGCGACGGGGTTAGAGCAGAGGATTCATCGGCCTTGGCGCGGTTCGAAAGGTATGATTAACCTTCGTCATGGTGACCGAGGGCTCATATGATATCAGGACGGGCAGGGGGCTGATTGCATGCCCACGGTGCGACGCCCTACATCTTGAAAAAGAGCTCGCCTCTGGGGAAACTGCGCGCTGCATCCGCTGCAACACCGTGCTCGCGCGGCCCAGATCCGGGGCCTTTTCGCGAATCATCGCGCTCGCGCTGACCTCGCTCATTCTGATCACCGCGGCAATGTGCTTTCCCTTTCTCGAGATCTCGCGGATGGGGATCGGCAATGCGACCTCGCTGATTGGGGTTGCGCTGGCCTATTCGCAGGGATGGCTGGCGCCACTGACGGTGGTGATGCTGGCTTTCATCATCGGCCTGCCGGCGCTGCGCGCCATCCTGTTGGTCTATACGCTTTGGCCGCTGTCGCGCGGCCGACCACCCTATCGCCGCGTCGTCCCCGCCTTTCGGCTTTCCGAAGAGCTGCGCCCGTGGTCCATGGCCGAGATTTTCGTCATCGGCACCGCCGTGGCGCTGGTTAAGGTGGCGGGGCTTGCCAATGTGAGCCTTGGACCAGCTTTTTGGGCGTTTTGTGGCGTGATCGTGGTGAATGTTGCGAGCGATGCGTTCACCAGCACCGCGACAATCTGGGATGCGATTGAGGATGCCGGAATGGCGACCGATGGACGCGAAATGGTTGAGGGCCGGACATGACGCTTGATGTGCCCGAACCCAGCATTTCTGGCCGCGATGTCCCGTCCGAGCCAGCGCCGCACGACGATGCGCCCGTTTTGACTGCCCACCGTGCCGGGCTGATCGGCTGTCGCAGCTGTGGTCGGGTCTGGCCGCAGGGACAAGAGATCTGCTCGCGCTGTGGCAGCGGGCTTGTCCCGCCAGATCGGCGTTGCCTTCAGGCGGTTTGGGCCTGGATGGCCGCCGGGATTATCTTCTACATCCCCGCCAATCTCTTTCCGATCATGAAAACCCAGACCCTCGCGGGATTTCAGGGCAATACCAATGCCACGATTGTGCAGGGCGTGATCGAGCTGATCCGCTATGGCAACTGGGGCGTCGCGAGCATCGTCTTCGTCGCCTCGATCGTTGTGCCGATCAGCAAATTCATCGGCATCGCCTGGCTTGCCCGGGTCGCGGGACGCCCCGCGACGGTTCATGCGGCCCATAAACGGTTGCGCATCCTGGAGTTCGTCGATTTCATCGGACGCTGGTCGATGATCGACGTCTTCGTGGTCGCCATCCTGTCCGCACTGGTGCAGCTTGGTTTCGTCGCCTCGATCAACCCCGGTTCGGCAGCTGTCTGCTTTGCTTTGTCAGTTGCCTTTACCATGCTTTCTGCCCAAAGCTTTGACCCCAGACTGATCTGGCGAGGCTTGCCGCTGCGAAATCGTAAGGACAGTGACTGAACCGACATGAGCGATTCCACGCCTGATCTCAAACCCGCCAGCCCGATCCGCAAACCCGCCCGAAGCGCGACCCCGGCACGCACCTCGCTGATCTGGCTTGTGCCAGTGATTGCGCTGATCGTGACGCTCGGCCTTGCTTGGAACGCCTTCGCAGGGCGGGGCACGCTGATCAGCGTCGAGTTCTCTGACGCGACCGGCATCACCCCCGGTGAAACCGCGCTGAAATTCCGCGAAATCACCGTTGGCAAGGTCGAGAGCGTGCGCTTCACGCCCAATCTTCAACGCGTGGTCGTGAATATCCGCGTCGATAAGGATGTCTCGAAATATATCGATTCCAATGCCGAGTTCTGGATCGTGCGGCCGCAGGTGTCGACGCAGGGCATCCAGCGTCTCGACACGGTGCTGACCGGGGCCTTCATCGAAGGCTATTGGGATGACCGTATTGAAGAGCCGCAACGGACCTTCGTCGGTCTCGACCGGATGCCTTTGACCCGTGTTGGCGAGAAGGGAACGTGGATTATTCTGTCCTCGGACAATTCCAAAGGTCTGGCAGAGGGCGCGCCCGTGACCTATCGCGGCGTGCAGGTCGGGACCATGCAGAACCTGCGTCTTGGCGAAGATGACGAAACCGTGCTGGCGGATGTTTTTATTGCCTCGCCGCACGACAAGCGCCTGACCACGGCAACGGTTTTTTGGGACATTTCAGGCTTCTCGTTCTCGCTCGGGCCACAGGGGGTTGCGCTGAACGTGGCCTCGCTTGCCTCGCTTTTGCAAGGCGGCGTCGAGTTTGCGACGCTCACCAGTGGCGGCAAACCAGTGCCGCAGGGCTATCGGTTCGAGCTTCAGCATGACGAGGCGGCGGCGAAATCCTCGCTCTTTATCGACGATGAGGATCTCGTCCGCCTGACGGTGCTGATTGATGGGACGATCAAGGGGCTCGCGAAAGGGGCGGATGTCAAATTCCAGGGGCTGACCGTTGGTCGGGTGACCGATCTCTCGGTCCGGGTTGATCCCGATGCGCAGGGCGGGGCGGGCTCCATTCACCAGCAGGTGGCGATTGCGCTCACGCCCTCGCGGCTTGGTCTTCCCGAGGGCACGACGCCCGAGCAGACGCTCGATTTCCTGCAAAAGCGGGTTGAGCATGGGATGCGCGCGCGTCTCGCGAGCGCTGGCTTTTTCGGCACCTCTTTGGTCGTCGAACTCGCCGATGTTCCCGATGCTGCCCCCGCCGAGATCGACACGACGGCTCAGCCCTATCCGATCCTGCCCTCGGTGCCGGGCAAGATCTCGGATTTCAGCGATACGGCGCAGGGCTTCCTCGCGCGGGTCGGCAATCTGCCGATCGAAGAGGTGCTGAAATCGGCCAGCGACATGATGAATTCGATCACCGCCGTGACCAGCTCCGAAGACACCCGCGCCTTGCCCGCGTCGCTGAAGTCGGCAGTCGACGAAATTCAAGGCGCGGCCGCCGAACTGCGTCAGGCCACGGCCGAGCTGCGTCAGGGGGGCGCCATCGGACAGATGCGCGGCTTTGTCGATGAGGCGACGGCGGCGGCCTCTGCCGTTAAGGATGCGGCGGCCGATGTCCCGGATATGGTCGACAAGATCAACGCCGCGGCGGATTCCGTCTATGAATTCGACTTCGAAGGCACCAGCAATGAGGTTAAGGGTATCCTTGGCGATCTGCGCGCGATGCTGGGCACCGATGACGCGGCGCAGCTGCCGAAAAACCTGTCGGATGTGCTGAAATCGGCCTCGGGTCTGCTCAACGACCTGCGGGATGGCAATGCCACCGGCAGCCTGAACGAGCTTTTGAAATCGGCGAAGGTCACCTCTGATCAGATCGCGGAATCGGTCAAGCAATTCCCCGAGCTGACCGCACGGATCAACCAGCTTGCCGCCCGCGCCGATCAGGTGATCGCGGCCTATGGCCCGCGCTCGGACTTCAACAACGAAACGGTCAATATGATGCGGGAATTCCGCCGAGCCGCTACGGCGGTCAGCAGTCTTGCGAATATGATCGAACGCAATCCCCGCGCCTTTATTCTGGGACGATAGACAATGATGCGTCACACCTTCTACGCCCTTGCCTGCCTTGCCGCGCTCGGAGCCTGCTCGAATCCGTTGAAAACCGGTCGCTTTCTGATCGACCCACCCGATCAGGGCGTGCGCGTGCCTGACCGCATCGGCACCGCCGAATTGCGCGACGTGTCACTGCCCGATTACGCCTCGGGCGATGAGGTCGCCTGGCAGACGGCGGATGGCGCAGTGCGCATGGATACGAAAAACCTCTGGGCCGACAAGCCGCAGCGGGCCTTCACGCTGACCTTGGCGCGGACGATTTCGGATATTTCGGGGGCGACGGTGATTGCCGAGCCTTGGCCTTTGGCCGAGCCGCCGCGTCGCAAGCTCGAGGTGCGTGTCGAGAAGGCTTTGGCAATGCCCAATGGCGTCTATCGTCTGACCGGGCGGTATTTCGTCTCGGACAACAATGCCGGCGGTGCCAATCAGGCGCGCAGCTTCGACATTTCGGTGCCGCTGACCTCAGACAAGCCCGGCGAGATCGCGCGGGCCCAATCTCAGGCGATTGCCCAGCTCGCCCGCCAGATCGCGACCTTGAGCGGGCCGGGGCGTTCGATCAAGACGAGCGCGCCGAAGCTCGACACGATCTTCTCGGCCCCGCTTCCGGGTTTTGACGGGATGTAGGCCCGAAAGGGCCGCATCAGAGCACAGGCGTCAGAGCGGGTTGAACGTCCCGAACTGACCGGCGGCGAAGACCAGAGGGAAATCGCCCGGCCCGCCGATGGTGACGCGCAGAACGCGCCCGATGACAACCGTATGATCGCCCGCAGGATGGGCGGCGAAGGTCTCGCAGTCAAACCGCGCCGCTGTGCCAGAAATCGCGGGGATCCCTTCCGGGGTGATCTCATGGGGCAGTGCGTCGAACCCCGGGCCATTGCGGGTAAAGCGCTGCGAGATATGCAGCTGCTCGGCGCCAAGCACATGGATCGACCAATGTTTGGCCCCGGCGAACAGATCATGACGGCGCGAGGCCAGTGCCGGGCACCACATCACCAGCGGCGGATCCAGCGAGACGCTGGAAAAGCTGTTGGCGGTCAGACCTTCCGGGCCGTGGCTTGCCGCCGTCGTCACCACCGTTACCCCGGTCGCAAAGCGCCCGAGCGCATGGCGCAGCGCGCGGCCCTCCTCGGTCGAGGGGTGAAAGGTGATCGCATCGGCCAGACGGTCCAGCGCTTGATGAGGCAGGCGAGACATGTGAACGGTTCCACTCAGGATTTCGGACCCAGAGCCGGGCATAGGCCAAATGTCTGAAAAGGGAAAGAGACGAGACGCGGCTCAGGGTTCCAGCCGCGCCATGATCTCGGCGTGAAGGCGGGGCGCTGCAACCACCAGACCGTCCACCTGAGCCTTCGGCGAATTGAAGCGCATCGCCGCGCCATGGCGGTCGGTGACGGCGGCGCCCGCTTGGGCCGCGATCAGACTGCCCGCCGCAATGTCCCATTCCCAGGCCGCGCGCATCGACAAAGCGGCGTCGAACCGCCCCTCGGCGGCCAGACAAAGCCGCCAGGCGAGCGAGGGCCGAAACTCGCGCTTCATCGGCGGAGCGACGCCGCCGCGCCAGAAAGCGGGGACAAAGGCAGTCTTGTTCGTCAGCGCCGTCGCCCCTTCAATCTCGGTGTCATGAGGGGCAATCGGCGCGCCGTTCTTCAGCGCGGGCCCACCCGCCGTGGCGAGATAGGTCGTGTTGCGGGCTGGCAGAAAGACCACGGCGGCGATGATCTCTTCGCCCTCGGCAATGGCGAGCGAATGGGAAAACCCCTCTTGACCGTCGAGAAAGGCACGGGTGCCGTCGATCGGGTCGATGATGAAGCAGCGCCGCGCGTCGAGCCGCGAGGGATCATCCGCGCTTTCCTCGGACAGCCAGCCATAGTCGGGCCGTGCCCCGCGCAGCAACTGCTCGAGATGCTGGTTCACCGCCAGGTCGGCCTCGCTGACCGGACCCTGATCGCCGCCCTTGTCCCAAGCCCTTGGGTCCTGCCGCCAATAGCGCAGCGCGATGTCTCCAGCCTCTGCGGCGGCCTGTGCGAGAAGGGCGAGATCACGCTCCGGCAACGGTCATCCCTTCGACCAGCAGCCCCGGCACCGTCATCTGACGCCACTCGGGCAGGTCATTCGCCGCGGTGAGCCGCATCAGCATCTCGCGCAGGTTTCCGGCAATGGTGCATTCGTTGACGGCAAAGGCGATCTCGCCGTTTTCGACCCAGAACCCAGCCGCGCCGCGCGAGTAATCGCCGGTGGTGGCATTGATCGAGGCGCCGAGCATCGAGGTCACGATCAGGCCGCGACCCATCTGACGGATCAGCTCTTCCGGCGTGGCCTCGCCTGCATTCAGCGCAATATTCGTCACGCCGGGCGAAGGCGGAGCCGAGGCGCCGCGCATCGCATTGGCGGTCGAGCGCATCCCGAGCTTGCGCGCCGAAGCAAGATCCAGCGTCCATCCCGTCAGCGACCCGGCGTCGACCAGCGTGCGCGCCGAGGTAGCAAGACCCTCGCCATCGAAATAGCGCGATGAGGACATGCGCTTCAGATGTGGCTCTTCGCGCAGGGTGAAGCTATCGGGCAGCACCTGCTCGCCCAGATCATTGCGCAGCCAGCTCGCGCCGCGCGCAATCGCCGCGCCATTGGTGGCGCCCAGAAGATGGCCGATCAGCGAAGACGAGACGCGCTGATCGTAAAAGATCGGGAAGGTCCCGGTCGGCGGCTTGCGCGCGCCCAGACGCTCGACCGTGCGCCGGGCGGCCAATGCGCCGATCTCTTCGGGGGAGGGCAGATCCGCGCCGAAGACCCGCGATTCCCCGGCCCAGTCACGCTCCATACCTAGGCCTTCGCCCGCAATGGCGACGGTCGAGATCGACTGACCGCTGCGCGCATAGCCCGCCGAAAACCCATTGCTGGCCTGAAGCCACATCTCGCGGCGGGAATGACCGGCGCTCGCGCTTTCGATCTGGGAAATCCCCTCGACCGCCACGGCTGCGGCCTCGGCGCGCAAAGCGATATCGCGCAGCTCTTCGGGCGAGGGCGCAGGGGCTTCGCTGACGAGCTCAAGATCCGCGCTATCGATGCGTGTGGCCAGATCGCCGGGCTCGGCAAGGCCCAGAGTGTCATCCACCGGCGCTTCCCGCGCCATGGCGACGGCGCGGCTGGCGATCTCCGAAATGACGCGGTCCGAATGATCCGAAGCCGAAACACAGGCCTGCCTGCCGCCGATCAGCACGCGAAGGCCGATTTCGACCCCATCCGCGCGCTCGGCCTGCTCTAGCCGTCCTTGGCGCACATCGACCGAAACCGCCTGTCCGCGAACGGCGACCGCATCGGCCTGATCAGCCCCCGCGCGCCGCGCTGCGTCCAGCAATTTGCCGGTCAGCTCCTGCAGAATTCCCGTTTCAGCCATGGCATCCTCATATGCAAAGGGCCGGGACAAGCCCGGCCCCCGTGTCGACTGAGAACAGTCTTACTTTACTTGCTGGCCATTCGCAAAGACCGAGCCGTCTTCCTTGAACTCGAGATCGGTGGTCAGAACGTCATTGCCATCGGCGGGACGCGCAAACATCGCCAGCATCATGCGGACGCCAGCCATTTGATCGTCGGGGATCAGGCCCATCTTGCCGAGATTGTCGATCAGGCCGTTGACGCCTTCATAGCGTGCATTCAGCGAACCGACCGGAGTCTCGATGCCGCCGTCGCCCGCCGGTTTCAGCGTGCCGGTAGCCGAAACCTTGGCGCCAACCGCGCTGAGCGCAAGTTGGTTGATGGTGACTTCGCTCGGCTCGAAGGGCTGGGCCGCTGCGGTTTCATCGCCATCTGCGTCGGTTTCGCCGGTCAAAGCTTTTTCGTCGAAGAGATTGGCGACGACCTTGCCCTTGCCGGTGATGTCGATGTCGAGATTCGCCGGATCGCGCGAGAGTTGCTTGGTCGGATCGAAGAGATTCCAGATCTCGTCGCCAAGGGTCAACCCATTGAGCGAATAGGCGAATTTGAACGGCTGATCGGCATCCGATTTCGCGACCGGCATCTGGAAGTCGAAGCTCGACGAGTTGATGCCGTAGGTGACCGGGAAGGGCAGCGAATTCGCGGTGAGCTGAGCTGCGGTCTTGTCGCCATTGCCCTGATAGACAAGGCCGTCCTTCGACATTTTGAAGGTCAGGTCGAAGGCGTCGATCGTGCCGGTGCCCTTGACGGTTTCGGCTTCGGTCTGGGTTTCGGCGTCAGCAGGCTTGTCGACGTTAAAGTCGAAAGCTGTCTTGCCGGATTTGAAGGTCCCGGCCAGCGACAGACCCTTTTCCAGCGCCGCACCAAGATCGGCCTGCGCACCGGCGATGGCATCCATGCCCAAACCGGTGAAGTCCATGTCCAGAGCGTCCATGGCAAAGTTCAGGTTGAGATCGCCCTTGCCCGGACCGTCCGGCTCACCGCTGATCGCGATGGTGGCTTTTTCCGACTTCATTTTATAGTCGTATTTGCCTTCCGCGCCGGCAACCGTGTGGGCCGTGCCGGTCGAATTGGTCGCGGTGAACTTAACGTTCAGATCCTGCGTCTTGTCACCCGACTGCAGCTTGTCGACGGTGACGGTCAGCTCGGGCAGCGACATCTCGTTCACGAGATCGCCCTTCGCGCCCGAGGTCACGGTCGAGTTGCCCGGCAGCGAGACCGTCAGATCGGTCGAGAATGCTTCGTCATCGGCATTTTTGCCCGAGATCGAGACCGGGAAGCTCTCGGCATAGGTGGTCCGCACCTTGCCATCGCCGGTCGATTGCAGCGTGATCTGGGGAACCGTGAATTCGACCTTGTCGCCATCCGACTCATTGGCGAATTTCACGTCCTTGAGGGTCAGGGTTTCCCCTGCCAGATCGTGACCGCCTTCGGTAACGGTGTAACCGGTCGATTTGTAGTAATCCACCCAGGTCTGCCAGACCTCCTCGGGGGTTACATCGGCGAATGCGGGCATGGCGAAAGCCATCAGCGCCAGCGCGGAGCTTGTCAGTCGAAGGGACATCAGATTACCTTTCAGGATCGGCGCGACATAACGATTGGCCGGGTTCTGCCATATCAAAACCGGGCTTCCAAGGAGCGAATTGGTGATTTTACGGGAATTTACAGAGGGTTTGGGCATTGTGACCCTTGCGCGCACGCATAAGGCGAACTCTCTGACAGAGGATATGCTCCGCCAGTTGTGTGACGTTTTCGACGAAGCGGCGGCACGGCCCGATCTGCGCGCATTGATCCTGACGGGCGAGGGCAAAGTCTTTTCGGCGGGCGCTGATCTTGAAGAGGCCAAGGCCGGGCTCGCGCTCTCGCCGGAATGGGAGCGGCTCTCGTCGCGCGTTGCCGCACTCCCTTGCCTGACGATCGCCGCCTTGAATGGAACGCTGGCAGGTGGCGCCTTTGGCATGGCGCTTGCTTGCGATATTCGTCTCGCCGTGCCCGAGGCGCGGTTCTTTTATCCGGTGATGCGGCTCGGCTATCTGCCGCAGCCAAGCGATCCGGGCCGGTTGGCTGCGCTGGTCGGGCCGGGACGTACGAAAATGGTGTTGATGGCCGGTCAGAAGATCTCGGCGCAAGAGGCACTTGTCTGGGGGCTGGTCGACCGGCTGGTCGCGCCCGAGGATCTGATGGCGGAAGCCAAAGCGTTGACGGCCGATGTACTCACGGCCAAGGCTGCTCATGTCGCGGGGATCAAGCAGATGATCAGCTAGAGCGGCCCTGACGGACCGCTCTAAACTGCATGACGCGCGAATCAGGCGTAAGCCGCCTGTTTCTTGAAATGAACGCAGAGCTGATAGTAGATCACCGCGCGATATTTGTGCCGGTTCGACGAACCATATTTCGTGAGCACATCCTGAATGGCGGCCATCAGCTGGGGCCCATCGGGCAGGCCGAGCTTTTTCTGAAGGTAGTTTTCCTTCACGCGTTCGACTTCCGAGCTGTCTGACGCAGCCACGGTTTCGCTGTCCGCGTTATAGATCGAAGGTCCGCACCCGATCACCACTTTGGTGAGCAGGTCCATGTCGGGGGTCACGCCCAGCTTGTCTTTGAGGTCCGAGGCGTATTTGGCAATCAGTTCGTCACGTTTGCTCATATCATCAGCCATCTGAAAGTGAAGCTAATCCGAGGATGGGCCAGCATCCTCGGATTATCAACATTATAGTGGCGTCCGCCGAGCGGTTGCGCGAAATTCGCGGATCAATAGCGGTAGTGTTCCGCCTTGAACGGGCCTTCGGGGGTGACCCCGATGTAATCCGCCTGCTCTTTCGACAGGGTCGTCAGCTTCACGCCGATCTTGTCGAGATGCAGACGCGCGACCTTTTCATCGAGATGTTTGGGCAGGATATAGACGCCCGGTGCGTATTCATCGCCCTTCACGAAGAGCTCGATCTGCGCCAGCACCTGGTTGGTGAAGCTCGCCGACATCACGAAAGACGGATGGCCGGTGGCATTGCCGAGGTTCAGCAGACGGCCCTGCGACAGCAGGATGATCCGGTTGCCCGAGGGCATCGAGATCATGTCGACCTGATCCTTGACGTTGGTCCATTTGTGGTTGCGCAGCGCCGCGACCTGAATTTCATTGTCGAAATGGCCGATGTTGCCGACAATCGCCATGTCCTTCATCTCGCGCATATGCTCGAGCCGGATGACGTCCTTGTTGCCGGTGGTGGTGACGAAGATATCGGCCGAAGCCGCGACATCTTCCAGCACCACGACCTCGAACCCGTCCATTGCGGCTTGCAGCGCGCAGATCGGATCGACCTCGGTCACTTTCACACGCGCGCCCGCGCCTTGCAGCGAAGCCGCGCAGCCCTTGCCGACATCGCCATAGCCGCAAACCACCGCGACCTTGCCCGCCATCATCACATCGGTGGCGCGGCGGATGCCGTCCACGAGCGATTCCTTGCAGCCATATTTGTTGTCGAATTTCGACTTGGTGACCGAGTCGTTCACGTTGATCGCCGGGAAGGGCAGGCGGCCCTGTTTGTGCAGATCATAGAGGCGGTGAACGCCGGTCGTGGTTTCTTCGGACACGCCTTTGATCGCAGCGCGCTGCTCGGTGAACCAGCCGGGGCTTGCGGCCAGACGCTTCTTGATCTGAGCAAAAAGCGCCTCTTCCTCTTCGCTGGTCGGAACCGCGATCAGATCGGTCTCGCCGGCCTCGACCCGCGCGCCGAGCAGGATGTAGAGCGTCGCATCGCCGCCATCGTCGAGGATCATATTCGCGGTGCCTGCGGGGAATTGGAAAATCTGGTCGGTATAGGACCAGTATTCCTCGAGCGTCTCGCCCTTGATGGCGTAAACCGGCACGCCCGAGGCCGCGATGGCCGCCGCCGCATGGTCCTGGGTCGAATAGATGTTGCACGAAGCCCAACGCACATCCGCACCAAGCGCCGTCAGCGTTTCGATCAGCGCGGCGGTCTGGATCGTCATGTGCAGGCTGCCCGCGATGCGCGCGCCTTTCAGCGGTTTGCTCTCGCCATATTCGGCGCGCAGAGCCATCAGGCCCGGCATTTCGGTTTCTGCAATATCAAGTTCCTTGCGACCGAAATCGGCAAGCGAAATGTCACGGATGATATAGTCGGTCATGGCCGGTTCCCGCATGAAAATGTCAGGCGCGGGCTTAGCACTGCATCGGTAAAGTTACAATGAACGGGCGGGGACTGAGCGAATCTGCGCTCCGGGCGGAGGCCGGGATCAGCTCTTGAGCCCGGCCTGATGATAGTAAAGCTCGGGACTGGAATGTTCGCTATAGCCTATCCCCGAGGCGACGACGCAGCTTGTCCGGTCAGACCGGTTCAAGACCAGCGTCCAGGTCCCCATCACGTTCGAGCCCCAGAGCGTGGTGCCATCTGTGCCCTGCGCGACCAGCTTTTCGTCGAATTCCTGCTTGAGCGTTCGCGCCAAGGCGGGGGCGTGGTCGCAATAGGGCTGATCGACCTTGGCATCGCGCGACAGCGGCAGAGTGCGTGCGATTTCCATCACCTGACGGGTGTCGAGCCCGGCAATCGCGGACCAACCGCGCGGATTGGCTTCATTTTCGGCCTTCGAGGTGATGGCTGCGAAGGTTGGCATGCCGGTCAGGGCGATCGCGGTGGCAAATGCCGCGGCGACCGCAGTCCGGCCGAGGCTGTGTTTGCGCATCGGTCTTTCCTGCATTCGTCGTTTGAAGGAAAACCTAGAAAATGCGGGGAAAGTTCCTCGCGACGGCGCGTCACTTCTCCTTGCGCGGCCTGTGCTGGCGCGGTGTAAAAGCCGTGTAACGCCCTCAGCGACGGGGCTTAAACCGCCGAGGCGAAGGTGCGCATCTGATACTCGATCGGAATTGCCGAACGCCAAGCCGTACCAGCGAGAAAAAACGCGATCTCTTCTGTTCGTGCACCGATGGCGAGGTCGATCTCTGTGCCATGATTGTTGGCCGACGGGCCGATGAAGACATTGGAATCGGTCCAGCACATCTCGTTGGCGACAGCGGTCCATGCGCTGGCGCGTTCTGCGCCATGGGCTTTCGTCTGGGCGTTGCGGGCGAGGGGCTCGACGCCGAAATGCGAGAAGACTTGCGAGATCAGGCCATAGACCTCGCGCGAGGACGGATCGGGATTGAGACGCGCGCAGGCAAGGGCAAAGCTCTTGATCGTTTCCCAGGAGATGATGTGGCGGCGATGCAGTTGATTGAGCGTGCCCTGTTCGAGCGCGAAACGATGCTCTCGGATGAAGGTCGCCAATGAGGTGTGATTGGCGTATTGGGAAAGAAGGAACCCTTCGACGAGACGGGCGCTGAAGGCGTCGGTTCGCGCCGGTCGGCCGGGTCCGGACCAGTAATATCCGACACCGGGCTGATAGTTCATCGGCATATCTGTCTCTCCGCTGGTTGGCTCGCGGCATTTTCGCCCAATATGTTCGATATGCCAGCGAGTGGCCGAGCCCTAGGCGAAAGCTCGCCAAGCGCCTTATCAGGGTTGAGCGGCGGGCAAATCGGCTCGCGTCAGGGCGATGCGCGGGTTTTCTGCGCTGCCTCTCGCCTCAGGGGGCGCAATCGCGTAAACGTCGCTTGGGCTTAACTTTCTGAGGACCGGGGACGATATGGCGATCTTGCTGGCGGATGTAGGCGGAACCAATGCACGGCTGGCGCTGGCACGGGACGGGCGGGTCGATCCGGCCTCGGTCACGCGCTTTCGCGGCGATGATTATCCGAGCTTTGACGATGTCATCCGCGCCTATCTGGACCAACAGGGGCATCCGGCGCTTGAGGCGGTCTGCGTCGATGTGGCGGGCCCGGTCTCTGGCGGGGTGGCGCGGCTGACCAATCGCGATTGGGATTTCACCGAGGCGCGGCTGCGCGAACTCACCGGCGCTCCCGTCGCGCGGCTGATCAATGACCTGACCGCGCTTGGCTATGCGACGCCCTCGCTCGGAGAAGACGGCGTCACGGTTTTGCGCGCCGCGCCCGAGACGCGTCCGCGCAATGGTCAGGCTTTGGTTGTCAATGCCGGGACCGGCTTTAACGTTTGCGCGGTCAAGGTGTTGCCTTCGGGCGGCATCGTCTGCCTTGAGGCGGAAGAGGGCCACACCCGGCTGCCGGTCAATATCGCGACCCGCCTGCTGATCGAATTGGGCGAGCGCGCCGCGCCCTTCACCTCGACCGAAGAGCTTTTTGCGGGCCGTGGTCTGGCGCGTCTGCACGAGGCGCGCACCGGCGAGACCGGGATGCGCGCCGAGGATGTCGTGACCGCTGCGACCGCCGGTGACCCCGAGGCGTTGCGCACCCATTTGCTTTATACGGAAATCTTCGGGATTCTCTGTCGCGAGCTTGCCATGCGCTTCATGCCGATCGAGGGCATGTATCTGGCGGGCTCAGTGGCGCGCAGCTGCGCCGACCGCATGGATGTCTTCGGCCCGGCCTTCCTCTCGGACCCGCTGATGCGCCAGATCCCCGAGCGGGTTCCGGTGCTGATGATCCGCGACGATCTGGCCGCGCTCTATGGCTGTCTTGCCGCAGTCGGTTGAAAAACGCTGGCGAAGGACTTCACGGGTTGGACTCTGGGCCGGAATTTGGCAAGTTTGTTGCAAAACGCGCAAAAGGACGGGCAGGGATGAAGCGGGTAATCGGCATCGGAGCGGCGGCAGCGCTTGGCTTGGGAACCTTGGCAAGCGTGGCCCATGCGCAATCTTCGTCCTCATCCTCCTCGATGTCTCCGGCATCTTCACCCTTTTCCGGCCTCTTCGGTGGCAAGAAGGGCAATGAGAGCTCTCCGGTCGATCTGAACTTCAAGATCACTGGCGGCGATGCCGATTCGATGGATTCGGCGCTGAAGCAGGCCTCTCTGTTGGAAAGCGCGCAAGAAGAGGGTCGGGTCACCGGTCAGGATCTTCTGGCGGCGGCGCGCGCTGATTATGCGCGTCTGCTCGGCGTGCTTTATGATGCGGGCTATTATGATGCGGTGATCCGGATCACGCTCGACGGGGTTGAGGCGGCACAGGTCGCGACGCTGGACGCGCCGCCGGTTGTCAAACGCGTCGATGTCACCGTGGTGACCGGCAACCGCTTCAAGTTCAGCCGCGCTCAGATCGCGCCGGTCGCGCCGGGCAGCGAAATTCCCAAGGGTTATGCGGTTGGCAAGGTCGCGGGCACCGGCATCATCAAACAGGCCGCGACCAAGGGCGTCGAGGGCTGGCGCAATGCCGGTCACGCCAAGGCAGATGTCGCCGAAACCCAGATCACTGCCAATCACGAGGACCATCGCGTTGACAGCCGGGTCGTGCTGACCCCCGGCCCGGAACTGACCTTCGGCAAACTGACCATTCGGGGCTATGAGCGCATGGACCCGCGCCGTCTGCGCAAGATCGCGGGCTTTCCCGAAGGCGAGCGCTTCGATCCGGCCAAGATCGACGACATGCGCAAACGCCTGCGCCGCAGCGGGGTTTTCTCGGCGATCACCTTGACCGAGGCGGACGGCGTCGGGCCGGGCAATACTCAGGATGTCGATCTGCTGGTCATCGAGCAAAAGCCGCGCCGGATTGGCGGCGGCTTCGAGATTTCCAGCTACGAGGGCGTCATGCTGTCGGGCTATTGGATGCATCGCAACCTCTTCGGCGGCGGTGAGCGGCTGCGTTTCGATGCGCAGGTCGCCGATATCGGCGCGAAGACCTCGGGGCGGGATTATTCGCTCGGCGTCCGTCTCGACCGTCCGGCGACGCTGAACGCCGATACGACGGGCTATCTCCAGTTCCAGCTGCAGCGCCTGCGCGACGAGGATTACGATCTCGACGGCGCGACCTTCGGCTTTGGCTTCACCTACCTGCCGAGCGATCGCTTCAAGGCCGATGCCGCTTTGCAATATTCGGCGCAGCGTGTGAATGACGAAGGCGAAAAGACGAATTTCCGCTTCTTCTCGTTGCCGATGTCGGTCACCTGGGACAAGCGCGACAACGACACCGATCCGAAGCGCGGCTATTGGCTTCAGGGCAATCTCATTCCCTTCTTCGGCCTCAAGGGCACGGGCACCGGGGCCAGCATCGCGGGCGAGGGGCGCAGCTATTTCAGCTTCCTGCCGCAAGACAAGTTGACGCTCGCAGGGCGTTTGCGCCTAGGCACCATTGTCGGCTCGAATATCGAGGACACGCCGCGCGACTATCTGTTCTATTCGGGCGGCGGTGGCACCGTCAGGGGGCAACCCTATGAATCGCTGGGGGTCGAGGTCATTCCCGGTCCCAATGGTCCGATCCTGACCGGCGGCATGAGCATGGCCATTGTTTCGACCGAAATGCGCTATCAGCTGCGCGAAAAGATCGGCCTTGCGGCTTTCGTCGATGCGGGTCGGATCTGGGCCGAAAGCGGCTTTTCGGGCTCGAATGATTGGCAGGCCGGTGCGGGCGTGGGTGTGCGCTACAAGACCCCGATCGGACCGTTGCGCTTTGACGTCGCGGGTCCCGCGGGCGGCAATACGGGCAAAGGGGTGCAGGTCTATCTCGGTCTTGGGCAGGCGTTCTGATGCAGATGATGATCCTTCCCCGCTTCATGCTCCGCCTCGCCATGGCCTTTTGGCTGCTGGCCGTAGTCACCCCGTTTGCCCAAGCTCAGTCGGCGGCCGAGATCTCGGCCCAGACAGAGGATGACAAGGGCTTCATCACGCGCTTCCTGCAAGAAAAGCTCTCGGGTGCGGGGCGGCAGGTCACGATTGACGGGTTTGAGGGCGCGCTGTCCTCGACCGCGACCTTCACCCGCATGACCATCACCGATGATGACGGGGCCTGGATCACGCTGGAAAACGGCGCGATCCAATGGACGCGCTCGGCGCTCTTCGCGGGCCGGGTCTCGATTCAAGAGCTGTCGGCCGAGCGGGTCATCCTGCCGCGTCTGCCGAAAGGGGACGCTTCGGCGCCTCAGGCCGAAACCCGTGAGTTCAAGCTGCCGGAACTGCCGGTTGGCGTGAATATCGAACATATCAATGTCGGCCGGGTCGAGCTGGGCGAACCGGTGATCGGTGTCGCCGCGACGGTGTCGATCGACGGTTCGATGCGGCTTTCGGGCGGCGAGGGCGAGGCGAAGCTGACGATCAACCGCGTGGACGGGCCGCGCGGTCAGTTCGCGCTGGATGCGAATTTCTCGAACGAGACCCGGATTCTGAAATTCGGGCTTGATCTCGATGAAGATGCCAACGGGCTTTTCGTCAATCTGGTCAATCTCGAGGGCCGTCCTTCGGTCAAAGCCTCGATCAAGGGCGAGGGGCCGCTGAACCAGTTCAAGGCGGATTTGACGCTGGCGACCAATGGGCAGGATCGGATTACCGGCAATCTCGCCATCGAGCCGCAAAATCAGGACAATCTTGCGGGCACCGGCTTCCGCATCCAGATGGGTGGCGATATCGCTGCATTGGTGCCGCCGCAGCACCGCGATTTCTTCGGCACGAATTCTCAGCTTCTGGCCGAAGGCTGGATCAGCGAAACCGGCGAGATGCGGGTTCCGACGATCTCGGTCAAGACCGATGCGCTGAACCTGACCGGCTCGGTCTCGACCAACGAGCAGGGCGCGCCCAAGACCGCACAATTGCTGGTGCTGTTCGGCGAAGACGCCCAGGCGCCGATCTTGCCGGTGCGTCTGCCTTGGGCCGACAAGCCGACGACCGTGCAATCGGGCCGCTTGCAGCTTTCTTATGACGCGACGCGGGATTCAAGCTGGACGCTCAAGGGGCGGGTCGGCCAGATTTCGCGCGAAGAGCTTCAGCTGCAAGAGCTGCGTCTCGACGGGCTCGGCAAGGTCGATCTGACCAATGATGCGCTGAATTCGATCCATGGTTGGGTCGCCTTCGGCATCGACGGTTTGAAGCCCGCCGACGCGGCCTTGGCGCGCGCGGTCGGCGATACGCTTAACGGCGGTCTGAACTTCGACTTCCGCCCGGGCAATGCGCTGCAGCTTTCGGGCGTGAACGTCAACGGCAGCAGCTATGGCCTCAAGGGCGACCTCGCCATGGACGGGCTGTCGAGCGGCATTACCCTTTCGGGCGATCTGACAGCGGCTTACCGTGATCTGGGCGATCTCTCGGGTCTCGCAGGGCGTGAGCTCGCCGGTCGCGGCGAGGCCCATATCGCGGGTTATTACCAGATTTTGACGCGCGGCTTTGACGCCGATGTCCATGTCACCGGCACGGATATCAAGGTCAGCCAGCCGCAAGCCGACCGGCTGCTGGCCGGGCAGTCCACGATTGAAATCAGCGCCCGTCGCGACGAAACCGGGATCGAGCTGCGCAACCTTGCGGTCAATGCGCAAAACCTCACGGTCAAGGGGCAGGGCTATCTCAACAGCAACGCCTCGGATGTGACGGCGACGATTGAGATGCCGAGCCTTGCCGCAGCCGATCCGGGCATGTCGGGGGCGATCCGCGCCGAGGCCAAGCTGAGCGGGCCTGACAAGGCGCGCAAGCTGACGGTGAACGGCAAGGCGGTTGATTTGGTCACGGGCGTGAAGCAGATCGACGGCGCTTTGCGCGGCGAGACCGACCTGTCAGTCATGGCAGCCGAGCAGAACGGCAATTTCGAGCTTGAAGAGCTGACGCTCGCCAACCCGCAGCTTAAGCTCGACGGCGCAGGCAGCTTTGCCACTGGCGCCATTCAGGCCAAGCTCAACCTCGCCGTGGCCAATCTCGCGGTGCTCGAAAGCGGCCTGTCGGGCGGGCTGAATGCGGTTGCGACGGTGTCTGAAAAGGACGGGATCCGCCTGATCACCGTCGACGGCACCGGCCAAGAGCTGCGGCTTGGGCAGGACAGCGTCGATGGCGCGCTGACCGGCGAGACCAAGCTCAACCTTGCTGCCGAACAGCAGGGAGATACATTTACAATCAAGAGCTTCACGCTCAACAACCAGCAGATGGACGCGACCGCCTCGGGGGTTTACGGCCCGGCGAAAACCGATCTGCGCGCCAATCTCAACCTCAGATCGCTCGCTTCGTTCGGGCGCGGCTGGCGTGGTGCGGTGACGGCGGATGCGAGCTTTGCCGATGACGGTTCGGGCGCGCGTCGCCTGACGGTCAGCGGTCAGGGCGAGAACCTCTCCTTCGGGCAGGCGCAGGTCGACGGCGCGTTGGCCGGGACGACCCAGCTCAACCTCAACGGCACCGAGCGCGATGGCGTTTTCACCATCGACACGGCAACGGTCACCAACCCGCGCCTGAATGTCGCGGCGAATGGCAAGGTCGGGAAGGGCGTCACCGATATTACCGCCGAGCTGAATGCGCAGGACCTCCGCTTCCTCGGTCATGGCTTCCGCGGGGCGGTCAAAGCCAATGGCCATGTGCTCGATCAGGGCGGCAATCGCCAGATCACCGCGACCGGCTCGGCCAATGGGCTGGCGATCGGCAATGAAAAGGCGGATGCCCTGCTGCGCGGTCAAACCAGTTTCGACATTGCCGCGACCATGGACGCACAGAACCGTCTGTCCTTCCAGCGCCTGAATGCCCGCAATCCTCAGCTCCAGATCGAGGCGAACGGCGATTCGACCAGCCGGTTGAACGTCAACGGGCGGCTCGCGGATGTGGCTTTGGTCGCGCCGGGCTTTCCGGGGCCGGCGCAGGTCACCGGCACGATTGCCGAGACGCCGCAGAATTTCGCGGTCAATCTCAATGCGACCGCGCCCGGCAACACCCGCGCCAAGATCGAGGGCACGCTCGCGCGGACCTTCCAGACCATGGATCTGCGGGTGAATGGCACGAGCGACATTGGCATCGTCAATCCGATCCTGCGCACCCGCAGCGTCGAAGGGCCGCTGGCGATTGATCTGCGCATCAACGGCAAACCCTCGCTTGAAGCCTTGAGCGGCAGGGTTTCGCTGCGCGGCGGACGGCTGTCCGATCCGAAATTCGGTCTTGCCGTCAGCTCGCTCAACGCCACGGCCGAGCTGAACGCGGGTCGGATTGCGGTCGATGTGCAGGGTGCGGTCGAAAATGGCGGCACGATCACGGCGAAGGGGCCGGTGACTTTGACCGGAGACCGGCCGCTCAATCTGGAAATCGGGCTCAACAATGTCGTGCTGCGCGATCCCAACCTCTACGAGACCCGGGTGCGCGGCCAGTTGACGGTGGGCGGCTCGCTGGTTGGCGGCATGGTGATCTCGGGCCGGTTGAATGTCGGCGAGACCGAGCTGCGCATTCCCTCGACCGGGTTTGGCGGTGCGACCTCGATTCCGGCGATCAAACATCTTTATGATCGCCCGCCGGTGCGCGCCACGCGCGCCAAGGCAGGCCTCGCCGGCTATCCCAGTGCGGATGCGGCGGCGGCGGGGATGAATGGACCGGCGGCGACGGCAGGGGCCAAGCCCGCGCGGCTTGATCTCGTGATTTCGGCGCCGCGTCAGGTCTTTGTGCGCGGGCGCGGCGTTGATGCCGAGCTCGGCGGTGAGATTCGCGTCACCGGCACCTCGGCGCAGGTGATCCCGGTCGGCCAGCTCGAGCTCATTCGCGGACGGGTTGATCTTCTGGGCAAGCGCTTTGACATGACCGAGGGCCTGATCGAGCTGCAAGGCAGTATGATCCCGGCGCTGCGTCTGGTTGCCGAGACGGTGCAGGATGGCGTGACCACCCGCATCATCATCGACGGCGAGGCGCGCGACCCTGAGGTGAAGTTCGAATCCGATCCGGAGATGCCGCAGGAAGAGGTGATCTCGCATCTGCTCTTCGGTCGTGGTCTCGACAGTATTTCCGCGCTTCAGGCCGCGCAGCTTGCCAATGCGATCGCGGTTCTGGCGGGCAAAGGCGGTGAAGGGATCGTCGGCGCGTTGCGCAATGCAACCGGGCTCGACGATCTCGACCTCTCGACCGATGATCAGGGTCAAGTCTCTGTTCGCGCAGGAAAATATCTGTCGAAAAAGCTTTATACCGATGTGCAGGTCGGCCAGAGCGGCAAGACCGAGCTAAACCTCAACCTCGATATTTCGCGCAGCCTGCGCGCGCGCGGCACGGTTGATTCCGAGGGCGATAGCAAGCTTGGCCTCTATTACGAGCGCGATTATTGATCCAAGAGGCGGGGGCGCGCGCGTCCCCGCCGTTCTGCCTCAGGCGCGCCGTCCGCGCAGTGGGATCGGCGGCACCTCGATCCTGCGGATCTCGGGCTTGCCTGTCTCGATCAGGCGAAACAGCGTCGTTAGCATGGTTTCGACATCCTGACGCATCATCACGATGCCGTCGCTCAGCATCTCTGCGAACGGGTCCCAGTCGAAACAACCTAGGCGGATGTCGCCGAGATCGGGCGAATCCGGCTGGCGAAACCAACGAATGACCCCTTCGAGCGAAATCGTTGAATTGACAAAGAGGCCGCGCGGCAGCGGATGTCCGGCGGCGACAAAGCCGCTTAACGCCTCGGCGGCCTTGGTCGCGGCATAGCCGCAGGTGAGGATCTGATGGGGCTCGGGCCGCAGGCCGCGCTCTTCATGGGCGGCCAGAAAACCGCGCAGACGTTCGCGTGTGTTGTGGTCCGAGCCGCGACCGCCAATGAACAGCGCCGGGGAGGGGGCTGCACCGACTGACGCGCGATCAAGAATGTCGCGAGTCAATTCGCGCGCGCCGGTGAAGTTGTCCGAGATCACCGAAGGTGCAAGGCTGCCCGGCAGGTCGAGGTTGATCGTCGGCACCCCCGCCGCACTGCACAAGCGAGAGATGCGGTCGGGATCGGTCGCGCCGGTGCAGACCAGATATTCGACCTGATAGGCCAGCAGAGAGCGCGCCGCCGCGAGCTCCAACCTCGGATCGCGCTGCGTGCAGGTGACGATCGGAAACAGACCGCGCGCCCGCGCCATATCCTCGAAGGTCTGGGCAATCGAGCTGAAATAGCGGTTGTCATACATCGGCAGAATCATCCCGATGATCCCCGACCGCGCCCGCCGCAAGGCCCGCGCCTGCATGTTCAGCGCATAGCCTTGCTCTTCGGCAATGCGGGTGACGTGATTGGCCAAACGCTCGCTGATCCGCCGCTTCTGCCAGCTGCCGTTGAGCACGGCGCTGACGGTGCTCGCCGAGGTTCCTGCCAGTTCGGCAAGATCATGAACGGTGGTCCGGCGGGCCGAAGGCGGATTGGTCACGTTGCGTCTCTCCCTTTCGCGATCTGTCTCTGGCTTGACATTTTTGTGTCTCATATTCTACTTGCACCATCGATTGCGCAAGAGAGCACAATCGATGGTGGAGAGGGATGAGCCGAATGTCGGAAAACAGGACCCCAGCTTGCCAGGTCGTCACGACCGGCGCTGATGCTCTGTTTCCAGAGATTCGGAGAGCTTCCATCTGGCTTTTGGGCGATGTGCCGGTGCCGTTTTTCGCAGGTCCAAGGGCCAAAGTGAGCGGTGTCGGCGCGGCGTGCACATAGGGTTCGGGAAACGGAACCAGACTTTTTCAATGGTGGAGGAAAGACCTATGAAACTCAAAGCGACAATGTTGGCCGGTGCTGCGGTCCTTGCGGGCGGCTTTGCTGCGGGCGCATTCGCGCAGGACGCCGCGACGGTGGCCTTCCTGATGCCCGACCAGGCGTCGACCCGTTACGAAGAGCATGATTTCCCGGGCTTCAAAGCCGAGATGGAAAAGCTCTGCAAAGACTGCAAGGTGATCTATCAAAACGCCAATGCCGACGTGAACCTGCAGCAGCAGCAGTTCAACTCGGTGATCGCGCAGGGCGCGAAGGTCATCGTGCTGGATCCGGTCGATTCGGCAGCCGCTGGCGGTCTGGTCACGCTGGCGCAGTCGCAGGGCGTCAAGGTCATCGCCTATGACCGTCCGATCCCGGACACGCCGGCCGATTTCTATGTCTCGTTTGACAATGAAGGCATCGGCAAGGCCATCACCGATTCGCTGGTTGCCCATCTGAAAGCTTCGGGCGTTGCTGAGGGCTCGGGCGTTCTGGAAATCAACGGCTCGCCCACCGACGCGGCGGCTGGTCTGATCCGCGACGGGATCCACAAGGGCCTCGAAGGCTCGGGCTTCAAGACGCTGGCCGAGTTCGACACGCCGGAATGGGCGCCGCCGAAAGCGCAGGAATGGGCGGCTGGCCAGATCACCCGCTTTGGCGCCGACATCAAAGGCGTGGTTGCGGCCAATGACGGCACCGCAGGCGGCGCGATCGCAGCCTTCAAGGCGGCGGGCGTGAACCCGGTTCCCCCGGTCACCGGCAATGACGCGACCATCGCGGCGCTGCAGCTGATCATCTCGGGCGATCAATACAACACGATCTCGAAACCCTCGGAAATCGTGGCAGCGGCGGCGGCCAATATCACCGTTCAATTCCTGAAAGGTGAGACCCCGGAAGCCAAGACCACGCTTTACAACACTCCCTCGGAGCTTTTCGTCCCGGCGGTTATCACCTCCGAGAACATCAAGGCCGAGATTTTCGACAAAGGCATCCAGACCGCTGCGCAAGTGTGCACCGGCGAATATGCCGACGGCTGCAAAAAACTGGGCATCCAGTAAGCACGGCTGAACCGGCCATCCGACTGGCGCGTTCCGGTCGGATGGCTCTTTCATTTCAACACGGGCGCAAATGGCATGACCGACTTATCATCAGCTTCCCCCGCGCGGGGCGAACGCATTCTGAGCCTGCGGGGCGTGACCAAGAAATTCGGTGCCGTTTCTGCGCTGACCGATATTGAACTCGATGTCCACGCGGGCGAAGTGGTTGCCCTGGTGGGCGACAACGGCGCGGGAAAATCGACGCTGGTCAAGGTTCTGGCCGGGGTGCATCAACCCACCTCGGGCACGATTGAATTCATGGGGAAAGAGGTCAATCTCTCTGATCCCGGCGCGGCCCTGAGCATGGGGATTGCTACGGTTTTTCAGGATCTTGCTTTGTGCGAGAACCTCGACGTGGTCGCCAACCTGTTCCTTGGCCACGAGATCAACCCGCTCGCGCTTGACGAGGTTCAGATGGAGGTCCGGGCCTGGACCCTTCTGAAAGAGCTCGCGGCCCGCATTCCTTCGGTGCGCGAGCCCATTGCCTCGCTCTCGGGCGGCCAGCGTCAGACCGTCGCGATTGCGCGCTCGCTGCTCCTCAATCCCAAGATCATCATGCTGGACGAGCCGACCGCCGCGCTTGGCGTCGCGCAGACCGCCGAGGTTCTGAACCTGATCGAGCGTGTTCGCGATCGCGGGCTGGGCGTCATCATCATCTCGCATAACATGGAAGATGTCCGCGCCGTCGCCGACCGGATCGTCGTGCTGCGTCTGGGCAAGAACAACGGCATTTTCACGCCGGAATCGAGCAATCAAGAGCTCGTCGCCGCCATTACCGGCGCCAGCGAAAACTCGGTGTCGCGCCGTCAAGAGCGCAAGGCCGCCGAGGCCCATCCGCAGGAGAACCTCGCATGAGCCAGACCAATCCCCCCGCCGCCCTCGACCGCAGCGACGAGCGTGTGCGCCATGACGACACGATTGGCGGCGCGCTGCGTGCCTTCATCGATCGCGTCAAGGCGGGCGATCTCGGCGTTCTGCCCGTGGTCGTCGGTCTGATCGTGATTTCGGTCGTCTTCACCAGCCTGAACCCGGTCTTTCTGGCGCCGAACAACCTGGTGAACCTGCTCTTTGATTGCGCGACGGTGGGCGTGATCTCGCTTGGCATTGTCTGCGTGCTGCTTTTGGGCGAGATCGACCTTTCGGCCGGTTCGGTCAGCGGCTTCGCCTCTGCGGTCACGGGCGTTCTTTGGGTGAATATGGGCTTTCCGGTCGCGGTTGCGATTCTGGCAGCCATCTTGGCCGGTTCGGTGATCGGCCTGATTTATTCGCTTCTTTTCAACAAGATCGGGATGCCGAGCTTCATTATCTCTCTGGCCGGTCTGCTGGCCGTTCTGGGGATGCAGCTTTATATCCTCGGCCCGACCGGCTCGATCAACCTGCCCTATGCCTCGCCTTTGGTGAAGTTCGGCCAGATCCTGATCATGCCGAAATGGTTGTCGCATTCGCTGGCGCTTCTGCCCGGCATCGTCATCATCCTGTCAGGTCTCTCGACCGCGAAACGCCGGATCGCGGCGGGTCTGAGCGCGCGGCCGATGTCGCTTCTGCTCGTCAAGGCCGGTGCGATCACGCTTGGCCTTGAATTCGCGGTCTATTACCTGAACCGTGGCCGCGGCGTGCCTTACATGTTCATGCTTTTCGTGGTTCTGGTCGTCGCGCTGCAATATGCGCTGACCCGGACGCAATGGGGCCGCTCGATGTTCGCCGTTGGTGGCAACCGCGAGGCCGCGCGTCGCGCCGGCATCAACGTCAAGCGCATCTATATGTCGGCCTTCATCCTCTGTTCGAGCCTTGCCGCCCTTGGCGGCGTGCTCTCGGCCTCGCGTCTGGCCTCGTCGAGCCAGCAGGCCGGGACGGGTGACGTGAACCTCAACGCGATTGCGGCGGCGGTCATCGGCGGCACCAGCCTCTTTGGCGGCCGCGGCAGTGCCTATTCGGCGCTTTTGGGGATCATCGTCATTCAGGCGATCTCGAACGGGCTGACGCTGCTGAACCTGTCGTCTTCGCTGCGCTACATGATCACCGGCGCGGTTCTGGCGATTGCCGTCATTGTCGATTCGCTTGCGCGCCGGTCGCGTGTGAGCCACGGGCGCGCTTAAGCCGCGCCCACCACAGGAGCTGAAGAAATGGCTGAAGAACTCAAGGGCAAGGTCGCCGCGATCACCGGCGCGGCATCGGGGATCGGTCTGGCTTGCGCGCGCGCGATGCTGGATGCGGGCGCCAAGGTCGTGCTGGTGGACCGCGACGAGAAGCGGTTGGGCGAGCTGGTCGCCGAGCTGGGCCCGAACGCCTTCCCGCTGGTTGTCGATCTGCTGAACCCCAAAAGTGTCGCAGGGATGCTTGAGGGGATCAAATCCCTTGCAGGTGGGCTCGACATCTTCCACGCGAATGCCGGTGCCTACATTGGCGGCCCGATTGCCGAGGGCAATCCCGACGCCTGGGATGTGATGCTGAACCTCAACATCAATGCGGCCTTCCGCTCGGTCCATGCGGTCATGAACCACATGATCGCGCAGAAATCTGGCGATATCATCATGACTTCGTCGGTCGCGGGCGTCGTGCCGGTGGTCTGGGAGCCGATCTACACCGCCTCGAAACATGCGGTTCAGGCCTTCACCCATACCGTGCGCCGCCAGATCTCGCCCCATGGCGTGCGCATCGGCGCGGTTCTGCCCGGTCCGGTCGTGACCGCGCTTCTCGACGATTGGCCGAAAGCCAAGATGGAGGATGCGTTGGCCAATGGCTCGCTGATGCAGCCCAAGGAAGTCGCCGATTGCGTCATGTTCATGCTGACCCGCCCGCGCGGTGTGGTCGTCCGGGATCTGGTGATCCTGCCGAATAGCGTCGACCTCTAAGGTCCGCGCACGCCCTCTCCGCATCCTCCCCTGCGGAGGGGGCATCTTTTTCCAGAAGTTGAAAGGCCAGCCCATGACCCAGCGCGGCAAATATCTCATCGGTGTGGATGTTGGGACGGGCAGTGCCCGCGCCGGGGTCTTTGACCTTGCCGGGCGCATGTTGGGTTCGGCCAAGCAGGACATCACCATTTGGCGCGAGCCGGGCTCGATCGTCGAGCAATCGGGCAACCAGATCTGGCAAGCCGTCTGCGCCTCGGTCAAGGGCGCGGTGGCGCAAGCTGCGATTGCGCCCGAGGATGTCGCGGGGATCGGCTTTGATGCGACCTGCTCGCTGGTGGTTCTGGACGGTGACGGCGCGCCCTTGGCGGTCGGTCCCTCGAACGATCCTGAGCGCAATATCATCGTCTGGATGGACCACCGCGCCATTGCTCAGGCCGAGCGGATCAATGCGCAGGGCCATGACGTGCTGAAATATGTCGGCGGTGTGATTTCTCCGGAGATGGAGACGCCGAAGATCCTCTGGCTCGCCGAAGAAAAGCCCGAAACCTTCGCCAAGGCCGGTCATTTCTTCGATCTCGCCGATTATCTCGGCTGGCGCGCGACGGGCAGCCTTGCCCGCTCGACCTGCACCGTGACGTGCAAATGGACCTATCTCGCCCATGAGGGCCGTTGGGACGACAGCTATTTCCGCCAGATCGGGCTGGGCGCTTTGGCCGATGAAGGCTTTGCGCGGATCGGCACGGAAATCGTCGCGCCCGGCACCCCGCTTGGCGCGGGTCTGACGGCGGCAGCGGCCGCCGATCTGGGCCTTGTTGCCGGGATCGCAGTGGGCGCGGGCCTGATCGACGCTCATGCGGGCGGCGTCGGCACCGTGGGGGCCGAAGGCGCGCCGACCGACAGCCTCGCCTATGTCTTCGGGACCTCGTCCTGCACCATGACCACGACCAAGGATCCGGTTTTCGTGCCGGGTGTCTGGGGGCCTTATTATCAGGCGATGGTGCCGGATATGTGGCTGAACGAGGGCGGCCAATCGGCAGCAGGCGCGGCCATCGATCAGCTGATTGCCTTCCACCCTGCGACGACCGAGGCAGCTTCGGCTGCGGCCAAGGCGGGCCAGCCGCTGCCGGTGTGGCTGGCGGATCGTGCGCTTGAAAAGGCCAAGGCCGCAGATGCGATTGCGCTGGCGGGCGAGATCCATGTCGTGCCGGAATTCCTTGGCAACCGCGCGCCCTTCGCCGATCCCCATGCCCGCGCCGTCATCGCCGGTCTGGGGATGGAGCGTGATCTCGACAGCTTGATTGCGCTTTACGTCGCGGGTGTGGCCTCGATCGGCTACGGCCTGCGCCAGATCATCGAGACTCAGGCGGCGAATGGCGCGGTGGTCAAGCAGATCGTCATCTCGGGCGGTGCCGGTGCGCATGACCTGACACGCCAGATTCTCGCCGATGCCACCGGCCTGCCGCTGGTCGCGACCGAGGCGGAAGAGCCTGTTCTGCTCGGTTCGGCCATTCTGGGCGCGGTTGCCTCGGGCAAAAACGATAGCATGACACAGGCGATGGCGGCGATGACGCGGACCGAAAAGACCTATCTGCCCGAGCCTCAGGCCGTCGCGCGTCATGACGCCCGTTTCGCGGCCTTCCGCAAGCTTCAAGACTGCGTCCGCACTTTGCGGGCCGCGTCCTGATCAGGCAAACAAACCGCGCAATCTGATCCGGCTCAACGCCGGATCGGCCCCGTCGGATCCATCACATTGAGTTGGCTTGAAGCCGCTTTCGTGCCTTTCTAGGTTGAAAGCGGGACATGGGCTCTTGGGTAAGTCCCTGACGAAACATCGAAAGGAATGAGAACATGCTCTCTTCTCTGCGCGCTGCCGGAGCTTTGGCGCTGATCCTTGGTCTGACGCCAGCGGCTTTTGCCGAAAGCGCTGAACCGACCCTCGCCGATCTGTCGACGAACAGCGAAATGCGCGCGAGTTTCGACAAAATGGCGACGGGCTGGACCGTGCCGGATTGGGTTCTGAGCGGCCCGGTGACCTCGCCGAGCCAGATGGTGCAGTTCGGCGGCAAGGAGTATCTGGTGATGACCGGCTGCAAGAAGCACGATTGCGGCAACAACCAGATCGCGGTGCTCTATCAAAAGACCGACAAGGTGATGTTCGGCCTGCTCTTGCGCGCGGATTCCGCGGATGGGCCGCAGACCTTGAACTGGATGGGCATGGGTGGGAATGCCGAAACCGTCGATGGCCGGACCATTCTTTACGCCGCGACCACCGGCAGTCTGGCGAACCACCCCAAATCTTTCGATTACACCGATTAAGCCGCACCGTGGCAGAATAAACCTAACAAACAGGCAACTTACGCGCGGTCGGGCTTCGCTCTAACGTCGCGCGAAGCAAGAAGATGATCGCCCCGAACCAGTTTGGAAGGGTCTGTGTCGCCCGCTTGCCTGTTTGGTGTTGAGGTTATTATGACGCGCGAGATCATGGGCTCGGATTGGGATGTGATTGTCATCGGCACCGGGATCGGGGGCGGGCTGGCCGCGCGGCGGCTGGCCGAGCTCGGGCTCTCGGTTCTGATGATCGAGAAGGGCAAGGATCTCGGCGACACCCCCTCTGGCCTGCCGATGACCTCGGCGCAGACGGCGGAAGAGCGGCTGGACGCTGGCGCTTGGCCAAGCCCGCTGGTCGCGCATCTCGACAACCGCCGCGTCGAGCTGGAAGGCGTGATCGGCGCGGCCGTCGGGGGCACGTCGCTTTATTACGCGGCAACGCTTGAGCGGCCCGAGCGTCACGACCTCGACGATCTGCCCGAGCGCCCGCATCCGACCGGCGGCTGGCCGGTGGGCTACGGCGAACTCGCGCCCTATTTCGAACGCGCCGAGCGTTATTTCCACATCAGTGGCGAAACCGATCCGCTCGATCCGCAGGCGCCCGCATTACCCTATCCGGCGCGCGCGCTCTCGTCCACCGATCAGACCATTTGCGACTCGCTGCGGCGCGACGGGCTGCACCCCTACCAGACCCATATGGCCGCGCGTTTCCTGCCGGGATGCGAGAACTGCTTCGGGCGGCGCTGCGCGAAACGCTGCAAGATGGACGGGCGCACCGCGGGGGTCTTGCCCGCGCTTGAAACCGGGCGGGTCGCGCTTTTGGACCGCTGCGAGGTCGTCGAGATCACCGCGGGCGATCAGGTCAGCGCGATCACCTGCAGGCGGGAGGGCGAGGAGTTCACCCTGAGCGCGCGTGCCTATGTCGTGGCGGCGGGCGGTCTTGGCACGCCCGCGCTGCTGGCGCGCTCGCGCAGTGAAAGCTGGCCTGCGGGCATCGGCAACCGTCACGATGTGCTCGGTCGCAACCTGATGTTTCATCTCAGCGAGATTGTCGCAATCTGGCCGGGCAAAGGCGCGGATCGGGATGATGGCGAAAGCCGCTCGATCAGTTTCCGCGATCTCTATTATGGCAACGGCCAAAGATTCGGGCTGATCCAGTCGATGGGCCTCACCGCGGGCTATGGCGAGGTGCTGTTCGCCCTGCAAAACCGCTTCGATGTCTCGCGGCTGCGCGCGCTGCGGCCTTTGCGGCAGGCGCTGCGGATCCCGGCCCTTGCGGCGGCCAAGCTTTTGGGTCCGGCGCGGCTTTTTGTCGGCGTGCTCGAGGATCTGCCCTATGCCGACAACCGGTTGATCGCGGGCGATCCGGGCAGCGACCGGCTCGAGTTCAGCTATCGCATCTCGCCCGAGCTGCAAAATCGCCGCGCCGCCTTTCGTCAGGCGATGCGCAAGGCGTTTCGCGCCAATCGGCATATTTTCATGGGCAACAGCCCGCAGCTCAACTTTGCTCATCCCTGCGGAACGGCGCGGTTTGGCGAGGATCCGAAGACGAGCGTGCTTGACCGTGACTGCCGCGTGCATGGGGTCTCGAACCTCTATGTCGCGGATTCGTCTTTCATGCCGACCTCGAACGGGGTCAATCCCAGCCTGACGATCGCCGCCAATGCCCTGCGCGTGGCCGAGCGCATTGCCGCAGGCCTGAAAAGCTGATCGGCGCGCCTAGGTAAGGCGCGCCGCATCATGGATCACAGGCTCGATTGCCCGGGCGACGGTCTGTCAATCGCCCGGTTTCTCGCATCTGGCTCAGGTGAAATCGAAGATGTTGCTCAGAAGGATGCTGTCACCGTGGCCGAAATCCAGCAGCGTGCCGCGGGCGGTCTGGCTCACGGAATAGCTGCGGCCATCGACCTGCAGGATGTCGATGCCGACGTCAAAGCCCAGCACGGTATCCGCGCCATCACCCCGGTGGAAGATCAGCGTATCGGCGACGCCATCGCCCGGAGCGCGCCAGTTATAGGCCTCGCCATTGGCCGAGATCAGGTCGTTGCCCTTGCCGCCGGTGATGGTGTCGCGCCCCTCACCACCCTGCAGCGTGTCATTGCCGCGCGAGCCGATGAGGATGTCATCGCCCCAGCGTGCGCTGAAGTTGACGCCATGCATATTGGCCCCGATCTTCGCCCCCGAGGCGTCGATCGTGTCATTGCCGCGATGGGTCCAGCCGTTCTCGAAATCGTAGAAATGCAGCGTGTTGGTGCGCCCGCCCATGGTCGAGGTGGCGACGCCATCTTCGGCCGTGGTGAAGCGGACATGGGCACCGGTTCTCTGGTCGCCGTTCACGACCCAGATGTTGATGAGATCGCCGATCCCTTCCTGCGTGTTGCCGCCATAGATCGTGTCATTGCCCGGAGCGACGTTGTCGCCCAGCCCCCAGCGGATGTTGTCATTGCCCGCGCCGCCATAGATCAGATCGTCGCCGGTGCTCGACTGGATGAAATCGTCACCCGCGCCGCCAAAGATCGTGTCATTGCCCGAACCACCGTCGAGGACATCCGCGAAGGCCGTGCCGGTGATGCGGTCATTGCCCGCGCCCGCATAGATCGACAGGCCGTGTTGCGGGGTGCCGTCATGAGCCGGCGCAAGGGTCGCGCGGGCGGCGTTGATGATATCATTGCCCGCAGAGCCATGAAGCCGTTCGATCCCGAAGAATTTCAGCGATTCGCCGCCACCGGTCGCGACGCCCGATTCCGTCGTGATGAAACGGACGGTGATGCCCTGTTTGCCGGTCAAATACAGGCGATCACCCCCCGGGTTGCCGTTGTGATAGGGATCGGGATCGTAATGCTCGCCCGTATCGCCGCCGTAGACGATGCCGCTTCCGCTCGCCGGGCCCCAATAGATCTTGTCGTCTCCGCCCAAAGCATAGATCGGTTTGGACGAATAGGGTCCACGAATCACGTCATTTTTGTTGCTAGGCATCCAGTTCCTCTTTGAGTTCTCGAATGTTGGTGTTTGGCACGATTGCACCAGGCGCTTGTTTGGGGCCGCCCTGATTGCCCTGATTGCGGCAGAGATAACATTTCTTAACTCATTCCGGCAGCCGGGTTTAAAGGATCGGCAATTCCCGGCTGATCCTGTCTTTTTATCGGCAACCTCTGGCCGAGCCGGTTTTGATCGGGGCTTGCTTTAAGTGCTAAGTCTCGAAATCCGCCGCAAAAATATCCCCGCGAAAATGTGAAGCACGCCGATGTGGATTTTGGCTCTGGCGCGATTGGTGCAAGTGGATAAATCTGATTGGCGCGAGAACCGCGCAGGGGCAATCGGGAGTTTCGACGCAGATGAGCAGACGGATTTCGGGGGCCGCGCGGGCTTGACAGCATCGCCCGCGAAGCGCCTTTTCTCGGGGGAAGACAGGAGGTTCGATGTCTGGACAATTTGATCATGAACTCGAGGCGCGCTTGGTCCGCTATGCGGCGATCGACAGCCAAAGTGACGCCGCCAGCGCCAGCTCTCCCAGCAGCGAGATCCAGTTCGCCATGTTGCGTCTGCTTGAACGCGAGCTGACCGAAATGGGCGCAAGCGACGTGCAGCTGACCGCCTATGGCACGGTTTTGGCGACGATTCCCGGCACGGCCCCGGGCCCGGTCATCGGCCTTTTGGCCCATGTTGATACCGCGCCGCAATTCAACGCAACCGGCGTGAAGCCGCGTGTGATCCGGGGATATAACGGTGGCGATGTGACCTTCCCCGATGATTCCGCGCTGGTCCTTTCGCCCGAGGAGTATCCCTATCTCTCTGAAAAGATTGGTGACGATCTGATTACCGCTTCGGGAACGACCCTGCTTGGCGCCGATGACAAGGCGGGCGTCGCCGTTTTGATGACGCTTGCGCGTCACCTGCTAAGCAATCCGCAGATCGCCCATCCGACGCTTCGCTTGGCCTTCACGCCGGACGAAGAAATCGGGTGTGGCGTCAATCCGCAATTGCCCAAAGATCTCGGCGCGGCTTTTGCCTATACGCTCGACGGCGGCTCGGTGGGAGAGATCGAGTATGAGAGTTTCTCGGCCGATGGCGCCGAAATCACCGTGACCGGCGTCTCTATTCATCCAGGCCTGGCCAAGGACAAGATGGTGAACGCGATCCATCTTGCCGCGAAAATCATCGCGACGCTGCCGCAAGCCGCGATGGTGCCAGAGCTGACTGAGGGCCGCGACGGCTTTATCCATGCGACGGGGATGAGCGGGGGCTCGTCCGAGATGAAGATCAGCCTCATCATTCGCGATTTCGAGCTCGCAGGTCTGGCCGCGAAAGGCGAGCTGATCCGGCAGGTTTGCGCAGCGGTTCAGGCCACCGAACCCCGCGCCACGATTCAATGCGAGATCCGCCCGCAATACCGTAATATGCGCTATTGGATCGAGAAAGATATGACCCCGGTCAATCTTGCTTATGCGGCCTGCCGCAAGCTTGGGATCGAGCCGATTTCCGTACCGATCCGGGGCGGCACCGATGGGTCGCGCCTGACCGAGATGGGCGTGCCGACGCCGAACCTCTTTACCGGCATGCAAAACATTCACGGGCCGCTCGAATGGGTTTCGGTGCAGGATATGGCCAAAGCAACCGCGCTTTGTCTCAATTTGGTCGAATTGGCGGCAGAGACCTAGGCCCCTTCGGATCATCACCGCCGCGGGCGATGAGGCCCGCAGACGGCTTTTCCGGATCAGAAAAGAAGCGTCCTGCATTCGAAAAATGCAAGACGCTTTGATAAGGCAGATATTGAACCGATTAACGAATCACACTCTTTAACTTGGATTAATTTAGCCAGAATCCTGCTTGTTCTATGTGCCGTTGCGCACAAATCGGAAAAGATTTCCCCGCGCGCGGTTGTTTTCGATCTCTTTTGTCCGGATCAGGGCTGAAAGGGATCGAGCAGGCGGCATCCTGAAGGGGTGAAATCGGACATATTCCCGGTGACAACGATCGCATCGCGGGCCAGCGCGGTGGCCGCGATCATCAGATCCGCGCCATCATGGCCGATCGTCGCGGACAACCGGCCCCAGATCCGCGCCTCGACGCTGCCGAAGGGCAGGATGCGGTCGGCGAAAAGCTGGGTCGTGCGGTCGAGCCAGTCGTTCAGATCGCGCGCAAAGCCCGGATTGATGATCTCTTGCCGAGCAATGCCGCGCTCGATCTCGCCCAGAGTGATGACCGAGAGGTAAAGCTCCTGATCCGGCTGGCCGCGCAGCCATTGCGCGACCGCGGGCGCCCGTTCGGGGCGTCGCAGCGCCGAGATCACATTGGTATCAAGGAGATACATTTCAGAACTCGACATCCCGCGGGCGAGCTTTCGGCCGCTGGTCCAGATCGAGGCCCGGAAAACCAAGGAGGTGATCGGTGAAGGTGCCGCGCGCCGCCCGGGCAGCGGCGGTCATGCGGGCATAATCCTCGGCCGAGAGGACGACGACCGCAGGCTTCCCCCGGCGCGTGACCTCTTGCGGCTCGCCCGACAGCGCGGCATCCACCACGGCCGAGAAGCGGTTCTTGGCATCTTGCAAAGTCCACATGGCGCACCTGTCTAGCTAACTGGCTAGACATATAAGCGGTGCGGCGATGCAGATCAAGCGCCTTGCGGCGGGGCGAGGGATCGGGGAACCTGCGGCAAAAGGCCAGAGCATGACACTCGAACAACTCCGAATTTTCCTGATGGTGGCCGAACTTGAGCACGTCACCCGTGCAGCCGAGCGGTTGCATCTGACTCAATCCGCTGTCAGCGGTGCCATTCAGACGCTTGAAAATACGCATCAATTGCGGCTTTTCGACCGCGTCGGACGTGGCATCCGCCTGACCGATGAGGGCCGTGTGATGCAGCGCAAGGCGCAAGAGATCATGGCGGTGGTCAAGGATACCGAGGCGACGCTTGGCGACCTCTCGGGGCTGAAACTCGGAGAGCTGCGCATCCATGCCAGCCAGACCGTCTCAAGCCACTGGCTGCCCCGTTTCGTCATGCGCTTTGCCGCGCGCCATCCCGGCATCGCGCTGACGGTCGAGGTCGGCAATACGGTGCAATGTCTCGAGGCAGTGCGCAAAGGGCTCTGCGATCTCGCTTATGTCGAGGGCGCGGTCGAGGGCGATCTCGGCCCGGACGAGGCGAGCCGGATCGCGCAGCAACCGGTGGCGCAAGACCTTCTGGTGCTGGTCTGCGCGCCCGGCCACCCTTGGGCCGCCGAGCCGCCCAAGGATTTGCGCCGTGCGTTTGCCACGCAGGGTTGGGTCACGCGCGAGCGTGGCTCGGGCACGCGATCGAGCTTTGAAACCGAGCTGCGCCGTAGTGGCGTCGATCCGGATCGTCTGTCGGTGGTCATGGAGTTTTCGACCAATGAAGCGGTCTGTTCCGGGATTGAGAACAGCGATTGCATTGGCGTGGTCTCGGGCCTTGTCGCCGGGCCCCTGATTGAGGCGGGGCGGCTCAGGGCGCTGCCCTATACGATCGGGGCGCGCCCGTTTTTGCAACTGCGCCGGTTGGACCGCCATTTCAGTCGGGCGGCGCGCGCCTTTGCGATGCTGATCGACGAGGCGGGGGCTTTGGCGGAGGGATCGTGATTCGTGACGCAAGGGGTCAGTTGCACGCGATTGTGGCGAAATTATGATCCCCAGTTGCGAAAGAACGAAGAAAATTATCACTCTTTGATCGCGCGCATCGAGAAAGTAATTCTGCGCGTCCTTCTTATTGCGCTGATATTATTGATTTATTTCTGATCCCGGACGCGATGGCATCAATCAATCTAAAATTCAGATCAATCCGATAGAAAACTTCTGTTTTTCTTCTTGAATGCAAGGGCGCAAGAGCGAGTCCGAGCAGTGAGGAAAGACATCGCCATGCAGGTTAGCCAGCTTCAACGCCCCGCACGGGACTTGCCCTTCATGGGCCATATTCCCGGTCTGACGCTGGTCGCTTTGTTCGCGGCTGCGGCTTATGGGCTGCGGTCCCTGCCGGGGCTCGGGACCTTCAGCCCGATGATCATTGGCATTCTGGTCGGGATGCTCTTTGCCAATATTTTCGCTTTGCCCGAAACCGCCGTGACCGGGGTTAAATTCGCGGCCAAGACCCTGTTGCGTGCGGCTGTTGCGCTTTTGGGCCTCCAGATCACCCTAAGCCAGATTGGCGCGCTGGGGGTCGGCGGTTTTGCCGTGGCGGCGATTGCGCTTTTCTCGACCTATTTCTTCACGCTCTGGGTCGGTCGCCGCATGGGGATCGGGCGCGAGTTGACCGGCCTGATCGCAGCGGGCTCGTCGATCTGCGGGGCGTCTGCGATTGCCGCGGCCGATCTGACGATCCGGGGCAAGGATGAGGATGTCGCTTATGCCGTGTCCTGTGTCACGATTTTTGGCACGCTTGCGATGTTCGCCTTCCCGCTTTTGATGCCGGTGTTCGGGCTTAGCCCTGCGCAATATGGCGTCTGGTCGGGCGCGGCGGTCCATGAGGTCGCGCAAGTGGTTGGCGCGGGTTTTCAGGGCGGCGAAGAGGCGGGCACGATCGCCATCGTCGTCAAATTGTGCCGGGTGGTGATGCTCGCGCCGCTGCTGATCCTGATGGGGCTGATGATCAACCGCAAAGGCGGGGGCGACAAATCCACCGCGCGCCCGCCGCTGGTGCCCTTCTTTCTGATCGCTTTCGTCGCGATCATGTTGGTCAACAGTCTGGGCGTTATCCCGGCGCCCGCCCATGACGGGCTGGTTACGATCACGCCGATCCTCCTGACCATGGCGCTGACCGCTTTGGGGATGAACACCAATTTCGCCAAACTCAAAAGCCTCGGCCTGCGTCCGCTGGTGCTGGGTGGTCTTGCGACGATCTGGATTTCGGCGGTCAGTCTGGGTGCGGCGGTCTTCTTCTTCTGACCGAGCCGCCACGCTGTCCTCGCGCCGTCACGCCCTCGCGGGTGCGGCGGCGTCAGGCGTGGCGAGGGTTTCCAGAATACGCTCCCAGAGCGGATGTCCCCGCCCCGGATCCTCGCCGCGATAGGCGTAAAGCCGGATCTCGACCGACAGACGCCACTGCGCCAAGGGCGAGGCGAGCATCAAGCGGCCCGCATCGAGATCCCCGCGCACGAGGCTTTCGGGCAGCCAGCACAGCCCCCAGCCTTGCAGCGCGAATTCGCGCAGGCCGAAGGAAATCGAGTTTTCAAAGATGATGCGGCGGCGGAACGGATATTGGGTCATCAGCCGCTGCAAGGTCGTGCCAAAGAACGAGGCGCGGCCATAATCGAGATAGGGGATCTCGCAATGGCCCTGCGCGGCCTCGTCGAGAATACCCGGCGTGACCGCTGCTGTGCGGTCACGCAGGCGGGGCGCGATCACCGGCAGGATGGTTTCCGTTCCCAGCGTGATCCAGTCGAACTGCTCGGGGTCGAGCAGCATCGGCACATTGGGATGGGCATAGGTCAGAAAGACATCGGCCTCGCCGCTGACCAAAGCGTCGATATTGGCCTCGATGCCGCCGCGATCGGGAATGACCTTGGCGGTCACGCCTGGCAAAGCGCGCTCGAGCCGTTCGAGCAGTTGGGGCAAGAGCGTGACAGTCAGCGACAGCAAGGCCGCGAGGTTCAGCGTCGGATGGCGGCCCGATCCCATCGGGCGCAGGCTGTCGCGGGTCGCGTAGAAGGTGCGGATTGCGTCCTGGGCGACCGGCAGGAAGGCCTTGCCTTCGGGGGTGAGATCGGCGGGGATACTGGCACGGTTGATCAGGGCGGCACCGAGCCAGGTCTCAAGCTGTTTGATGCGGCGCGAAAAGGCCGATTGCGTGATATGACGCGCCTCGGCCGCGCGCGAGAAGCTTGCCGTGCTGGCCAGCATGACGAAGTCTTCCAGCCATTTCAGTTCCATGGTGTTCCCTTTCGAAGCCGCGCCTTTAGTCCTCTGGCGCGGCCCTGACCAGCCCCATGTCAGTGCCCTGACCAGCCTCATGCAAATTCGGTCTGACCTTGGGTAAAACCGGCATTGGCCATTTCGCGGCGGGGGCCCTAGCTTCGCCATTCTCTTCAGATGCGGGCAATGGACATGACGCGGCAGATCTTCCTGAACGGTTCCTATATCAATGAAAGTGAAGCGAAAATTTCGGTCATGGACCGGGGTTTTCTCTTTGGAGATGCGATTTATGAGGTCACGGCCGTGCTTGACGGCCACCTCATCGACAACGATTTGCACCTCGCCCGCTTTGCTCGGTCACTGTCGGAGCTCGGGATTTCGCTGCCGATGGCTCTCGAAAATGTGCGTGAAATGCAGATCGAACTGATCCGCCGCAACCAGATGCGAGACGGCACGGTCTATCTGCAGGTCTCGCGCGGCGTGGCCGAGCGCAATTTCCACCCGGCGGGTGATCTGGTGCCGACCTTCGTCGCTTTCACTCAGCCCGCGAAACTGTCGGGAACGCCGGCGCAGCGTGAGGGCATTGCGGTTGCGCTCATGCATGACCCGCGGTGGGAGCGGCGCGATATCAAGACGGTGATGCTGCTCGGGCAGGTTCTGGCCAAGATGTCGGCGAAATCCGGCGGCTTCAACGATGTCTGGCTGCATCAGGACGGTTTCATCACCGAAGGCGCCTCATCGACGGCCTTTATCGTGACCCATGACGGCAGGATCGTGACGCGGGGCAATTCTCAGGTGACGCTGCCTGGCTGCACCCGTCGCGCCGTGCTGACTTTGGCCGAGCGGCGCGGCCTCATCTTCGACGAACGCCCCTTCACCATCGCCGAGGCGGAAGGGGCCGCCGAGGCCTTCCTGACCAGCGCGTCAAGCTTTGTCACCCCGGTCGTGCGAATTGGCGAAACGGTGATCGGGCAGGGCGAACCCGGGCCGGTCACCCGCCATCTGCAAGAGATCTATCTTGAGGCGGCGCGGGCCTGCGAACAGGTGATCTAAGGCGAGATGAGACGAAAAAGGGGCCGATTGGCCCCTTTTTGCGGCGCGGGTCTCAGCCGCCCCAGGTCTCAGCCGCCCCAAGTCCGTTCCAGCACCCGCAGCCAGTTGCCATGGGTGATCTTGGCAAGATCGTCGCCGTCATAGCCGCCGCGCTTGAAGACATCGACGAGCTTCGGCAGATCCGAGGCATCGCGCAGCGCCGCCGGAATCGTGGTGCCATCGAAATCAGAGCCGAGCGCGACATGGTCGATGCCGATCCGGTCGACGATATAATCGATATGGCGCAGCATGACCTCGAGCGGCAGGGCAGTGTCGCGCTCGCCGGTGGGGTTCAGGAAGGCCACGCCGAAATTGATCCCGACAAGGCCGCCGGTGTCCTTGATCGCGTCGAGTTGGCGGTCGGTGACATTGCGGCTGTGCGGGCAGATCGCATGGACATTCGAATGCGAGGCGACGAGCGGCGCATCCGAGATCTTGGCAATGTCCCAAAAGCCCGCGTCGTTCATATGCGACAGATCGACCATGATCTTCAGCTCATTGCAGGCGCGGATCAGCGCCTTGCCCTGCGCGCTTAAGCCCGGCCCGATTTCGGGCGTCGAGGGGAAGCGGAAGGGCACGCCGAAGGCAAAGAGGTTCGGGCGGCTCCAGACCGGGCCGAGCGAGCGCAGCCCGGCGGCATGGAGCAGATAGAGCAAATCGAGATCGGCGCCGATCGCCTCGACCCCTTCGATATGAAACACCGAGGCGAACGATCCCGCGGCCATGGCCCGGCGGATATCGGCGGCCTTGCGGCAGATGGTCAGGCCGCCCTCGGACTGGCGCTCGATCCGGGTCAGGATCCCGGCCATCGCCGTGGTGATCTCGAGCGCCTCTTGCCGCGAGGGGGTCGGCCAGTTGCCCTCGCTGTCGAGCACGCGTTCCGAGGGGACATAGATCGCGCAAAGCCCGCCCGCGAGCTTGCCCTGACGCGCGCGCGGCAGATCGATATGGCCGATCTCGTCACCCTCGATGAAGCGGCGAATCGCATCGGGGCCTCCGGCGTGCCAAATCCGCAAAAGGGCATCGTTGTGGCCGTCGAAAACGGCATCAACCTGCAAATCGGACATATCTGATCTCCCTCAAAGTCGCGCCCCTGTCTCGGACTGAAAGCGCTGCGACGCAACCGCGCAGTTGCGCCCGTCGGGTCAGAGAGGCTGACGCAACTGGCTGATCTTCTACGGTTATGCAAAATTGGACTGATCCAATCTCCAAATGGCATTGGCCGTGGTTGAAACCTGCGTGATAGCGCAACTCCCGGGTGGTGGCGCCTGCGCGGCCCCGTCGCTTTGCCTCGTCAGAAGAACCGGTGTATGGACCCCAGCTTCGTCCATTCGAACGGTCGTGAAATTAGGGATTCAACCATGCTCTCCAGACGTCATTTCCTTGCCGGAGCCGCCGCATTCCCGGCGTTGTCCTATCTTTCGCTCGGGACGGCCTTCGCGGCCAATCCGAAGACCGTGCTGGTTGTCGCCCAGCAGCTCGACAATATGACGAGCCTTGATCCGCATGAAAGCTTCGAGGCGATCGGCTCGGAAATCTGCGGCAACATGTATCACAAGTTGGTCATGCCGAACTACGAGGACGCCAATAAGGTCGAGCCTCAGATCGCGGAAAGCTGGAGCGCAGGCGAAGACGGCAAGACCTTCACCTTCAAGATCCGCACCGGGCTGAAATTCTCCTCGGGGGGCGCGCTCAGCGCCGAAGATTGCGCCTGGTCGCTTCAGCGCAGCGTGTCGATGAACAAAGGCCCGGCCTTCATCATCACCCAATTCGGCTGGAATGCCGAAAACGCCGCCGAGATGATCAAGGCTACTGATGCCGAGACGCTGGTTCTGACCACCGCCGCGCCGACCTCGATCGCCTTCCTGCTTTACTGCCTCTCGGCCAACGTCGGCTCGATCGTCGAGAAAGCCGTGGTCGAGGCGAAAGCGGTCGATGGCGACTGGGGCAATGCCTTCCTGCAAAAGAACTCGGCCGGTTCGGGCGAATTCATGCTGCAAGTCTGGCGTCCGAGCGACACCGTCTCGCTGCAAGTGAACCCGAACGGCACCTATAAGGGCGATCTTCAGCGCATCATCCTGCGCCATATCGTCGATCCTTCGGCCCAGCTTCTGATGCTGCAAAAGGGCGATGTCGATATTGCCCGCAACCTGACGAGCGAGCAGCTCAAGACGCTGAAGGACGATGCCTCGATCGTGCTGGTGCGCAAGGCGATTGCCTCGCTCAACCTGATCTCGCTGAACGTCTCGAATGAGAAGCTCAAGCATCCGAAGGTCTGGGAAGCGGTGAAATGGGCGCTCGATTACGAGGGCATCCAGAAGAACATCCTGCCGATGACCCATGAGGTCCACCAGTCGATCGTCCCGAACGGTCTGCCGGGCGCCGACAATGCGACCCCGTTCCAGAAGGACGCCGCCAAGGCGAAAGCCCTGCTGGCCGAGGCCGGTTTCCCGAATGGCTTCGAGATCAAGATGGACCATTATTCGGCCCAGCCTCATCCCGCAATCGCTCAGGCGGTTCAGGCCAACCTCGCCGAGATCGGCATCAAGGTTACGCTGCTGGCCGCCGAGAACCGTCAGGTTCTGACCAAGATGCGCGCGCGTGAGCATGAGATGGCGCTGTCGGCCTGGGGCACGGATTATTTCGATCCGAACTCGAACGCCGAAGTCTTCTGCATCAACACCGACAACTCGGATGATGCCGCGACCAAGCCTTTCGCCTGGCGCTCGCATTTCCAGGACGAGAAAGCGGCAGAGATGGCGGTTTCCGCACGCGACGAGGCCGATCCGGCCAAACGCGTCGAGAAATATCTCGAGCTTCAGCAGTATTTCATGAACAACAGCCCCTTCGCGATCATGATGCAAGGCTCGAACACGGCGGCCTGCCGTCCGAATGTCACCGGCGTTCTGCTTGGCACGCTGTCTGACAGCAACTCCTATGCAGGAACGACCAAGGCGTGAACAAACGGCTGAAAACGACTCTCAGCCTGCTCGGCAGTGTCATTGCGACACTGTTCGGGCTGGCTGTGATCACCTTTCTGATCGGCCGGGTCATGCCGGTCGATCCCGTGATCGCGGCGGTGGGCGACAATGCCCCCGAAGCGGTTATCCAGCGCGTGCGCGCCGAGATGGGGCTCGACCAGCCCCTGATTGTGCAGTTCGGCCATTATCTCTGGCAGATCCTGCATGGCGATTTCGGTAAATCGATCCTGACCCAGAACCCGGTCACGACCGATATCGCGCATTACTTCCCGGCCACGATGGAGCTTGCGACCTATGCGCTGCTGATCGCGGTGCTGATTGGCGTGCCGCTTGGCATTCTCTCGGCGGTGAAACAGGGCTCGGTGATCGACCAGATCATTCGGGTGCTTTGCCTTGCCGGACATTCGGTGCCGGTCTTCGTTCTGGCGCTGCTGGCGCTTTTGATCTTCTACGCAGGGCTTGGCATTGCGCCGGGACCGGGGCGTCAGGATATCATTTTCCAGGACATGCTGCCGACCGTGACCGGCTTTCTGACCATTGACGCGCTGCTCGCAGGCGATCTTGACGCCTTCCGCGATGCCTTGGCCCATCTGGTGCTGCCCGTCGCAGTTTTGAGCTATTTTTCAATGGCTTACATTACGCGGATGACGCGCGCCTTCATGCTCGATGCGCTCAAGGGCGAGTTCATCGTGGCCGCGCGTGCGAAGGGCCTGTCGATGAGCCGGGTGATTTTTGGCCATGCTTTCCCGACGGTTGCCGTCCAGCTGATCACCGTGATCGCGCTGACCTATGCCGGCCTTCTTGAAGGCGCGGTCGTCACCGAGACGGTCTTCGCCTGGCCCGGTCTTGGCCAGTATCTGACCATCTCGTTGATGAATGCCGATATGAACCCGGTCGTCGGCGCCACTTTGCTGATCGGCACGATCTATGTTGGCCTGAACCTTCTGGCTGATGTTCTCTACCGCGTGTTCGACCCGCGCGTGAAATAAGGGCCACGAACATGTTGAGCAATTTCCGCAGCTGGGCACTGGACGACATGCCCACCTCGCGCGCACAGGCGGGTTGGGGGCGGCGCTACCGCATCTGGCTGGCGCTGCGCCGCAATCCGCTGGCGATGATCGGTCTGACCATCATCGTTCTGGCCGTGGCGCTGGCGATTTTCGCGCCGCTGCTGTCGCCTTATGATCCGGCGATCCAGGATCTGAACAATCGCCTTGCAAAACCCTCGGCCGCGCATCTTTTCGGCACGGACGAGCTGGGCCGCGATATCTTGTCGCGCATCCTTTACGGCGGCCGTGTTACCCTTGGCATGGTGATCACCGTCGTCGTGCTGGTTGCGCCGCTGGGGCTCGCCGTCGGCTGTATCGCGGGCTATTTCGGCGGCAAGGTCGATGCGCTTTTGATGCGCATCACCGATGTCTTTCTGGCTTTCCCGCGCCTGATCCTTGCACTGGCCTTCGTCGCGGCACTGCGCCCCGGCGTCGAGAGCGCCATTCTGGCGATCGCGCTGACCGCCTGGCCGCCCTATGCCCGCATCGCCCGGGCCGAGACCATGACCATCCGCAACAGCGACTTCATCGCGGCTTGCCGCCTGACCGGCGCGTCGCGCTGGCGCATTGTCGCGCGTCATATCGCGCCGATGTGCGTGCCCTCGCTGGTGGTGCGGGTGACGCTGGATATGTCCTCGATCATCATCACCGCCGCGAGCCTTGGCTTTCTCGGCATGGGCGCACAGCCGCCGTCGCCCGAATGGGGCGCGATGATTGCGACCGCACGCCAGTTCATGCTTCAGCAATGGTGGGTCGCGGTCGCCCCTGCCGTGGCGATCCTGCTGACCTCGCTGGCCTTCAACTTCCTCGGCGACGGTCTGCGCGACGTCCTCGACCCCAAACAGAACTGAGGAGGCGAAATGCAGGTCGATATTCAAAATCTCCGCATCGCCTTTGAAAGCAACGGCAAACGCTTCGAGGCGGTGCGCGGCATTTCCATGTCGCTTGGCCGCGAGAAGCTGGGCATCGTGGGCGAATCCGGTTCGGGTAAATCGCTGACGGCGCGCGCGCTGATGAAGCTTCTGCCCAATACCGCGCATGTCACGGCGGACCGGATGCAGCTCGGCGATATCAACATCTTGACCGCGCGCGAAAAAGACATGCGCAAGGTCCGGGGCAAGCGCGTCGGCTTCATCCTGCAAGACCCGAAATATTCGCTCAATCCGGTGAAAACCATCGGGGCGCAGATCGGGGAAGGCTGGCGCGAGCATAAGGGCGGCTCCCGCAAGGAAGTGCGCGAGGCGGTTCTGGATCTGCTCGAACAGGTCAAGATCCGCGACCCGAAGAAGGTCTTTGACAGCTATCCGCACGAGATCTCGGGCGGCATGGGCCAGCGCGCGATGATCGCGATGATGCTTGCGCCCGATCCCGAGCTCTTGATCGCCGATGAGCCGACCTCGGCTCTGGATGCGACGGTGCAGGCCGAGATCCTCAAGCTGATCGACGATCTGGTCGAAAGCCGCGGCATGGGGCTCATCCTCATCAGCCATGACTTGCCGCTGGTTTCGCATTTCTGCGACCGGGTTTCGGTCATGTATATGGGGCAGGTCATGGAAGAGATGCGCGCCTCGGAGCTGCTCAAGGCCAAGCATCCCTATACGCGCGGGCTTTTGAACGGCATGCCCTCGCTTCTCCATCCCAAGCGCCGCCTGCCGATCCTCGAGCGCGACGACGACTGGCTGAAGGAGAAGGCGAAATGAGCGCACCGATGATCGATATTCAGGATCTGCGGATCGCCTTTTCGGGCCATGAAGTGGTCAAGGGTGTCAATCTTGCCGTCGCGCGCGGCGAGAGCTTTGGCATCGTCGGCGAAAGCGGCTCGGGCAAATCGACCGTGCTGCGCGCCTTGGCCGGGCTGAACGAGGACTGGTCGGGCAAGATGCTGCTGGCGGGTGAGGCCTTGCCGCTGCGCCGTCCGCCGGGCTTCTTCCGCAAGGTGCAGATGGTCTTTCAAGACCCCTTCGGCTCGCTCCATCCGCGCCAGACCATCGACCGCATCCTGTCGGAAATCCTGCTTGTCCACCGCATGGACGACATCGACGGGCGCATCAACCGCGCGCTTTCCGCCGTCGCTTTGCCTCAGACCGCGCGCTTCCGCTATCCGCATCAGCTTTCGGGCGGGCAGCGTCAGCGCGTGGCCATCGCGCGCGCTTTGATCGCCGAGCCGCAGGTGCTGCTCTTGGATGAGCCGACCTCCGCTTTGGATGTCTCGGTTCAGGCGGAGGTGTTGAACCTCTTGGCCGATCTGCGCGAAGAGCGCGGCCTGACCTATGTCATGGTCAGCCACAACCTCGCCGTCATCGCGCATCTGTGCGACCGGCTTGGGGTGATGCAAAGCGGTGAAATGGTCGAGCAATGCACAGCCGAGGATCTGCGCCTTGGCAACATCACCCACCCCCATACGCAAGAGCTGCGCCGTCTGAGCGTCGCTTTGGAAGAAGTCGAAGGCTGAGAAGGACGAAGACATGACCGCGCTCAACTGGGCCGCTGCCGAAGCGGCGCTGACCGCATCCGTTTCTTGGTGCGGGGATGAACCCGGGGGCGCGGTTTTGCTGTTCGACCGCGACGGCCTTCGGGCGGTCGCGGCGGGCGGCGTTGAAAGCCTTGCGACGCTCGCGCCCTTCAGCATCGACACGGTGGTGCGCTATGCCTCGGTGACGAAACATGTCTTCGCGAGTTTCGTGCTGGCCCATCCCGAGCTGATTTCGCTAAGCGATCCCTTGGGCAAGCACCTTCCGGGACTGGCACCCGCTACGGCAGAAGTCACGGTCGGGCAGGCGCTCGATATGTCAGGTGGCCTCCCGGACAGCCGCGAATGCCTGACCCTGATTGGCCTCTCGATCTTTACCGAAACCCGCGCGCCCGAGCTCTTGGCCTTCCACGAGGCGATGACGCGGCTGAACTATCCGGCTGGCACCGAGGTCCATTATTCGAATGGCGGCTATCGGCTGGTCGAAGAGGCGATGCGCGCCCATGGCCTCAAGTTCGACGATTTCCTGCGCAGGGAACTGCGCGAGGGGCGCGGCATTGCCATGCAGGCGGCCGAGATGTGGACCGATCCGGTCAAGGGGCTGGCGACCGGCTATTGGCATGACGGCGCAAGCTGGCAGATGGGCCTCCAGGGGATGCATCTTTCGGCGGCGGGCAGCCTGATCGGCAGCGGTCGCGCCTTGGCCGATTGGGGCCGGGCGCTGCTGCGCGCCGAGGGCAGCTTCGCCGGGCGCCTCGCGGCCCTATCGGCGCCGCGCCATCTCGCGGACGGTCGTACGACCGGCTATGGCCTCGGGCTGCGCCGCCAACAGGTCGGCACGCGCGAGCTGATCGGGCACGGCGGCTCGCAGCCGGGGTTCAAAAGCTATCTCCTGCTCGATCCTGAAACCGGCATCGGCTGCGCGGTCGTGTCGAACCGCGACGAGACGAACGGCTCGGCCATTGCGGCGCAAGTTCTGGCGGCGCTCTTTGGCGAACACCTGCCCGAGCCCGGCTCGGATCTGGTTCCCGGCCTTTACGTCGCGCCCGAAGGGGCCGATTGGATCGAGGTCCGCGCGGCCTCTGTCGTGCGGCTCGACGATGAGGTCGCGGTCTATCCGGTCGCGGGCGGTGGTGTTGACAGCTTGTCGCCGACCTCGCGGCTTGAGCTGCGGATGGACGGCGCGGCCGTCGTCGGTGAGACCGGTCACGCCCCGGCGCGCTTCCTGCCTGTCCGGCCCGAGCCGATCCCTGCGGATCTCGACGGGCTCTGGCATGTCGCGGATCTGGGCGGCGCGCTCGAGATCAGGGACGGCGCGGTCATCATGGGTGCGGGCCCGACGCGGCGGGTGATGCCTCTGCAATCCTTGGGCGGCGGGCGGTTTCTCTTTACCTTGCGCGACGGGCCATGGCTGCGCCGGATCTGCCTTGCGCGCGACGGAGACGATGCCTTCGATCTGGTGCTCTCGCGGGCGCGGATGATCCGCTACACCCGACAAAGCTGATCCGCAATTATCGCATTTGCCCTTGCTTTTGCCGGGCTTGCCGGGACATCTGAGACAAAAGAGGGCATGTGATGTTGGCGAAACTGAAGCAGGAAATCGCCCGGGTCGGACGCACGGCAAGCTGGTCCTGGACTGGCTTTCGCGCGACTTGGGTCAATGAGAAATCTTTGCGCCAATGGGGCGTGATCAATCTGATCTCGGCCTTTTTCGTCTTCTATCTTCCGCTGAGCGGTGGTGAGCGGGCTGTGCTGCTGGCGCTCGGGCTGCTCATCCTTGTCGTCGAGCTGATCAACACCGCGATCGAGGAAACCGTCGATTTCATCTCGCTCGAACGCGATCCGCGTGCGGGGCGCGCCAAGGATGCCGCCAGCGCTGCGGTCGCCGTGACGGCGATCGCGGGCGGCCTCGCCTGGCTGGTGATCCTGTTCTCTTAACGGCGCGCGGGCTTGGCCAAAGCCTTGCGGCCGCGCGCGATCATCTCCTTGAGCTCGGTCAGGCTCTGCTTGCCGAAAAGGCCTTCGTTTCCGGCGATGAAGGTCGGTGTTCCGACCAGACCCATGTGATCGGCAAGCTCGGTCGAGCGGTCCATATGCGCGTAGACCTGATCCGAATCCATATCCTTCTTAAGCCGCGTCAGATCGAGGCCCACCTTTTCGGCGGTGCGCATTGCGGAACGCTCATCGGCCTTGCCCTTGATCGCCATCATCGCCGAATGGAACTGCCAGTATTTGCCCTGTTTAAGCGAGGCGAGCGACACGCGCGTCGTGAAAATCGAGCCCTCGCCAAAGACCGGCCATTCGCGAAAGACCACGCGCAGATTCTTGTCATCCGTGATGAGCTGATGGACGTCCTTCACCATCACGCGGCAATAGGGACAATTGTAATCGAAAAATTCCGTCAGCGTGATGTCGCCGTTCGGATTGCCCAGAACCGGCGCATTGGGGTCACGCTCCAGCGCCTTGCGCAGCTCGGGGGGCATCGGGTTTTCTTCGGCGGCAAGCGCGGGCAAAGCAAAGGCTGCGCCTGTCGCAAGACCGGAAAGCAGGGCGTGGCGGCGGGTCAGCATGAGGCGTCCTTTCAAGATCCAGCCCGGATCGGCGAGCATTGGCGGGGTTGGCGCGCGCGGCTGACCTCGCCCAATCATCTGACGAAAACCCGCCAGCAGGACCATCGCCTAGCATCCGTGACCGGGCGAGAACAGACCGCGAGGGTGCTTTCGCGGATCACGGTCGCGTGGGCTGGGATCGGCTTCCGGCACGGCTGCGTCATTCTGACGCCGTAAGCGGGCGGGGCGCTGCATTGTGGCATTGTGACCACAGATATCGTTTAGTAACAATAAGATGCTACAGACATTCTTCGCATGAACATGCGCCAGATCACGCGCGCCAGACGCGACAGGATGGCCGTGCCGTCGGGTCACAAGCTCTGACGTGATTTGACTTCCGAGCTCGGCATCCCTATTTTCTGCACTGCAGCATGGGCTGCGGAAGTTTCTGTTTTGACGCGTGGTGGGAGGCAACGCGGACGGAGAGAGAAGATGACGGATTCACACCCGGGTCAAACCCCCTCTGTTCCGATGGCCAGCGCGGATTCGCGCTTTACGCTGCGCCGCCTGACGCGCTGGGACCGCAGTGCCCATCTGGCGCATCTGCTGCGCCTGTCGCTGAGCGACCGCCATGCCCGATTCCAAGGTGGGATGAGCGATGCCGCGCTAGAGCGCTATTCCAACCAGATCGACTGGACCAGCACCGTGATCTTCGGCCTTTTCGAAGGGACCGAACTGCGCGGGATGAGCGAACTTTTTCCCTTCGATATTGCCCAAGAGGGCGAGCTTTCGGTCTCGGTCGAAAGCGGTTGCCAGCATCTCGGCTTCGGACGCAGACTGGTCGGGGCGGTGCTAGATACAGCACGCTCTCAGGGGCTGCGAGCCGTGCATATGTTCTTTTTCCGCGACAATCAGGGCATGCATTCCTTGGCGCGCGCCTTCGGGGCGAAGTCGCGACTGTCGGGCGGCGTGCTCGAAGGCATCGTGACCTTCGCCGAGACCGAGCGACGCAAACGCGCGGCCTGAGGCTCACGTAAGGTTCAATGCGTCGCGAAAAGCTCTTGCAGCTTTGACAGCGGTTGTTGGCTGGCCAGCGCGCAGAGCATCAGAATCCGCGCCTTTTGCGGGGTCAGCCCCAGCGCCGAAATCAGCCCGGTTTCCGCTTCCTCCGGGCGGGCCGAGACCACGCCCGCCATGGTGCGGCTGGCGCGGATCACCGGGACTCCGACGGCACGAGCCCGCGCGATCCCGTGCAGCGCGCCGGGCGAGAGGCTGCCATTGCCATAGGCCGCGATGACCAGTGCCTGCGCGCCGCCATCAAGGGCCGCCGCATAGAACAATTCACGCGCCTCTTGATGATCGAACAGGATATCGACGGTCGGCAGGGCCGCGATCTCGGCAAGGTCGAAGGCGCTCGTCAGCGTGTGGCGCGGGACCGGGCGGTGGTGGAAAAAGACCGCGCTGCCGCTGAGCTCGCCAAGCGGGCCGCGCCGGGCCGCTCCCAGCGCATCAAGTGCCACCGGATGGGTCTTGAGGATGTCGCGGGCCGAATAGACCGCGCCATTCGACAGCACCAGAACCCCCAGACCGGCCGCCGCGGGCTCGGCCGCGACTCGCAGCCCATCGACGAGATTGGCGGGCCCGTCCGCACCCAGTGCCGAGGCCGGACGCATGGCGCCGACCATCACCACGGGCTTGCCGGTCTTGAGCACGAGGTGAAGGAAATAGGCGGTTTCCTCAAGCGAATCCGTGCCATGGGTCAGAACCAGCGCATCGACCTCGGGCCGCGCGAGGATCGCAGCCGCGCCGCGCGCGATCTCGAGCAAAAGCGCATTCCCGATCTCACTGCTGTCGACATTGACGATCTGCTCGGCTTGAACCGAGATCCCCGGAACATGGGCCGCAAGCCCCTCGATCAGCGACCCGACGGTGGTCGTGACCTGATAATCGACGCTGTTCGCCGGATCTGCCCCGGTCGAGGCAATGGTGCCGCCGGTTCCGGCGACGATAATGCGAAAGGGACGATCAGAGGTGGCAGGATTGGGGGTGGCGGGATCGGTCATGGCGGCTCCTTGGACGAGCGCGGATCTTAGACCTTGCTCGATCGGGATGCCACCAGTGACGGCGAAACACGCCGACAGCGCGGTTTGCTCTCGCCCGGACGGGTTTCGATTTCGAGGCGGTCCGAACGGAATTTCAGCTTTCGATTGCAACGGCGCGAGCTTGCAGATTCTTGAGGCAGGACGCTCTTAAAGGTGGTAGATTATCGTTGCAGATCAACGCCTGCACGCCCGATTTGCCGATTTGGCAGGGGGCGGAATTTTGATGGAGTTCTCCCATGCAAAAAAGTCTGGCAGCAGAAGCCCTCGGGACATTCTGGCTTGTCTTCGGGGGCTGCGGCAGTGCGATTCTGGCTGCGGCATTCCCGGCGCTCGGCATCGGCTTTACCGGTGTCGCTTTGGCTTTCGGTCTGACGGTGGTGACGATGGCCTATGCCGTCGGCGGCATCTCGGGCGGCCATTTCAACCCTGCGGTTTCGGTCGGCCTGACCGTTGCCGGACGCTTCCCGGCGTCGCGTCTGATCCCCTATATCATCGCCCAGCTGATCGGCGCGATCCTTGCGGCCGCCGCGCTCTATGTCATCGCCACCGGCAAGGCTGGCTTTGAGGTCGGCGGATTTGCTGCGAACGGCTATGGCGAGCACTCGCCCGGCGGCTATTCGATGCTCTCGGCGCTGGTGATCGAGATCATTCTGACCGCCTTCTTCCTCATCGTCATTCTGGGCACGACCCATGGCCGTGCGCCCGCAGGCTTCGCGCCGCTGGCCATTGGTCTGGCGCTGACGCTGATCCACCTGATCTCGATCCCGGTCACCAACACCTCGGTTAACCCGGCCCGTTCGACCAGCCAGGCTCTGTTTGCGGGCGGCTGGGCGATTGGTCAGCTCTGGCTCTTCTGGGTGGCGCCGATCGTCGGGGCCGTCATTGGCGCGGTGATCTGGAAAGTCGTGGGTGAGGACGATTGATCGCGTCTCCTCTTTGATTGCGCGAAGGCCCGGAGCGATCCGGGCCTTTTCCTTTTCGCCCAACCTCGGCCAAGAATTGTGTTCAGATTGAAATAATCATGTTGATTTTTTAGTCAGGCTGATTTCTTCTCAGGCGGACGTTCATGGTCCGACGGCCCGCGCGGGCTTTGGGTTTCGGGCCGGGACGGCGCGATCAGCAATCCCGAAGGCAGCCAGTCGACGCATGACCCATCCCGTTTTCCCCCATCTGTTCCAGCCGCTGACAATTCGTGGCGTCACGATCCCGAACCGGATTCTCTCGACCGGACATGACACCTGCCTGCCGCATCATGGGCTCGTGAACGATGAATATATCGCCTATCAAGAGGCGCGCGCGAAAGGCGGGGTCGGGCTGATCGTGACCCAGGTCGCGGGGGTGCATGAGACCGCGCGCTATACCTCGCATCTCATCATGGCCAACAGCGACGCCTGTATCCCAGGTTATCGCAAACTCGCCGAGGCCTGTCATGCCCATGGCGCGGTGGTGATTTCGCAGCTCTTCCATCCGGGGCGCGAGATCATGGAAAGCGCCAATGGACTGCTCGCCGTGACCTATTCGGCCTCGGCGGTCCCGAATGAGCGCTTCCGGATGATGCCGCGCGCCATGCCGAAAGCGCTGATTGACGAGATCGTGCAGGGCTACGGTGACGCCGCGCGGCGGATGCGGCAGGCCGGGCTCGACGGGGTCGAATTCGTCGGCTCGCATGGCTATCTCCCGGCGCAATTTCTCAATCCGCGCATCAACCGGCGTCAGGATGAATATGGCGGCGGGCTGGAAAACCGCCTGCGCTTTCTGCGGGAATGTCTCGCGGCGATGCGGGCGGCAACCGATGAGGATTTCGTCATCGGCCTGCGCCTGTCGGCCACCGAGAAGGATGAAGAGGGGCTGACCCATGCCGAGACACTTGAGGCGATGCGCGCGCTCGAGGATCAGCTCGATTACCTGAATATCACTGTCGGGACCTCGGCTTCGCTTGGCGGCGCGGTCCATATCGCGCCGCCGATGGCCTTTCCGGCGGGCTATGCCTCGGCGGAGGCCAAGGATTACAAGGAGGCGCTGAAGATCCCGGTTTTCGTGGTTGGCCGGATCAACCAGCCACAGGAGGCCGAGCAGATCCTCGCACGCGGCGAGGCCGATATGGCCGGGATGACGCGCGCGCTGATCTGTGATCCGGCGATGCCGGGCAAGGCCGATGCCGGGCGGCTCGACGATATCCGGGCCTGCATCGGCTGCAATCAGGCCTGTATTCACCATTTCCACCGCGGCATGGGCATTTCCTGCATCCAGAACCCGGAATCGGGGCGCGAGCTCGTCTTCGGCACCCATCCGGTGGCGGCCAAGGCGCGGCGGGTCATGGTGATCGGCGGTGGGCCAGCCGGGCTTAAGGCGGCAGCCATCGCGGCCGCGCGCGGCCATGCGGTCACGCTGTTCGAGGCGGGCGCGCAGCTCGGCGGGCAGGCGCTTATGGCGCAGTTGGTCCCGCAGCGCGCCGAATTTGGCGGGATTGCCACCAATCTCGCCCGCGAATGCGTGTTGGCCGGGGTCGAGATCCGTCGCAATGCCCGCGTCGATGCCGATCTCATCCGTGATTTTGCCCCGGATGCGATCATCCTCGCGACCGGCGCGCGGCCCTATATCCCGTCCTATGAAAGCGACGGCGCGATGCAGGTCGTGACCGCTTGGGAGGTGCTGACGCGGCAGGTCAAGGTCGGGGCCAAGGTCGTCGTGACCGACTGGCGCTCGGATTGGATTGGCCCGGGTGTCGCGCAGCTTCTGGCGCGCGAGGGCTCTTCGGTCGAGCTTGCAGTCTCGGGCGTGCATATGGGCGAGACCGTTCCGCTTTACGTTCGCGATGTCACGGCGGGCGAGCTGCACCGGTTGGGCGTGCGGGTGACGCCCTATGCCCGGCTTTACGGCACCGATGGCGATAGCGTGTTCATGCAGCATATCGCCTCGGGCGAGCCGATTGTCTTCGAGGGCATCGAGACGCTGGTCCTGTCGAATGGCCATCTGCCGGTCGATGATCTGTCGGGAGAGATCGCCGCCATGGGGATCGAATGCCATCAGATCGGCGATTGCATGACGCCCCGCACCGCTGAGGAAGCGGTCTATGAGGGGATGGTGGCTGGCCGTGCCGTCTGATCCGGGCCTCGAGGCAACCGCAGAGGAGCAGCGGCCGAAAGAGGTAAGGCCCGCAGCCGCGACCCATCCGATTGGTGAAAAGCTGCGGTTGCGGCGCAAGCTGCGCAAGCTTTCCCTGCGCGAGGTCTCGGAGCGGGCCGGGGTCTCGATCGGGCTGCTCTCGCAGGTCGAGCGCGGGCTGACCATGCCGTCGGTGCGCTCGATGCATGCGATCTGCGCGGCGCTCGACATGCCGGTCTTTTGGCTTTTCGAGACGCAGGACGATCCCGCAATCGAGGAAAGCGCGGTCATCGTGCGCCATGCGGCGCGGCGCAAGTTGCATTATTCCGACAATGGGTTGCGCAAAGAGATCCTGACCCCCGATACCGTGCCGCAGATCCAGATGCTGCGCTTCACGCTCGACCCCGGCGCCGACAGCGGCGAGCCCTATCGCAGCGAAACCGGCGGGAAATGCGGGCTGGTGACGCAAGGGACACTGGGGCTCGAGGTCGAGGGGCGGCGGTTTTTGGTCAGAACCGGCGACAGTTTCGCTTTTCCAGCCTCAAGCTGGGTGAGGTTCTGGGCTGAAGGCGAGCATCTGTGCGAGGTCATCTGGGTGGTCTCTCCGGCGACGATCTGACCTGCTTTCGCGACACAAAGCCGCGCCCTGTTCGCAGATGGTAGTGAAGGGGAAGCAAGCTGCCTATGTTGAGGCAACTTGCCCCCCAACCAGCCAAGGACGCGCGACGGATGCCCCCTGCCAGCGACGAAAAGCCTCTGCATCAGAACCTGCGGCCGCGCGGGGTGATTGCGGCGGCGGTGGCGATTGCCGGGATCGGGATCGGCTGGTGGGTGCTTGGCAAACATGAAGAGCGCGGGCTGAGCCCCGTCGAGATCGAGGCTCTGGGGACGCTGCCCTCGGGAGAGGGCGTCGAATTTGCCAGTGGCGAGGTGCTGACGATGATCGCCTCCTATCGCAGCCGCGACGGCAAGCTTTGCCGCAATTTCGAGACCCATCGCCAAGAGCATATCACCTTCGCCGTCGCCTGCCGCGCGCCGATGGGCTGGCACGCGCAATTCGAGGCGAAGGTCGTGGCGCAAGGCGAGATCTATCTGCCCGACAGCGGCTCGATCGAAGAGATGCACGCTTTCCTCGCGACGCTCGGTCCGATCCTGTCGCCAGCGGATGAGGCGCGGGCGTTGGCGCAATAGGCTCGGATCCGGACCTGCGGCAATTTGTTCTATGTCAGTGCGCGCGCGGTCGCGGCAAGTTTCACTCATGCCAGACCAGAGCTGGTCTTCGTGACTGACGGGTCCAGTCACGACTTCGCGTCCCGCACCGTCCTCCCGGTTGCGGGACGCTTTCCGTTTCGCCTCGGGGCCTAGCGCGCGCCCCAGGTGTCGGTCAGGCGATAGCCCTCGGGCCAGGGATCGGCGGGGTCGAGCATATGCTGATGTACCCCGGTGATCCAGGCGCGGCCCGAGATTTCGGGCAGGATCGCCGGAGTTTCGCCCACCTGCGTCTCGCCAAGGATGCGCCCGGTGAAGGTCGAGCCGATCAGCGAAACCGTGGTCAGGCGATCCGCCGGCGTCATCTCGCCCCGCGCATGCAGGACCGCCATCCGCGCCGAAAGCGCCGTGCCAGTCGGCGAGCGGTCGACCTTGCCGGGCTGGATCGCGACGGCCGCCCCTGCGCGCAGCTCGTGGCCCTGGCGCTCGACCGGGCCTGCGAACAGCGTGAAGGAATAGTGCCGCCAATCGGGGTTGGTCGGATGGTGAAAGCCGATTTGCTCGGTCGCGGCATTGGTGATGCGCACGCCCAGACGCGCGATGTCATGCGCCTCGTCCGGGGTTAGGGCAAAGCCAAGCGCACGGGCATCGACCATGGCGAAGCTGTCGCCGCCAAAGGCCGTATCGACGTTCAGCGTGCCGAAGCCCTCGACCTCCAAGGGCACATCAAGGCGATGGGCGAAAGAGGCGATATTCTGGACAAAGATCCGCTCGGCCTTGCCATTGCGGCATTCCGCGCGCACCCGCACCAGACCGCCCGGCGCTTCCAGCACCATTTCTGTCACCGGCTCTGTCATCTCGATAATGCCGCTGTCGAGAAGCACAGTCGAGACGCAGATCGAATTCGAGCCCGACATGGGCGGCGTGTCCTCGGGCTCCATGATGATCCAGGCGGCATCGGCCTCTGGGTGCTTCGGGGGCACGAGCAGGTTCACATGGCGAAAGACACCGCCGCGGGGCTCGTTCAGGACGAAGTTCCGCAGCCGATTGTCTTTCGCGATCCAGCGCGATTGCTCCCAGATCGTCTTGCCGGGGGGCGGGGCGACGCCGCCGACGATGACATCGCCGACCTCGCCTTCGGCATGACAGGAAATCACATGGATCGTCTTGATGCTGCGCATTTTATCCTCTCAACCAATGGGGCAGGCCGGGGGCGTGGCCGGTGACGGCGGCTTCGACGCAATCGGAGAGACTGCCAAAGCGCACGGCCCGGCCAGAGAGGCCGGGGCCGTAATGGGCATATTTGCCGGAATTGGTGATGAGGGTCCGGGTTTCGGGCGGAAAAACCGGCTCGGTGATTGAGCACCAGCAGATATCCGAGACGATCCGCCCGCCCAAGGCTTCCAACTCGGCGGCGGTGCCATCCGCGCGTAAATCGCGCAGCACTTGCGGGCCGACGGTCACGACCAGATGAACGCCCGGCGCGGGGCGGCGGCCCGCCATGACGCGCAACAGCGCGCGAGTTTCCTCGGCTGAGAAATGCGGGCTGCCGAAGGCGGCAAGCTGGATCTCGTCGGGGCCTTGGTTCAGCTCGGCCCAGATCCGCGCGAAATCGGTGCGGGTGACGTGGATTTCGTCCGCGCCGGGGCGAAGCGGCAGATCGGCCTCGGGCGTATGTCCCGCGACATGCAGCATCGGCGCGGCAGAGGTCGTCCCGAACGCGCCGCAGAGCGCCTTCAGGTCGTCGCGGCTCGCGCTGAGGCTTTCGAGGCCAAGGATCAGCGGGATGCGGTCGGGCGCGATCTGGCCCGCAAGATAGCCCATCATGGGCCAGAAGGCATCGTCAGCGCCCGCAGGCGGATCGACCCGGATCACGCGGGACGGGTGGCGGTTTTCGGTGAGGTAAACGCCCGAGCGCGGCGCGCGCCCGGTCATGGCGATCAGCAGGTCGAGGAAATCGGGGTGTTTCACCGTCCGCGCCCCAATCACCGTATTGGCGAAAATCACAGCATTTGACTCGGCCCAAGCGATGTCTTCGCCCTGAGCCGGGGCGCTGTCGAGCAGATAGGGCGCGCAAGTGAAGGTCGGGCGCGCACCCATGCGGGTATAGGCATCGGCAAGGCGGCTGGCTGGCGTGCCGAAACTCGGCGGCACGCCTTGGGCTTGCCAGTTTTGCCGATCGACCGAGATCGCATTCATCGTCGTCGGCACCCGGACCTTCGCGCCCATATCCGCCATTTTCTCGGCAAAGATGCGGTTTGCGTCCGAGGCATAGATGCAGCCGTCGATATGGACTTGGCTCACGTCGATCAGCTCGCGCGCGCCTTGGATCGCGGCCATGGCAAGGATGATCTCCATCGCGAGCTTCTCGGGGCCACTGCTGGCCAGCAGCGCGCGGTCCTGATCCGAGAGCGCCAATTCGGCGACGGGCAGGGGCGCGAGTGGGATCACCAGATCACCGGCGCTGAGCGTGGTTTCAGAGATCACCGCCTCTGGGCGCGCGGCGAGGGCTGCGAAATCGGGCTCGGACAGGCGCAGGACTGGCAGAGCGTTACCAAAGAGGCGATCCGCAATCATCGCGCCGAGGGTCAGAATATCCTCGGGGCCGGAAAAGACCAAAGCGGCGGGGGCGTGACCCGAAAGGATCAGCTCCAACAGCACGCCCGAGCCGGTGCAAGACCCGCGCGAGGTCGGCATCATCACCACCCGCCCGGCAAGGCTTTGCCCGTGCCAAGGATGATGGGCATCGATGACGCGACCCGAGGCGGGATCGACCCCGCCCCAGAAGCTCAGGCCCTCATCGGCGGCCAGAACCGCGCCCGAGGCACGGCCCGGCAGGATCGCAAGGCCCATCACTTCACCACGAAGCCATGCGCGAAGGGGTCGCGCTCGGCGTCGATATAGATCGTGTTGAGGCCGGTCTGGCGTGCCCAACCGGCGATCGAGGGGATGATCGCGGGGAGATTGGCGACGGTGGTCGCGGCCTCGACCCGGCCCTTGAAGATCGAGCCGATGATCGATTCATGCCAGAACTCATCGCCGACCTTCAGCTTGCCCTTGGCGGCAAGCTGCGCCATCCGCGCCGAAGTGCCGGTGCCGCAGGGCGAGCGGTCAATCGCCTTGTCGCCGTAAAAGACCGCATTGCGCGCATCGGCGCCTTCGACGGTCGGCGCGCCGGTCCATTGAATATGCGAAAGCCCGTTGATCGCGGGATGTTCGGGGTGGATGAATTCGTATTTCGCATTCAGCGCGGCGCGCAGTTTCGGGGAAAAGCCGATGAGCTCTCCGGCGGTGAAATCCGCCATGTCGCGGAAATTCTTCTGCGGCTCGACGATGGCGTAAAAGTTGCCGCCATAGGCCACGTCGACGACGATCTCGCCCAAGCCTTCAACCTCGGCGGTGAGGCCCTCGGAATGGAGAAAGCCCGGCACATTGGTCAGACGGACCTCTTCGACGTAGCGGCCCTCTTGGCGGTATTCGATGTCGACCTTGCCAGCAGGGGTCTCGATGGACAAACGTCCGGGCTCGCGCGGGGTGATCAGCCCGTTCTCGATGCCCATGGTGATCGTGCCGATGGTGCCATGACCGCACATCGGCAAGCAGCCCGAGGTCTCGATATAGAGCACGGCGACATCGCAATCAGGCCGCGTCGGCGGATAGAGGATTGAGCCCGACATCATGTCATGGCCGCGCGGCTCGAACATCAGACCGGTGCGGATCCAGTCGAAGTCACGCAGGAAATGGGCGCGCTTTTCCAGCATATTGGCGCCTTCAAGGCGCGGCGCGCCACCTGCGACCAGACGCACGGGATTGCCGCAGGTGTGACCGTCGATGCAGGGGAAGATATATTGGGTCATGGTTGCCTCAGAAACGCGCCGGAGAGAAGGGCGCAAGGTCGATCCCGGGATTGAGCCCGGTCAGAAGGTCGGCAATGATCTTGCCGGTGCCCGCGGATTGGGTCAGGCCGAGATGGCCGTGACCAAAGGCGCAGAGCGTGTTCGGATGGCCCGGCAAAGGGCCAATGGCGGGCAGGCTGTCGGGCAGTGAGGGGCGGAACCCCATCCATTGCTTGCCGCCCGAGGTCTTGAGGTCGGGCAGGAACATCTTGGCCTTTGTCAGCATTGCCTCGGCGCGTTTGAAATTCGGCGGAAGCTTCAGCCCGCCCAGCTCGACCGCGCCGCCGACGCGGATGCCGGAATTCATCGTGGTGACGACAAAACCGTGGCCGCCAAAAGTGATCTGGGTGCGCAGATCGAAGGCATCGGCGGGCAGGGTGGTGTTATAGCCACGCTCGGTTTCAAGCGGGATCTTCACGCCCTGCGTCCGCGCCAGCAGATGCGAGAAGGCGCCCGCCGCCAGCACGACCCGGCCCTTGAGGCGTCCGGCGGTGGTCTCGACACCGTCATCGGTCAGAGCGGTCGCCTCGGCAATGAGGATCTCGCCGCCCTTGGCCCGGAAGCGCTCGGCCAGAGCCAGCGTGTAATCCTTGGGATCGGAGATCGAATACCAGCCCGGCGTGAAGGTCGCATGGGTGAAGCGGCGATCAAGACCCGGCTGGATCTCGGCGATCTCGGCGGGCGATGTCAGATGATTGAACTCGATCCCCTGCTGGGCGCGCGCCTGCCACCCCGGCAGCGCGTCGCGAAACGCCGCTTCGCCCTCATAGACCTCAAGCTGGCCGTCGCGGCGCAACATGCCCAAAAGCTCGTCGCGCTCCAGTGCGGGCTCGAGCGCGGCTTTGGAATAGGACATCATCGCGGTCTGGGCGAAGGTCGAGGCGCGGACCTTGGCGGGCCAACTTGCGCGCCAGAAGCGCAGCATCCACGGCGCGATCTTCAGCGCATAGGCGGGCGGAACCGACAGCGGTCCCAGCGGGTCCAGAAGCCATTTCGGCGCCTTGCGGATGATCTTGGGTGAGGCGAGCGGGAAGATATCGGTGAAGGCAAAGGCCCCGGCATTGCCCGCCGAGGCCCCGGCCGCCGGGCCCTCGCGGTCGATGACGCGCACATGAAGCCCGCGCGCCTGTGCGGCCAAAGCGGCGCTGAGGCCCACGACCCCCCCGCCGATCACGATGACTTCGGTGGTCATTGCCGGGTGCTCGACAGGAATTGCTGAGTTTCCGGGTTCTGTGGCGCGCCGAAAAGCTGCTCGGGCGGCCCGATCTCGGCCATGACGCCTTTGTGGAAGAACGCGACCCGGTCCGAGACCTCACGCGCGAAAGCCATCTCATGGGTGACACAAATCATGGTCATTCCCTCTTCTGCCAGCATTTTCAGCGTGTCGAGGACCTCGCCGACCAGTTGGGGATCAAGCGCCGAGGTGACCTCGTCAAACAGCATATAGGTTGGCGACATCGCCAGCGCACGGGCAATCGCCATGCGCTGCTGCTGCCCGCCCGAAAGCCGCGAGGGATAGGTCTTGAGCTTGTCGCCAAGGCCGACATGGGTCAGCTGCCGCACGCCGATCTCTTCGGCCTCGGCCTTCGAAAGACCCAGCACCTTGCGCGGCGCAAGCGTGACGTTTTCCAGAACCGTCAGATGCGGAAAGGCGTTCCATTGTTGGAAGACGATGCCGATCTTCTGGCGTAACTTGTTGAGATCTGTGGACTTTGCGTGAACCTCGGTGCCTTCGACAAGGATGCGGCCGGAATCGATCGGCTCTAGCCCGTTGATGCAGGTCAGCAGCGTCGACTTGCCCGAGCCGGAACCTCCGATGATCGTCACCACTTCGCCCTTCTGGACGGTCAGGTTGATACCCTTGAGCACCTCGAGCTGGCCAAAGGATTTGCGGACATTCTCGATCTCAATCATTGGACCACTTTCTTTCGAGATAGCCCCCGAAGCGGGCAATCGGGAAACTGATAAGGAAATAGATCGCGCCGCAGATCATCAGCAGGAAAAGCGGCTCGTTCATGCGGGTGATCAGGATCTGCGTCGATTTCAGCAGCTCGATCACCCCGACGATATAGACGAGCGCGGTGTCCTTCATCACGCCAAGCGTCAGCCCGATCCACGAGGGCAGTGAAACCCGCGTCGCCAAAGGCGCCACGATATAGCGCATGTCTTGCCACCAGCTCAGCCCCAGCGAGCGCGCGGCGCGGCGCGTGGTTGCGGGCACCGCCTCGATGCCGCCGCGCACGATCTCGGCGCAATAGGCCGAGGTGTAAAGCGACAGCACCACGCAGGAGGTCTGAAAGGGCGACCAGCCGAGCTTGAGCACGGTCGATTGCAGCGCATTGAAGAGGATCAGCTGGATCAGCAGCGGCACCGAGCGGAACCAGTCGAGCACCAGCGTCAGCGGAGCTGACCAGAAGGCACCAGCCTGGTAACGCAGAACCCCGAAGATCACGCCAAGCAGGCTGCCCGCGATCACTGAAATCGCGGTGACAATCAGCGTCCAGCCCGCGCCTTTGAGCATGAACAGCAGATCGGCAGAGGTGAAATCCGTTCCAAACATTTTACACCCCCATCAATAGCGGAACATGCGCCGGCTGATCAGCCAGGCAAGGAACGTGACGAGCTTGGTCATCACATAGAAGATCACCGCCGCCAGCGCGAAGAATTCGAAGGTGCGGAACGAGATCGCATTGAGCTTTTGCGCAATCCCGGCCAGATCGGTCTGCATCCCGACCGTGATGCCAAGCGAGGTCATCAGGATCGACCAGACGAGCTGGTTGGTGATCGTCGGATAAGCGATGCGCAGCATCTGCGGCACGACGATCAGCCGGAAGGCCTGGTTCGAAGTCATTCCGAGCGAGCGCGCGGCCCGGGTCTGGGTCTCGGGAATGGCCTTGAGCGCGCCGCGGAAGTTCTCGGCCAGATAGCCCGCATTGTTGAAGGCGATCCCGACCAGAAGCGAGAGATAGGGGCTCAGATGGATGCCAAAGGCGCCAAGGCCGAAATGGACCATATAGATCTGGAAGAGCGCCGGGGTGTTCCGGGCAATCTCGACCCAAGTCGCGGCGATGCCGCTCAAGGCCTTGTTGCCGGACCGGCGAAAGGAGGTCAGGACGATGGCGCAAAGGATGCCGACGATCATCGCGATCAGCGCGATTTGCAGGGTCACAAGCGCGCCATGCAACATGTCGGGCAGCGCCTTAAGCGCTTGGTTCCAGTGGAATTTATAGTTCAGCATGGCCGTCTCACTGCGCAGGGGAAGCGAAGTGGCGGCGCCCGGTCAGGCGCCGCCCGCGACGGTCAGATCAGCGATAGACGCCGGGGATGGTCAGATTGGCAGGCTCACCCTCGCCGACCCATTTCTTGTAAAGCTCGGCATAGCGGCCGGTCCGGACCTGCTGGTTGACGAAGAGATTGAGGTAATTCAGCAGCCCGTATTCATCGCGGTTGGTGAAGAGCGCGACATAATCGGGCACCATCGGCGCCTTGTCGACGATCTTGATCCCCGCGAATTTGCCCGATTTCACGTTGGCATTGGCGACTTCGGTGGTCGAGACCGTCGCATCAAGTTGGCCCTGCGACAGCGCGAGGAAGACATCGGCCTGGGTCTGATAGGGACGGAATTCGCCGGTGCCCCATTCCTTGACCTTGCCCTCAAGCCAGATCGCCTCATAGGTGCCAGCGGTGGCGCCCACGGTCTTGCCCTTCATGCCTTCCCAATTGGTGATCCCCGACTTTTCATTGGCGGTGACCGAGTTTTCAAAGGCGTAATAGGGGATCGAGAGCCCGATGGTCTTGGCCCGCTCCAGCGTGTCCGAGGTCGAGGCAACGCCCACATCGACGCGGCCCGACATCAAGGCCGGGATTCGCTCGGGGAAGGGCGTCTCGACGATTTCGGCCTTCACGCCCAGAGCGGCGGCGAGATCGTTGCAATAATCGACATCGAAGCCGATCGGGTTGTTGTTCTCGTCGCGCGAGCCCATCGGCGGGAAGTCCAGCACGACCGCACAGCGCAGCGTGCCAGAGGAAATGATGTCGTCGAGCTTGTCGGCATAGGCGGCCGACGAGGCAAGTGTTGCGGCGGCAAGGCCCGCGGCAAGATAGCTCAGTTTCATGGTCATCCCTGTCATGTTGTTATGTTTGATTCGTCATGTGTCGACTATGAGTCGGCAACTGGGGGTCGATCAACCAAAATATTACTTGTATGCACGATCTGCTGGCAAACGAAATCGCACACCCAGTTCCAGCCGTCCCGGCTGGGCCCGGGTCACCTGTCGCGTCGCGGATAGAGCCGAGCTGGTGAAAACCCGGGGAATCCGCGCCACTCTCGGATCATGCACCCGTTTCCAGGGCCTGCCTACAACTTTCGGATTGCGCCCCCTCAACCCAAGATATCAGCCATTCCCCGGTCAAATCCGGGCAATGTCAGGGAAGGTTGAGGGGATTTCGCGCCGGGGGCTGGCGGTGTGGGGCCGCACCGTGGCCCGGCTTCTCACGCGCTCTGCGGCTTAGAAGCGCGACAGGACCAGCCCGCCCGCGACCATCAGCGCGGCACAGATGCGCGGGATCGAGACCTCGCGCACCGGCAGACCGAAGGCGCCGATCTTGTCGAGGATGATCGCGGCGAGCATCTGGCCAAGCGCCAAAGCGCAGATCGCGGTGACGACGCCCATGCGCGGCATCGTCCAGACGATGGTCCAGACATAGAAGGCGCCGAGCAACCCGCCGGTCCAGAGCTTCCAATCTTGCCGGAAGGCGGTGGCAAAGCCGCGCCCGTCTCCGGTCGTGACGGCGGCAAGGGTCAGCAGGGTGAAGCCCACGCCAAAAGAGATCGCGGCGGCAACCAAGGGCGATTGCACCGCACGCCCCATGGCCGCGTTGATTGGCGCCTGAACCGAGATACAGGCCCCGGCAAGGATGACAAAGATGACCGCGACGATGGTGGACTGCATGGCGTTCTCGGGCTGGGGATGTTCTGCCGGGCTGGCGCGGCGATTCTGCCCGAATTCGCGTGCGACCAAAAGCCGCAATCGACGGGCGCGCGCGGCGGCTCAGATCTCGACGGGCATCCTGAACTCGCCGCTGTCGAGAAAATGCTCGATGCGCGCGACCCAAGGGGCAATGTCGAACCCGTTGGCCACCAGCCAGTCGGGGTTGAAATAGCTGCCGGAATAGCGGTCGCCGCTGTCACAGATCAGCGTGACCAGCGAGCCCGCACGGCCCTCGCGCATCATATTGGCCGCAACCCAAAGCAGGCCGAAGAAATTCGTGCCGGTCGAGCCGCCGACGCGGCGAAAGAGCCTGCCCGAAAGCACATGTGCCGCCGCGATCGAGGCGACATCCGGCACGCGGATCATGTGATCGACGACGCCCGGAATGAAGGAGGGCTCGACCCGCGGCCGCCCGATGCCCTCAATCCGGCTGCCGGGTGCGGTGCGCTCCATATCGCCGGTTTTCCACGCCTCGTAAAAGGCCGAGCCCTCGACATCGACGACGCAGAGCCGGGTGGTGAGGTTCTTGTAACGAATATAGCGCCCGATCGTGGCCGAGGTGCCGCCGGTGCCGGGGCTCATCACCACCCATTCGGGGACCGGATGCTCTTCCTGCGCCATCTGCGCGAAAATGCTGTCCGCGATATTGTTGTTGCCGCGCCAATCGGTCGCGCGCTCGGCATTGGTGAACTGGTCGAGATAATGCCCGCCGGTCTCGGCCGCGATCTGCTGCGCGGTGGCATAGACCTCGTCCGGGCGCTCGACAAAGGCGCAGCGCCCGCCGAATTTCTCGATCGCCTCGATTTTCGAGCGGCTGGTCGAGCGCGTCATGACCGCGATGAAAGGCAATTTCAGCAGATGGGCGAAATAGGCCTCGGAAACGGCGGTCGAGCCTGACGAGGCCTCGACCAGCGTCGTGCCTTCGCGGATCTTGCCATTGCAGATGCCATAAAGGAACAGCGAGCGCGCCAACCGATGCTTGAGGCTACCGGTCGGATGGGTGCTTTCATCCTTCAGATAGATCTGGATGCCGGTCAGCCCGGTGAAAACCGGATTGACCAGATGGGTATCCGCCGAGCGCCGCCCGTCGCCTTCAAGGATCCGGATCGCGCCCCGTGCCCATTCGCGGCTTTGGCAAGCGGGCAGGGCTTCGAGATCGGGACAGCGGCAAGGAAGCTCGGCGGGCATGGCTTGGACCTCAGGCCTCGGGCAGCGCGATCACGGCCTCGATCTCGATCTGGGCGCCTTTGGGCAGGGCCGAGACTTCGAAGGTCGCGCGGGCTGGGAAGGGCGCTGCGAAGAATTCGGCGTAAGCGGCGTTGATCTCGGCAAAGCGGCCGAGGTCACGCACGAGGACGGTGGTCTTGACGGTGCGCGACAGATCGGTGCCTGCGGCCTCGGCAATGGCTGCGATGTTTTTCAGGCACTGACGGCACTGCTCGACCGCATCATCCGAGTTGAACTCGCCGGTTGCCGGATCGACCGGGATCTGGCCCGAGACGAACAGCAGCCCGTTCACGACCATGGCTTGCGAATAGGGACCGATGGCGGCGGGAGCGTTGGGGGTGGTGATGGGGGTCATGACGTCGTCCTTCCTTCAGGCACAGGGCAAGCGGCCCTGCGCAGTCACTTGCCTGCCCGAACAACGCCAGCCAGAGCCGAAGGTCAAGAGCCCGCCGCATCGCGCAGGGCCTCAGAGAGGCGCTTTTCGCGCCGGATCGCCCCGGCGCGGCGCACAATCATGGCACCGTTCAAGCCGCAGGGGGCGAACCGGGCCGCTCTCTCGCCGGGCCATCGCTGACCCGGCTCGAGCGGTGCGCTTTCTTCAGGCGGCAAGCTGCGCGATCGTCTCGCGGGCGCTGCTGATGGCGTTCGCCTTGGTGTCCTCGCCAAGCGCGATCCCTTCGGCGCGGACGATGATCACATCATTGATGCCGATGAAGCTGAAAATGGCGCGCAGATAGGTTTCCTGATGGTCAAGCGCGGCGCCAGCAGCTCCGGCACTGTAAAGTCCGCCACGGGTCGAGGCGATGATGACCTTCTTGCCAGTCGCCAGGCCCTCGGGTCCGGTCTCGGTATAGCGGAAGGTTTTGCCAGCCACCGCGATGCGGTCGATCCAGGCTTTGAGCTGGCTCGGGATGGTGAAGTTATACATCGGCGCGCCGATCACGACGATATCGGCGGCAAGGAATTCCTCGAGGACGGTCTCACCCAGATCGGGCTGCCCGCCGGTGTCGGTGCCGAGATGGCTGATCGGCAAGGCGGCGAGGTCGCGCAGAACCACGGTCGCGCCGGGGTTTTGCTGGCGTTCGGTCTCGACGATCTCGGCGGTGAGCAGGCGGCTGATCGAGGCCGGGCCGGTGATGCTGGTATCAATGTGCAGGATATTCATTTCGGGTCTCTCCAATTTGCCAGCTGGACATAGGCCCAGATCACTGGCTAAAAAACCCATATAGTTATGGGATGAGCTATCAGGATTTCTCATGGAGTTGGGGATTAGCCTCGATCAGCTGCGGATTTTGGCGATCGTCGTCGAGGAAGGCAGCTTCTCGGCCGCGGCGCGGCGGATGAACCGTTCGCAATCGGCGATCACCTATGCCGTCCAGAAGATGGAGGCGGCGGTGGGCGTGCCGCTGTTTGACCGCACCGGCTATCGCCCCGAACTGACCGAGGCGGGCAGTGCACTTCTGCCCCGGGCGCGGCGCGTGGTCGAGGCCAGCGCGGTCTTTGACCGGCAGGCTTTGGCCCTGCGCGACGGGATCGAGCCCGAGCTGGTTTTGGTCGTCGATGCGATGTTTCCGATGACCGCGCTTTTTGCCGTGCTCTCCGAATTCGACCGCCGCTTTCCGACCGTCCAGACCCGGCTTTATGTCGAAAGTCTGGGCGCGACGGTCAGGACCTTGCTCGACGGTCAGGCCGATCTCGGCATCATTCTGGAAATGGCGAATGTGAGCGACGGGCTCTCAGCCTGTGCGCTCGAGGCAATCGAGCTTGTGCCGGTCGCTTCGCCCGACCATCCGCTCGGGCGCGTCAAGGCGCCACTGGGCGATGACGATCTGCGCGATCATCTGCAACTCGTGCTGACGGATCGCTCGGATCTGACCAAGGGGCATGACAATGGCGTCTTGTCGGTCAGGACATGGCGGCTGGCCGATCTGGGCGCCAAACATGCGATGCTGCTTGCGGCGATGGGCTGGGGGACGATGCCCTTTCACATGGTCGAGGGCGATCTGCAAAGCGGTAGGCTGGTCGAGCTGGAGCTTGAGCGCTGGCCCAAGCAGCTGCGCCGCCCGACCATTGCGACGGCGATCGCCCACCGCCTTGACCGCCCGCCGGGCCCGGCGGGTGCGTGGTTTTTCCGGCAGATGGCGGGGCTCGACCCGCGCTGATCTGTCAGGCTAGCCCGCCGCGACGCTCTCGGTGCGCCATGCTTTCAGCCACAGGGCGAAGGCAAAGCAGAGCACACCCAAAGCCGCGATGACGGCCCAGGTCGAGGCCGGGCCAAAACGGCTGATGAGCGCGCCTCCCAGAACCGGGGCCGCTGCCTGAGCCAGAAGCGCGGGTCGCGCCAATCGGCCCATCAGCGCGGGATAGCGCGCGGGTCCGAACATCGCTAAGGGCAGCGCGCCCCGCGCGATTGAAAAGACCCCATTGCCCGCGCCATAAAGGATCATGGCCAAAGCGGGCATCGGCAGGTTCATCGCCAGCAAAACAAGGCCCAAGGCCACGGCACCGCAGGAGAAAAGCAGCGACCAGATCGGGTGATGGCGCCCGCGCCCGGCCATATCGACCAGCCGCCCCGCGACCTGCGCCGGACCGATCATGGCGCCAAGCGCGACGGCTTCAGCGAAGGACAGCCCTTGCGATTGCAGGAGGCTTAGCAGGTGGACCGAGATCATGGTCACGGCAAGGCCCATGCTCACCAAAATGGCCGCCATCAGGCAAAAGGCGCGCCGCTCGGGCGCGGTCAGGGGCAGGTTGTCCGCGCTTTGCGTGGGTCCGCGCGGGCTTTGTGGCTCTTTCGGAACCGCAAAGAGGGTCAGCGGCAGGCTGAGCAACAGATGCAATCCGGCATAGGCCAGCGCCGTGCCGCGCCAGCCCAGTCCGTCAAGCAGCGCGGTCGAGAGCGGCCAGCAGACCGTGCTGGCAAAGCCACCCCAGAGCGTCAGCGTCGTGATCGCCCGGCGGGCATCCGCGCGGTAAAGTCGACCGAGCGTCGCGAAAACCGGGTCGTAAAGTCCCGCGCCCATGCCAAGGCCGATGATGGCCCAGCCCAGATAGAATGCCCAAAGCGTGGAGGCCATGGCCGAAACCGCAAGGCCCGCCGCCAGCAGGACGCTGGCCGCCGCCAGAACCGGCCGCCCGCCGTGGCGCGCAATCAGGCGACCTGTCAGCGGCGAGACCAGAGCGGCAGCGACCAATGCCACCGAGAGCGCGCCGACGACGACAGGCAGAGGCCAGCCGGTTTCGGCGATGATCGGCTGGGCCAGAACCGCCATCAGATAATAGCTGCTGCCCCAATTCAGGATCTGGACCAGCCCGAGCGCCGATATGACGCGCCCTTGATGTCCGGCCTGCGCCGCCTGTCCCTCTGCCCCCATCAGACGGCCGCGGACAGGCTCACGCGCGCTTCGAGCTTTTCCGCGCTCTCCTTGCGCTCGCTATAGCGGTCGGTCAGTACGCCCGAGAGATCGCGCGTCAGCAGCGTGAACTTCACCAGCTCTTCCATGACATCGACGATGCGGTCGTAATAGGGCGAGGCGCGCATACGGCCGGTTTCGTCGAATTCTTGCCAGGCCTTGGCGACCGAGGATTGGTTCGGGATCGTCAGCATCCGCATCCAGCGGCCCAGCACGCGCATCTGGTTCACGGCATTGAAGCTTTGCGACCCGCCCGAGACCTGCATGACGGCGAGCGTGCGTCCCTGCGTCGGACGGATGGCGCCAAGCGCCAGTGGGATCCAGTCGATCTGGGATTTCATCACGCCGGTCATCGCGCCATGCCGCTCGGGGCTGGTCCAGACCTGACCCTCGGACCAGAGGCAGAGCTCGCGCAATTCCTGCACCTTCGGATGCGAGGCCTCGGCATCATCGGGCAAAGGCAGACCGTTGGCGTGGAAAATCCGGGTCTCGCAGCCGAAATGGCGCAGCAGACGTTCGGCCTCCAAAGTGACGAAGCGGCTGTAGGACTGGTCGCGGAGCGAGCCATAAAGCAGCAGGATGCGCGGCGGATGAGTGGCGCGGGACTGCTCGCGCGCGGCGAGATCGGGCAGGCGATCAGCCAGCGGCGAGAGGTTCGGAAGATCGGGGATCATGGGCGGGCCTCCTTCAAGGCGGCGTCTTCGGGAAACCAGCGGGTGCCCAGACGTAAGGCAAGCGTGACAAGCAGGATCAGCACCGGCACCTCGACCAGAGGGCCGATGACGGCGGCAAAGGCCACCGGCGAGGCGAGCCCAAAGGCCGCGATGGCGACGGCAATCGCCAGCTCGAAATTGTTGCCGGCGGCGGTGAAAGCAATGGCGGTGCTGCGCGGATAATCTTTGGCGACCAGCCGTCCGAGCGCGAAGCTCACGAGAAACTGGATCGCGAAGTAAAGCACCAAGGGCACCGCGATGCGGACCACATCGAAGGGCAGACGCAGGACCTCGCCGCCCTTGAGGCTGAACATCGCGACGATGGTAAAGAGCAGCGCGGCGAGCGTGATCGGGCTGATCTTGGGCAAAAACGCCTGCTGATACCAGAGCGCGCCCCGACGCCGGATCAGGATACGACGCGTCAGATAGCCCGCGAGGAACGGCAGCCCCAGATAGATGAGGACCGCCTGCGTCACCAGCCCGAAGCCGAGGTCGATGACGTGATCCTCAAGCCCGAACAGTGGCGGCAAGACGGTCAGAAAAAGCCAGACATAGGTCGAGAAGAACAGGATCTGGAAGATCGCATTGAAGGCGACCAGCCCCGCGACATATTGGTTGTCGCCGCGCGCTAGATCATTCCAGACCAGCACCATGGCGATGCAGCGCGCAAGGCCGATCAGGATCAGGCCGGTCATATATTCGGGCTGATCGCGCAGGAAAATCACCGCGAGGGCAAACATCAGCACCGGCCCGATCAGCCAGTTCTGGACCAGCGACAGCGCCAGAACCCGCTTGTCGGCAAAGACCCGGGGCAGCTCTTCATAGCGCACCTTCGCGAGCGGCGGATACATCATCAAGACGAGGCCAATCGCGATCGGAAGATTGGTCGAGCCGACGGAAAGGGCCTCGATCCGCGCGGGCAGGCTTGGGAAAAGCCCGCCGAGCAGCAGCCCAAGCGCCATTGCGGCGAAGATCCACAGCGTCAGATAGCGGTCGAGAAACGAAAGCGTGCGGGCAGGGCGTGTCACGGTCATTTTCCTTACGCCACGCTTAGGCCGAGGGGGCGGCTTGGGCGATGAATTGACCATGGGCATCCACGATCTGCGTACCGTCTTCCTTGCTGAAGGCAGCTTGCTGCGGCGGCAGCAGGTCCATAACCCGCTCGGACGGACGGCAAAGCCGCACGCCGCGCGCGCTGACCACGATCGGCCGGTTGATCAGGATCGGATGGGCCAGCATCGCCTCGATCAGCGCGGCGGGCGACAGCGACGGATCAGCGAGCCCAAGTTCGGCAAAGGGCGTGCCCTTTTCGCGCAGAAGATCGCGCGGTGTGATCTCCATCCGGGCAAGAAGTGCCTCTAGCATGGCGCGCGACGGCGGACATGTCCGGTAGTCGATCACATGCGGCTCGATGCCGGAATTCCGGATGAGCGCCAATGTGTTGCGCGAGGTTCCGCAATCGGGATTGTGGTAGATGACGACATCCATGCTCAGACCGTTTCCTTGGTTTCGGGGATGCAGCCGCAATCCATCGCCGCCACGGCGGGGGCGCAGATCTCGGGGTGGCCCTGACAGCAATCCTTCATCAAAAAGCCGATCAGCCCGGCCAAGGCGGGATAGACCGCGCTGTAGATGATGAAGCGGCCCTGACGGCGCGAGCGGACCAGCCCGGCATGTTCCAGATGGGACAGATGGAATGAGAGCCGCGAGGTCGCGGCGCCGTCAAGTGCGTCGCCAATCGCTCCGGCCGCCATGCCCTCGGGCCCGGCCTGCACCAGCAGGCGCACGATGCGCAGCCGGGTTTCCTGCGACATGGCGGTGAAAGCGGCAAGGGCCTGCGGCTCGTCCATCGAATCAACTCCTCAATTCATATTGAATAGTTGAGACATCGAGCCGATGAAATCAAGCCCCCCTTCAATTGGAGCGCCGCGCGGCTTGCTGAGGGCCGCTCAGATGGCCCGGGATGTGGAGAGGGCTTTTGCCAGAGATGCGCTCGGGACGGCGAGCCTCTTTGATGGACGGGGATTGAGCAAAGCGCTGATATTCATAAGTTAAATACGGGAAGGTTGCGGGGGTGTGGCTGCGAGACCGAGTGGACTACCCCAAGGGATGCTTTGGGCGAAATGCCGGCCACGGTCTCGGGCGCAGGCCCGCAGGATCGGAATGGCGCAAGAGCCGTCGAACAGGCAATCAGCCGGTCAAGCTTTGCGTCCAATTGCTGTGGATTTGGGCACCCCGGGCATAGCGCGCGCAATCACCATGCCGTTTTGGCGGGGGCGGGCCCGATCAGCCAAAGCGAACCTGTCCGTAGCGATGGCATCGACCAGAGCGATATGGCCACCCGTTGAAGGATCTCGAGGTCAGGGCGTTTGTCCCACGCGGCGCAGATACGGACGACCGGCGGCGCGATCTGGCCTTTGTCTCTGAGGCGGGGCTGCGTGATTGACGAAATGCACGTTATGGTTGTTGAAAATGCAAAGACCATTCTCCATAAGTGAATAACCCCTGACATGTTGTTTCGCGAAAGACCGGGAAGGATTATCGATGTTGCAGAACCTGTTGCAAGAAGTACCGAGACCTGAAGGCACGCAGGCGGAGATCTTGCAGTCAGATGAGACAGCACCCGGGGCGATCCCGGAACAAGCGCCGCGCGACTGCGTGCTGGTCTTGGGTATGCACCGCTCTGGCACCTCGGCGTTGAGCGGCTTGCTGCATCTCGCGGGTTGCGCACAGCCGGCCAATGTGATGCCGCCTTTGGTCGAGAATCCCAAAGGTTTTTTCGAAAGCACCCGGATCCGCGCCTGCAATGACGATATCCTGCAATCGGCAGGCTCGGCTTGGCATGACTGGACCGCATTCGATCCGGACTGGACCGACGGGCCAGAGCAGGCCGATTTCCATGACCGCGCGCTTGAGACCCTGACCGAAGAATTTGGCGCCGCGCCGCTCTTCGTCTTCAAGGACCCGCGCATCTGTCGGCTCGTGCCCTTCTGGCTGGGCGTGCTCAAATCTGCGAAATGTCAGGCGCATATCGTCCATATCCACCGCAACCCGCTGGAGGTCGCCGCGTCGTTGCAGCGGCGCAATGGTATGAGCGCCGATTATGGGCTGCTGCTGTGGCTGCGCCATGTTCTGGAGGCCGAAGCGAGCACGCGCGGGCAGTCGCGCCATTTCGTCAGCTACAACGATATCTTGAACGACCCGGTGCAGGTCATCGACGCGACGCAAGACGCTCTTGGCGTGACCGGGCTCCGGGGCTCTGCCCAAGGGGTCGAGGTGTTTGGCGATTTCATCGCCGCCGAGCTTCGCCATTTCTCTGAGCCGGTCGGGGAGGTCACGACCAATCCCGAGGTTTCAATCTGGGTGCGCCGCAGTTTCGAGATTCTGGAGAGCTGGGCCGCAAGTGGTGAGATCGCGGCGGACCATGCCGAGCTTGACCGCATTCGCGCGGAATTTAACCAAACTGGTCCGATGTTTGCGGGTCTCGTGCAAGAGGGGCGCGAACTTGGCGCGGCGAACAAGAAGCTCGCCAGTGAGATAGAGCAGGCTCAGGCGGCGGCTTTGACGCAGCAAAGCAAGATCGCCCAGCAGCTCGAGGCGATCCGCGCGCTTGAAACTGCCGCGGCCACCGATCAGGCCGAGCTTGCGACCACCCGCGCCGCTGTCATCCAAGGCCAGCATGATCTGACCGCAGCGCAGGGCACAATTGCCGCGCGGGAGGGCGAGCTGGCGCTGGCTCAGGATGATCTCAGCAAGGTCCGGGCTGATGTCGCTCAGGCAAAGGCGGCGCTTGAGGATGCGCAGCGCGAGATCAGCCAGCAACGCAGCCGGCTTGATGGGCAAGGCATCGCTTTGGCCGAACGGTTTGAAGAGATCTCTCGGCTGACCTTGCTTTTGGTGAAGAGCGAACGGCAGCGCGAAGCTCTGACAAAACGGCTGGCCGCCTCTGATCTGCACGCCGCCGATGTTGAGGCGCATCGCAATGCGCTTTTGTTGTCAACAAGCTGGCGCGTCACCGCTCCGTTGCGCCGCGTCGTCACGGCTTTGCGCGGTCTACGTCGCCGGGGATAAGCACGCGTTGCCCCAAGACTGGGGCAACGACTTTCGTTCCGGGCGCGACCTTGATGGCGCGTTCAGCCAGCGAGCTGACGCGCCCCTCCACACAAAGCCTCGCAGCAGGCAAAGAGCTTGCGCGCGCGCGCGTCGAACGAATGATGTTCCTTCACCCATTCCGCCAGTCGCGCGCGCTCGTCCACATCGACCTCGTCGGGGCGGTTGATGAGCGCGGCGAGCTCTTCGGCGTTGCGGAAGACATCATAGCCCGCCGGGACCAGATCGGCCATTCCGGCGACATCATCCACCACCAACCGGCCGCCAACAGCGAGCACGTCGAAGACCCGGTTCGAGACATAACCCTTGTCGCGCATATCCGCCCAATGGTCGCACAGCACGATCCGGCTTGAGGCATAAAGCTCGCCCAACACGCGGTTCGGCACGACATTGCCCTTGAGGCGGTCGTCGGTGATGAAGGGCTCCCAGCCGCCGCCATAGATGTCGATATCGAGCCCATGTTCGACCGACCAGCGGATCGATTCCCGGAAATGCCCGCGCGAGTTTCCGACGAAGAGGACCCGTTCGGGGCGCTGGTTGACGAGCTCTTCGTCGAAGCGGAAGCGCTCGGTGTCGGTGCATTGCGGCAGAAAGTCGATCGGCACCGCGCATTGCTCGGCCAAGGTTTGGGCATGGGGAGCCGATGCGACGAAAATCTGGTCGTATTGCTGCAATTCGGAAAGCGGCAGTTCATCGGGATGGCTGATCAGCCACATGATATTTTTCTGATGCGGCTGCAATTTATAGGCAAGCAAGCCGCGAAGCACGATCACGGCGTCATCCGTATCGGCAATCCCGCCATACCAGTTTTCCCGGCAATCGACGCGGACAATGGCCCCCGTGCGGCGCAACGCGGCAGCAAGGCTTTCGGCAAAGTGGAAATCGCCCCATTGGGCGTTCTGGCTGCGCGGCGCGGCGCATTTGATCGCGATCCGCATCGGCGCAGGCCGCGCGCGCAGCATCTGCGTCACCTGACGCGCCCGAGCGGCGTAGGAATGGTGGGCCGCAATCCGCTTTTGCAAGGTGGCAACGCGCGCCAGACGTTCGTCCTCATGCGCGAGCCAGTAATTCAGCGTCTGGGTCAGCGACTCGCGGTCGTGGAAGGTCGGGACGAGATCGCCGAAAAGCTCTTGCGCCCCAAGATCGCCATTGGTGATCAGCAGGCAACCTGCGGCCAGCGCATCGAACACCCGGCTGTTGCAGCTCCCCCAGGGCTTGGTCGCAATATTGGCGTCGTCGATCACGATTTTTGTCGAGGCATAGACGTCGGGCAGCTCGGAATAAGGCACCGGCCCGACACTGATCGGCTCGAACGGGGTGCCCTCCCAATTGTGGCCGAAGACGATCCCTTTGCCGTGGATCGCTGCGGGGTCGAGCTGGAACTGGATTTCACGGGCAAGGTTGAAATAGCTGCCGGTGAAGCACCAGTCGCTTTCATATTGCGCGCGCCGGGCGCCCGCTGAAAAGACCGCATAATTCGAGGCGATCGGGACCGTGTCGACATCTCGGCCAATCCGCTCGGCCAGATAATCAGCCGCGCGCTGCGAGGATGCCCAGACGTGATCATAGGCATGGATGCTGGGATCTTTCGCCCAACGGTCGAACCATTGCCGCGTCCAGTTGATCGTCAGCGCATAGGGGTTGATCGCCTTGACCTTGGTGATGTCAAACCGGGTCACCATGACGATCAGAATGTCGATGCCCGCAAGATCTTGCCATTCATTTTCAGAGAGATAGCGCAGATGAACCGGCTCGATCTCTTGCAAGGCGCGGCCCAGCTCGAGTGCGGTGTAATAATCGCCCGCCGTTTCCGTATCGGTCACCACAAAACCGACCACCGGGCGCGCGCCGGTCCAGAAGCCGGGCCGGGTCAGGACATCATTGCGGATGTTGCGTCGCAGCCAGCTTGCCCAGCTCTGGTTGAACAACGCATTGTTGCGCTGGCGCCGCGCCTCGGCACTGGTGTCCTTATTTCGGCTGAAACCGCGATGGTGGATGATCTCTAACCCATTGTCGCAAATGATCTTCTTGCCGAGCCTTTCCGTGACCTTGAAACAGAGATCCACATCCTCAAGGCCGTAGGAATAGCCCTCGTCGAAGCCGCCGACGGCCTCGAAATCGGCACGGCGCATCGCAAAGATCGCCCCGGTCACCGCCGGTTGCTCAATCAAGGCGCCCGGCACCAGAGGCATTTCCGGGGTCGCGCGCGATTCATAGGGCCGTAGCCAGCCATTCTCGATCGAGGGCTTCATGAAGACGCCGAGATGCTGGATCGGCAGGCGGTCCTGCCAAGCGGCCGCGTCGACGTGATCGAGCAGTTTTGCCCCGAGAAGACCGATCCGGTCATCCCGCATGGTCTCACGAATGCGTTCCGCCAAAGGCTCGCGGAAGATCAGATCATTATTGGCAAAGAGCAGGAGATCGCCCGTCGCCAGAGCCGCGCCGTAATTGTTGGATTCGCTGAAGCTGAAATTGCCCTTGCGATCGATGAAGCGCAGATCGCAACCGCGTTCGCGCGCCGCGTTGCAGACCGCCTCGGAATCGTCCGTCGATTGATGGTCGAGCACGATCCATTCATAGGCCGAAAGCTCGCCGACCCGCTCGGCCGAGTCCAGCATATCGCGCAAGATGCCAGCGCCGTTGCGGTTGAGAATGATCACCGAGATCTTCTCGGCGCGGGGCAGGTTTGCCTCGACCTCGATTTGGCGCAAGGGGGCCGCGTTGAGCGCAGGCAGATGCATGCCGGGAAGAGAGATGGTCTTGCCGCTTTGCCGAATGGCGGACTCGCCGCTCGCTGCTTCGACACCGACGGAAAGCGGGGCCGAGGTCAAAAGATTCGGCGCGATTTCAAACGCATAACCGACATAGCCGTCACCGCCATGCACTTTCTGGACATCGGGCCGCAGCTTGGTGCATCGGGTCTGGGAATAGACCTGCCCGTTCACCGTCAGGATAAGATCGGGCGCGTCAGGCTCGGACGGACCCGTGCAAAGCGCCCAGCCGGTGACGCTGCTGGGCGAAACCGTTTCGACATTGCCGATGACCTTGTCCTCTGCGGTGATGGCACGCTTCGTGACGATCGCTCCACTTGTATCGGCTGCCGGGTCGCGGGGCGCCGGCGCAATCGCGAGGGTCAGATGCGCGTCGGTACCCACGACCTGCAATATCACATCTGAGGCGGCGTCCTTCTCAAAAATTTCGAGGCCGAGCTCAAAAGACATCGCCCCCGCCGGGGTCGCATCCGAGACGTCTTGACTGGAAAGCTGCCGGGCAAGCAGCTCGACCGGGGGCTGGCTGCCGACCGTGCAATTCAGCCGCAGCGGCAGGCCGGGGCGGTCTTCGTCCAAAACCCAGCCGCGCAGGCGCAAGTGAAAATCGGCAAAATGCACCGTCGTCACCACCAGCGCGACGCGCCCCGCAGCGGCGCCCTTCGGGAGAAAGCGGCGCCCGGGTTCGTCGACATCGGATGATTGCCGCCCTTCGCGCAAATAATGCAGGAAGGGCGGAACGTCGGCATTCGCGCTTGTGGGATTTTGGAAAATATAGTCGCGCACGCTGAAGGTCGCGCCGGGATCGCGATTGAGCAACATGCCAAAGCGGACGAAATGCGTCAATGCGCTGAGGCCGGTCCGCGCCACATCAGGATATTGCTCCATATACCAACGGGCATCAAAGAGGCCGGATTCGATGATCTCTTTTTCCAGAGCGATGAAACGTTTTGGATTGGTCATTACGCGGGCCTGCCTCAAAAATCGTATCTCAATCAATCTCCTAAAGTGTAACTCCCTCAAAGGTTGAGTTAAAGCATCAAATACCCTCTTGGGGTGAGATGTTTGCGCGCAGCTTTGATCGCGACGAGATGGTTTTGGCACCGCACTTCGAAGCCTCGCTCTGCGGCGGCGGGCGGCGTAACAGCAGCGAAAGGTCCCGCCCGGTGTGGTCGCTTACCGGGCCTTGCTGCTTTCCTTGCCGCGTCCGGTGACTGCGCTCCCGGCATTCGCGGGCAGGCCGACGAAGAAGATCGCCGCCGAGGCCGAAATCGCGGCCACGACATAGAACGCCGTGTGGAAATCGGCGATGGTCAGGCCGCTGCCACGGATCTGGGTGCAGATCTCCAGCACGCCACCCGCGACCGCGACGCCAAGCGCGATGCTGATTTGCTGGAAAACAGCGGTGATCGGCGTTGCAGCGCTGGTGTCGGCGGCGGGCACATCGGCATAGGCCAAGGCATTGACGCCGGTGAAAAACATCGAGCGGATGACGCCACCGATGAAGAGAATGAGCAACATCACCGCGAAAGGTGTTGCCGGGGTCAGAAGGCCATAGACCGCAACCGTCGCCGCCGCGATCAGCGAGCCGAGCGTCAGCACGGTCTTGAACCCAGCCGTCTTAAAGATCCAATTGGTGATGAATTTCATCCCCATTGCCCCGAGCGCCGAAATCGCGGTGATCGAGCCCGACTGGAAGGGCGTCAGGCCAAAGCCGATTTGCAGCATCAGCGGCAACAGGAAGGGCACCGCGCCGATGCCAATGCGAAAGAGGCTGCCACCGAAGACAGCGGCGCGAAAGACGCGGTTTTCAAAGAGCGACAGGCGCAGGAGCGGATGGGCGGCGGTGCGGGCATGGCGCAGATAAAGCACGCCCGACACCAGCCCGATGATCATCGTAATCACGCCGACGCTGACTGGCACCGCTGGCAGGCTCGCGACCGAAAGGCCGAAAACCACACCCGAGGCGGCGATGCCGCTCAGGATGAAGCCCGGTCGGTCCAGCGGCGGGGTCTCGGTGGGGGGCGTCTCGGGCAGAAAGCGGGTGGCGAGCCAGATCCCGGCAATGCCGATCGGCACATTGATCAGAAAGATCCAGTGCCAGGTGAGATAGGTGGTGATGAAGCCGCCGACCGGCGGGCCGACCAGTGGGCCAACCAGCGCGGGCACCGTCAGCCAGGACATGGCCGAGACGAGATCGCTTTTCGGGGTCGAACGCACCAGCACCAGCCGCCCGACCGGCGTCATCATCGCGCCGCCCATGCCTTGCAGGAAACGCGCGATCACGAAAAAGCCAAGCGAATTCGCGCAGGCACAGAGGATCGAGCCCAGCATGAAGACCGCGATTGCGGCTCGGAAAATCCGTTTCGCGCCAAAGCGATCCGCCATCCAGCCGCTGATCGGAATGAAAATCGCCAGCGCGACCAGATAAGAAGTCAGCGCCAGCTTCAGCGCGATCGGCGTGGTGCCGATATCGGTGGCAATCGCGGGCAGCGAGGTCGCGATGATCGTCGAATCCATGTTTTCCATGAACAAGGCGACCGCAAGAATAAGAGGCGTGGTCCGGTTCACTCGGCGATCCGTGGTCAGCCGCCACCGGGACTGCGGTGGCGCGGGTCAGATACCGATAGCAATGGCGCGCATCTGGGCGGGCTTCAACCCCGAATGCAGCGCGCCACGCCGCGTTCAATCCCGCTTTTTGGCCGAGAGCAAGGATTTCGGCCGCCGCGCCTCGGCGCTTTTGAAGAGCGAGAAGGTCTGGTTCACCATCGAGACCACATCATGCAAGCCCTCCATATAGGTTTCGAGCTCGGGCGTGCGGTCGGCCTCGAAAAGATTGATCGGGCGGCTCGGATCATTCGCCTCAAACTGGACGTAGAACAATGGTTCGCCCCGGCGCAGGACGATATCCTTGCGCGGATCATGCCATTCGAAGGCCCACATCAGCGGGCGCGGCCAGACATTGATCGGGAAACGGCCGCCAAAGATCGTGCCGGGCAGGGGATCGGGGCGGTAATGCAGGAAGGGCGCGATCTGGCTGACATAGACGGTTTCGTCGGCAATGAAGCAATAGGGCAGCGTGACCTGGATCGTCGGTCGGTCGGGATAACGCCACTCTGCCTCATTCACCATGGTCAGGATCTGCGAAAGCTTGTTCGCGCGCACTGGCGAGGCCACGCCCTCTCGGTTCACAAGTGCGGCGCGGCCTTCGCTGTCGCGGGTGAAGCCGATATTGAGATCATAGGGGCAGCGCACCATGAAATAGCGGCTTTCCAGCTGGATCACCGCCGGGCAGCGCGAGGCCGATTTCGCATGTTTCTTGCTGGTGTCGCGGATGGCGACGCGCTCGGGCGGATCAAACAGCACTGCGCGCTTGTCGTTCATCAAAAACCAGCCGACATTGACCCGACCGCTGTCGGGCTCATCTTCGGGGCGGTCGAAATGAATGGCGAAATGGGTCGGCTCGGTCATGGCATGTTCTCGCAGATCTGCAGCGCCAGAATGGGCGGAAGCCGGGTAAAGTCAAGCGACTGACCAGCGCGCGGATCGGTGCGGACTACCGAAGGCCCGCGCGGAGTTGCTCATTTTGCATGCACGTTGTATACAAAGTAAAAGCCCGCAGGGGCGCGAACCGGCATGGGAGGGACAGAGCATGACTGACGCCACGGCGATTTCCATCAGCGATCTGACGGAGCTTGCAACCGAGATCCTGACCCGGGGGGGCTTCAGCCACCCGCAAGGTGCCGCGATTGCCCGCACCATCATTGCAGCCGAACGCGACAATTGCAAATCCCACGGCGTCTATCGCATCGAGGGCTGCCTGCGCACGCTGAAGCTTGGCAAGGTCGTGCCGGATGCCGAGCCGGTCTTGCTGCAAGATGACAGCGCCGTGGTGCGGGTCGATGCGAAAAGCGGTTTCGCCAATCTCGCCTTCGAGCTTGGCGCGCCGGTGCTGGCGGAAAAGACCCGCAAATTCGGCGTGGCGGCGCTGGTCATCAATGATTGCACCCATTTCGCCGCGCTCTGGCCCGAGGTCGAGGCTTTGGCCGATCAGGGTCTGGCCGCGATGGCGATGTGTCCGAGCTATGCGACGGTGGCGCCTTCCGGGGGCGATAAGCCACTTTTGGGCACCAACCCCTTTGCCTTCGGCTGGCCGCGTGCCGGCGACACGCCCTATGTCTTTGATTTCGCGACCTCCGTCGTCGCACGCGGCGAGGTCGAGCTTTATCGCCGCGCTGGGAAGCAGCTGCCCGAAGGTTGGGCCATTGACGCCGATGGCAATCCGACCACCGATCCCGAAGCGGCGCTTTCCGGGGCGATGTTGCCGTTTGGTGGCCATAAGGGCTCGGCGATCTCGACCATGATCGAGCTTCTGGCGGGCGCGATGATCGGCGATTTCACCAGCGACGAGGCGCTCGACTTTCTTGGCACCACCGCGATCGCGCCGCGCCACGGCGAACTGGTTCTGGCCTTCGATCCCGCGCGCATGTCGGGCGGGCGCGGCAATCCGATCGCCAAGGGCGAGGCGTTTCTTGATGCGATTGCCGGGCAGGGCGCGCGGTTGCCCTCGCAGCGCCGCTTTGCCGCGCGCAAGATCGCGATGGCCGAAGGGATCTCGCTGAGCGCCGCCGAGATGGCGCAGCTGCACGATCTTCACGCGCGCGGGCTTGCTGCGGTGGACTAAGCGGCCCTGCCGCTAGAGGCTGCGGGCGATGACCAGACGCTGGATCTCGCTTGTGCCCTCATAGATCTGGCAGACCCGGACATCGCGGTAAATCCGCTCGACCGGGTAATCGCGCAAATAGCCGTAGCCGCCATGGATCTGGATCGCATCCGAACAGACGCGCTCAGCCATTTCCGAGGCGACGAGTTTGGCCATCGAGGCCTCGGTCAGGCAGGGCAGACCGGCTTCGCGCAGGGCTGCGGCGTGAAGCACCATCTGCCGCGCCGTCGCGATTTGGGTTGCCATATCGGCCAGTTTGAAGGCCACGGCCTGATGCTCGATGATCGGGCGGCCGAAGGTAATGCGGTCGCGCGCATAATCCCGCGCCGCTTCGAAGGCCGCGCGCGCCATGCCGACCGCCTGAGCCGCAATGCCGATGCGCCCGCCCTCGAGGTTCGAAAGCGCGATCTTCAGCCCCTCGCCCTCGGCCCCGAGCAGGTTGGCCGCCGGAATCCGCATCTCGGTAAAGGCCAGCGCGCAGGTGTCCGAACTGTGCTGGCCGAGCTTGTGCTCGACTGACATGACCTCATAACCGGGCGTGTCCGTCGGCACGATGAAGGCCGAGATTCCCTTCTTGCCCGCACTGGGATCGGTCACTGCAAAGAGGATGATGACCTTGCCATTCTTGCCCGAGGTGATGAATTGCTTCGCGCCGTTGATGACATACTCATCGCCGTCCCGCACCGCTCGTGTCTTGATCGCGCCCGCATCCGAGCCGGTCGAAGGCTCGGTCAGGGCAAAGCCCCCGATCCAGTCGCCCGAGGCCATTCGCGGCAGATATTCGGCCTTCTGCGCCTCGGTTCCATATTTGAGGATCGGCATGCAACCTACGGAAGAATGGACAGAAACGATGGTCGAGCAGGCCCCGTCTCCGGCCGCGATCTCTTCAAGTGCGACTGCATAGGCCACCATGCCCAGATCCGAACCGCCCCAGTCTTCTGGGACCAGCATCCCCAGGAAACCAAGCGCGCCCATCTCGGCCAGTTCGGCGCGCGGGAAGGCGTGATCGGCATCGCGGGCGGCCGCGCCGGGGGCGAGACGCTCTTGCGCGAAGGCGCGGGCGGCGTCGCGGATTTGTTCCTGCGTTTCTGTGAGCAACATCAGGACATCCTTTCGATGGCAATCGCGGTCGCCTCGCCGCCGCCGATGCAGAGCGAAGCGATGCCGCGCTGTTGCCCCTGACTTTCGAGCGCATGAAGCAGCGTCACCAGAACCCGCGCGCCCGAGGCGCCAATCGGATGACCAAGCGCACAGGCGCCGCCGTGGATATTGACCTTGTCATGGGGCAGGCCAAGCTCTTGCATCGCGGCCATGGCGACGACGGCAAAGGCTTCATTGATCTCGAAAAGATCGAAGTTATCGCGGTTAAGTGTTGTTTTATCGTAGAGTTTTTGGATAGCTCCAATCGGTGCCGTTGCAAAAAGCGCGGGCTTGTCGGCATAGGTTGCATGGCCGAGAATGCGCGCACGGGGCGTCAGACCGCGCCGCTCTGCCTCGGAGGCGCGCATCAGAACCAGCGCCGCCGCCCCGTCGGAAATCGACGAGGAGTTGGCCGCCGTCACCGTGCCGCCGTCGCGGAACGCCGGTTTCAGGGTCGGGATCTTGTCGGGCCGCGCCTTGCCGGGTTGTTCATCAATCGAGACGAGGGTCTCGGTCTTGCCCGTCCCGACGGTTACCGGCGCGATTTCCGCCGTGAACAGCCCCTCGGCAATCGCCCTTTGCGCCCGCGTGAGCGAGGTGATCGCGTAGTCGTCCTGAGCCTCGCGGGTGAATTGAAACGCCTCGGCGCAGTCTTCGGCGAAGCTGCCCATCAGGCGGCCCTTGTCATAGGCATCCTCGAGTCCGTCGAGAAACATGCTGTCCATGACCTGACCATGGCCCATGCGAAATCCGCCGCGCGCCTTGGGCAGCAGATAGGGCGCGTTGGTCATGCTTTCCATCCCGCCCGCGACGATGACCTCTGCCGATCCGGCGCGCAGCAGATCATGCGCGAGCATCACCGCCTTCATGCCCGAGCCGCACATCTTGTTCACCGTGGTCGCCCCCGCGCCAAGTGGCAGCCCGGCCTTCAGCCCGGCCTGCCGCGCCGGAGCCTGTCCCTGTCCCGCGGGCAGGACGCAGCCCATGATGATCTCTTCGACGGCATCGGGCGCAAGACCGGCGCCGGAAAGCGCGCCCCGGATCGCGACGGCGCCAAGTTCGGGCGCGCTCAGACGCGCGAAATCGCCCTGAAAGCCACCCATCGGCGTGCGTGCCGCGCCGACAAGGACGATAGGATCAGAAGCTGACATGGGAACCTCCTATTTCGCCGCCATGCGCAGGGCACCGTCCAGACGGATGACCTCGCCGTTGAGCATCTGGTTTTCCAGAATATGGCGCACCAAAGCCGCATATTCCGCCGGATCGCCGAGACGTGAAGGAAAGGGCACGGAGGCCCCGAGCGCGGCCTGCACCTCGGCGGGCAGGCCCGCCATCATCGGGGTCTCGAAAATCCCCGGGGCAATGGTCACGACGCGGATGCCATGACGCGCGAGCTCGCGCGCCGCAGGCAGCGTCAGCGCCGCCACCCCGCCCTTCGAGGCCGCATAGGCCGCCTGTCCGATCTGGCCATCAAAGGCCGCAATCGAGGCGGTGTTGACGATGACGCCGCGCTCGCCGCTGGGGCCAACCGGGTTGGCGGTCATCGCGGTGGCGGCGAGACGCAGCATATTGAAGGTGCCGATCAGATTGACCGAAATCGCGCGGGCAAAGCTGTCGAGCCGATGCGGACCGTCGCGCCCGACGATCTTTTCGCCCGGCGCCACCCCCGCACAATTGACCAAAACGTCAATCTGGCCAAAGGCTTCGAGAGCGGCGGTGACGGCGGCTTCACCCTCGGCCTCCGAGGTGACGTCGGCGCTTTGGAAACGGGCGAGAGGCCCGAGGCTGCGCGCCGCCGCCTCGCCCGCCGCGCGGTTGAGATCGACCAGCAGCACGCGCCCGCCCGCCTCGACCGCCATGCGCGCGACGGCAAACCCGAGACCCGAGCCCGCGCCAGTGATCAGAAAAACCCGGTCCTTGATCTGCATGGCTCCCCCCTCGGCGTCCTGCGGCTCTCCGGTTCTTTGCTAAAGCGTCGCCCAGCTTGACCGCGCAGGCAATGAGAATTCATGCGCGCGCTTGCGGCGGGTCGTGCAATAGACATGGGCGGCGCATGGTCAGCGCGCCAGCCCGAGGTCACATCAGGTGACGAAAAAGCCCCGCCGCGACGATGGCGATAATTACCGTCGGCAGCATCGAGAGCCGCGTCGCGCACAGCAACGTCACCGCCAGCGCCGCGAGATCGGCGGGATTGCTCGTCGCAAAATGCGGCGCGATCACGCTGATCAGAATGCAGCCTGGCGCGGTTTCCATCACCGCCTGCAGGCGCGGGCTGATGGTGCGGTCGCGCAGGAACAGATAGCCGCCGATGCGCGTGGCATAGGTCACAGCCAGCATGGCGAGCACGGTGAGAAAGGTGGAAAGATGGATCATTCTGGCCTCGCCATCAGATAGGCCGTGAGCAATCCGGCCAGCGTGCCCGCCGGGACATACCAGGCTCCGGGCAGGAAGATGCAGGCCAGCACCGCAGCGATCAATGCGACCAGCCAAGGAAACGCCGCGCGCGCGCCCTTCCACATCCCGGCCAGCATGACCAGAAAGACCGCCGGGAAGGCCATGTCGAAGCCAAAACGGGTGATGTCGCCCAGAACCGGCCCGATCAATGCGCCAATCGCCGTGCAACTGACCCAAGTCAGATAAAGCGAGCCCGCCGCGCCCGCGTAATAGCGCAGATCGACCCGACCGGTGCGTCGCCCCTCGGCCAAGGCCAAGGCCCAGACCTCGTCGCAAAGAAAGAAGAGCGCGGGCAGAACCTTGCGCAAGGGCTGGCCCTTGAAGAAGGGCACCATCGCCGCGCCCATGAGCAGGTGGCGGCTGTTGATCAGCAAGGTCACCGCGACGATGAGCAAAAGATGCGGCGGCGAGCTCCAGAGTGCCACGGCTGCGAATTCCGAGCCTCCGGCGAAGTTGAAGCCGGTGAGCATCGGCACTTCGACCGGGCTCAACCCTTTCTGGGCCGCTTGAGCGCCCAGAACGAAGGCAAAGGGGACGAAGCCCAGCATCATCGGCAGGGCGTCTTTGATCCCGCGCAGCACGGGCGAGGGTGGGATTGTGTCAAGGGTTGGGTCGATTGAGGACATGGGCTCTGCTTTCACGAGCTTCCCTTTTATGTCAACCAATGCGCAATGAGATTGCGAAGATTGTTCTAATGGATGAGAATTTGGCATGAAACGCTGAAATTCTAAAATTTGGTGACATCCTATGCCAATCGAACTCGACCAACTCGACCGCTCTATTCTGCGCGTGCTGCAAAAGGATGGGCGCATCCAGAACACCGAGCTTGCCGCTCAGGTCGGGCTTTCGCCATCACCCTGCCTGCGCCGCGTGCGCAATCTCGAAGAGGCGGGGGCGATCGACCGCTATGTCGCGGTGCTGGACCCGGCCAAGATCGGGATGAGCATGACCTTTTTCACCCGCGTCTGGCTGACCTCGCAGGATGAGGATACGGTCTATCAATTCGTCTCGGCGATCAAGGATCACCCGCAGGTCGTCGAATGCTATCTTCTGGCCGGTGACAGCGATTTCCTGCTGCGGGTCGTCGCGCCCGACATTGACGGCTATCGCCGCTTTCAGGTCGAATATCTGGGCCGGGCCAAGGGCGTGCGCAACATCAAGACCGAGATCCCGATGCAGAAGTTCAAGCACACGACCGCATTGCCGCTTTAGGCGGCTGCGGCGAGGGCGAGCCCGTCGACGACGGCGGTGAAGGCTTCCGAGAGCGACACCTCGGCTTCGGGGCAGGCGGCGCGGGCGGCTTCGGCGACCAGCGCCATCAGGCTCGAGCCGCCGACGAGGATGATGCGCCCGATGTCGCCGGGCGCGACCTCGGCCAAGGCCAGCGTCTCGATGATCGCGCGGTGCAGGTCCTGACGATAGGCCGCCAGCGCCGCGTCGAGCGAATCTGTGCTGATCGGTGCGGCCAATCCGCGCTCGATAAAGCTCATGTCGATGTTTTGCGCGGCCCCATTGCTGTTCGCCGCGATCTTGCCTTTCTCGACCGAGAAGGCGAGCTCATGGCCAAGTTCAAGGTCGAGCACCGTCGCAAGCCGCGCCATTTTGACCGGCTCGACCGCATGTTTGACCATATCCTCGACCAGCCGGGTGGTGTCGCGGTTGTAAAGGAAGGGGATCTTGGCCCAGGTCGACAGCTCGGCATAGACGGCATTCGGGACGGGCAGCAGCCCCTCGCCAAAGGTCCGGCGCAGCTCTCCGCCATGACCAAGGAGCGGCATGGCATGGGCCATCGAGACGGCATGATCGAAATCGGTGCCGCCCAGACGCAGCCCGTGGCTGGCCAAAATGGTGACGCGGCCCGCATCCGTGCGGAAGATCGAAAAGTCCGAGGTGCCGCCGCCGATATCGACGATCAGCCCGGTTTCACCGGCTTTTCCCAGAGAATGCGCGGCGAGCGCCGCCGCTTCGGGTTCGAACATGAAATCTACGGTTTCAAACCCGGCGGCAAGATAGCAGGCGCGCAGATCCTCTTCGGCGCGGGCGTCGCGCTCGGGGTCGGAGGAGTGGAAATGGACCGGACGCCCGGACAGCGCCCGCGTGAAGCTGTGGCCGGTGGCCGCTTCCGCGCGGGTCTTGAGCGTCGCGAGAAAGGCGGTGACGATCTCGGCGAGTGTGCGGCGCTTGCCGCCGATCAGCCGGGATTCGTGAAAAAGCGAGGTGCCGAGAATGCTTTTGAGCGCGCGCATGAACCGGCCCTCATCGCCCGCAATCAGCGCCTCGACAGCATCCTGCCCGATCTGCATCTGACCGCCGCGCGCCGCGAAGAAAACGGCGGTGGGCAGGGTCTCTTCGCCGCGCGCGATTTCGATGCGGCGAATGGCGCCGTCCACCAGGATCGCCGCCGCCGAATTCGACGTGCCAAAGTCAATCGCGAGGGTGTTCGTCATGGCGGGCTCCGGGGCTGAGGCGGTCAGGAAGGGGCGGGCTATACCCCCCAATCCCGCGCCGCATCAAGCCCCGTCGGCACAAAAGACCCCGCGGATCGCAGGGCCTCGCTGCCAAAAGCTCAGGCGGCCAGAGCGCCGTCGGCTTTCGACCAGTTCGCATACCAGTGCTGGAACTGGGCGAGCTGCGCCTCGACATAGCCCTTCTGGGATGGCGAGAGACGGTCGCTTTCGTTGAAATGCAACTCGTATTCCGGATGTCCGGTCAGAACCATCATATGCTTGTAGAAGAGGACCAGATCCGGACCCTCATCGAAGGATGAAAGCACAAACAGCGCCTTTTCCAGCTCGAGCGCGCGGATGCGGGCCTGAGCGTCTCCGGCGGCGGCGGCCTTGCACAGGCGCACGAGATGCAAAACCTCGCGCGGCAGCACGTTGCCGATGCCGGTGATCGTGCCGATGGCGCCGCATTCGACAATGCCGATATAGTTCGCGGTATCGACCCCCACCATCAGCTTCACCTCGTCATCAGCCGAGGTGATGAATTCCGCCGCATAGCGCAGATCCTTCGGCCCGCCGAACTCCTTGAAGCCGACGAGATTCTTATGCTCGCGCCGCAGGTCGAAAAACAGCTCGGCGCGCGTCGCGAAGCCATAATAGGGCGAGTTATAGATGACAGCGGGCAGATCCGGCGCGGCCGAGAGGATCGCCTTGAAATGCTCTTTTTGCGCCGCAGCCGACGTGCCGCGCGACAAGACCCGGGGGATGACCATCAGCGATTGCGCCCCGGCTTTCTGGGCATGAGCGGCCAGAGCCACTGCCGCACGGGTGTTGATCGCGCCGGTGCCGACCATGACGGGAACCCCCGCCGCAACCAGCGCCTCGACGCCGGTCATCCGCTCGGCATCGCTCAAAAGCGGCCAATCGCCCATCGAGCCGCAATAGACGACGCCCGACATACCGGCAGCCACAAGCTCTTTGCCCTTGCGCGCCAGAGCAGCGAAATCCGGGGTGCGATCAGGTTTGAGGGGCGTCATCAATGCGGGGATCGTGCCGGTGAACATCTCGGAATTCATCTTGTCACTCCTGTTCGCAAAGGGAGGGGGCAGAGAGTGTCGCGCCAGCACGCGATTCCCTGAGTTATGCAAAACAACATATCTCTTGTATTTTATTTGTCGACACAAAATATCCGACCCCGGACTTTCCTCTGATCGGCGGGTCAGAATGGCGCGCGGCGCGCCCGGTCTTTCGGCAAAACCCCCTTGGAAGAGGACCGAAATTCCGGCATATCTGCTGTCGACTTTAAGGATGCGTGATGACCAAGGACTTGGCCCCCCAACCGGCCGACCGCAAGCGTGGCTCTGGCGTCAAGCTCGTCTATGACGTGCTGCGCGACGAGATCATCAGCCTCGTCTTGCCGCCGGGCAGCCCGATCGATGAAAACCAATTGGCCGAGCGGTTTGAAATGTCGCGCACGCCGATCAGAGAGGCTCTGGTCCGTCTTGCCGGGGACGGTCTGGTCACGACCCTGCCGAACCGCTCGACGGTGGTATCGAATATCGACTTCCTCAGCCTGCCTGCGTTTTTCGATGCGATCACGCTGATGTATCGCGTGACGACGCGGCTTGCCGCGCGTTATCGCACCGAGGCCGATCTGCGCATCATCCGCGCCCATCAGGCCGATTTCACTCGCGCCGTCCGCGATCAGGATGCGCTGGCGATGATCGCGACCAACCGCGAGCTTCATGCGTCTATCGCAGACGCGGGGAGGAATCCCTATTATTCCAGCCTGTTCTCGCGCCTTCTTGATGAGGGGCGCCGGCTTCTGCGGCTTTATTATTCGTCATACTCCGACCGCTTGCCGGAGGAGTTCGTGACCGAGCATGACGATATGATCCGCGCAATCGAGCAGCAGGATCTCGAGGCGGCTGACCGTTTGGCCTCGAACCATGCCAATCAGATCGTGCGTCAGATCCAGACTCTGATCGCCGAAGACCGCCGCGATCAGATTGAGCTCTGATCGCGCGAAGGCGCCACCTTCCGGTTGCGTTTTGAACTGAGCGGTTCGTAAAACATTCACAACCGCGACATGCACCTGTCACAGCTGCGGCCTACTTCGACGCCCAACAAGTCGAGGTGCCCATGCTGCTCTCTTTCCAGAATGTGACCCGGGTCTTCGGCCAGTCTACGGCCGTCGATCACGCAACATTCGACATCGACCGGCCAATGATGGTCGGGATCATCGGCGCTTCTGGTGCGGGCAAGTCCACGCTGTTGCGGATGATCAACCGCCTGACCGATGCCAGCGACGGGCGTATCCTGTTCGAAGGACAGGATATTTTGCCGCTGAAAGGCGCGGACAAGCGGCGCTGGCAAAGCCAATGCGCGATGATCTTTCAACAGTTCAACCTTGTGCCGCGCGTCGATGTGGTCTCGAACGTGCTGCATGGGTTGCTGAACCGCCGTGGCCTTGGTGCGACCATCTTCAACCTCTGGCCGCGCGAGGATATCAGCCGTGCCATTGCCATTCTTGACCGTCTGGGCATTGCCGAGCAGGCGGCGAAACGCGCCGAGGCGCTCTCGGGTGGCCAGCAGCAGCGCGTGGCGATTGCTCGCGCCTTGATGCAGGATCCGAAGATCATCCTCGCCGACGAGCCGATTGCCTCGCTCGATCCGATGAACGCGCAGATCGTCATGCGCACTCTGCGCCAGATCCATGAAGAGGACGGCCGCACGGTCATCGCGAACCTTCATACACTCGACACCGCGCGGCGCTATTGCGACCGGGTGATCGGGATGCGCAAGGGGCGGATCGTCTTTGATGGCGTCCCCGAGCTGCTGACGCCCGCCGCCGCGCGCGAGATCTATGGCGCGGGCCATGACTTTTCCGAGGCCGCGACCTCGACCGAGATCGACGCGCTCGACCGCCCCGAAGCGGCGATGCGCGACGATGCCTATGCCGCAAGGCTGCTGGCCGACTGATCCCTGACGTCGACCCCAGAGAACGACCCCCGAAGACGATCCCCGAAAAACGACCCCAACTGATCCCGCGAACCCGGAGTTTTCCTATGAAATCCCTCATCCTCGCCCTGACCGCCTCGACCGCGATGGTTCTTCCTGCCCTTGCGCAAGAGCCGATCAAGGAATTCAACATCGGCGTTCTCGGCGGCGAGAATGCACAGGACCGCATGACCGCGAACACCTGCCTGCAGAAATACACCGAGGAAGCCCTCGGCGTTCCGGTCAAGATCTTCACCCCCGCCGATTATGACGGCGTCATTCAGGGCCTGCTCGGCGGCTCGCTGGATGCCGCGCTTCTTGGCGCCTCGGGCTATGCCAAGATCTATCTGACCAATGCCGATGCCGTCGAGCCGGTGCTGGTCAAAGCCAATCTTGACGGCTCGACCACCTATTATTCGATCGGCTTTGCCAAAACCGACAGCGGCATCAAATCGCTCGCCGATATGAAGGGCAAGAGCTTCGGCTTCGGCGATCCGAACTCGACCTCGGGCTATCTGATCCCGCTGGTCGAAATCCCGGCCGAGGGCTATTCGATGAAACCGGGCGAATATTTCTCGGACATCAAATTCACCGGCGGCCATGAACAGACCATCATCGCGGTCAAGAACGGCGATGTTGATGCGGGCGTGACCTGGGCCGACGGTCAGGGCGACTGGGCGGACGGCTACAATTCGGGCGCGCTGCGCAAGGCCGCGGATTCGGGCATCATCGACATGAACCAGATCGTCGAGATCTGGAAATCGAAACCGATCCCGGAAGGCCCGTTCGTCGTGCGCAAGGCGCTGCCGGCGGATGTGAAGGAAAAATTCACCGCGCTGCTCGCCGGTCTGGGCGAGAAGGACAAGGACTGCCTCTACAACGTCGCCTCGGGCGAGACCGCAGGCTTCAAGCCGGTCACCCATGACGCCTATGCGACCGTGATCGACGTGCGCAAGGCCGAGCTGGCTGGCCAATAATCACCCCATCATCGGGCGGGCAGAACTCTCTGCCCGCCCTTTTTCCATCCAATATCAAGCAGGCGCTGATGTCCGATCTGGATCTCCTCCAAAGCCGATATCTTGATCTGGTGCGCCGGCGCCGGATGTATTCGGGACTTTTGCTGATCGTCTTCGTGGCCCTGCTGGTGGGCGGGTTTCAGGTCGCGAATGAGCGCAATGCGGGCGGCTTCCTGCGCGGTCTGCCCAATGTCTTCGCCTATCCCTCCGAGCTTGTTGCCGAAGCTTGGTCCAAGGCGGGCAGGCTTCCGGGGCTGATCTGGCATTATCTGCCCTCGCTGATCGAGACGCTGAACATCGCCGCCGTCTCGACGCTGGTCGGTGCGCTGTTCGGCGGTCTTCTGGCGCTTTTGGCGACGCCGGGCCTCTCGCCCTGGCCGCGTCTGGTGACGCCAATCCGCCGGTTGCTCGACATCACCCGCGCCATTCCCGATGTGGTCATCGCACTGATCCTGATCTTCATCCTCAGCGGAGGCCCGGTTCCGGCGATGATCGCCATCGCCTTCCACACCACTGGCGCTCTTGGCAAGTTGTTCTCGGAAGTCGTTGAAAATGCGGATGTGAAGCCGGTTGAGGGCCTCGAAAGTGTCGGTGCCTCTTGGCTTCAGCGCATGTGGCTGGCGATCATGCCGCAGGTTGCTCCAAACTGGTTGAGCTATGCGCTCTTGCGCTTTGAAATCAATATCCGTGCCAGCGCCATTCTGGGCTTCGTCGGCGCAGGCGGCATCGGCTACGAGCTGCGCAATGCGATCTCTTGGGGGCCGGGGCGCTATGATGCGGCGGCCTCGATCTTCCTGCTGCTTTTCGTGACGATCATCGTCATCGACCAGACCTCCAGCGCGGCGCGTGACCGGCTGATCCACGGAGCGCGCGCATGAGCGATACATTCGCAATCGAGGCCCGCGCGCAGGCGCTGATCCGTCGCCGCAGCCTGACCGCCTTGGCCATTCCGGCGGCCATCGGGCTTTATCTGATCTATATCTTCTTCGCCTTCGACATTCCGGGCCTCGCGCAGCGGGCGCGGATGGACAATGCTTCGCTGCTCATGCGCGACTTTTGGTCCTACAAGACCCATGTGACGCTCGACAACCGCTCGGGCCAGATCACCACCGCGATCGAGGGCAGTCGCAAAATGACCTATGCGGCGGGGCAAGAGCCCGGCTGGGTCGCGCCCGAAGGGCAGGGCAAGCGCGTGACCTTTCCGGGCGGCACGGTCCTGCTGAACGAAGGCTGGGTCGAGATCGACAAAGCGGACCACGCCCCGATTGTGATCACGCCCAAGGCGTCGGGGGTCGAGATCAGCGGCATCGATGGAAGCGAGCCGTGGGTGTCGGCAAGCTCTGCCCGCGTCGATGTCAACATCGGCTCGTCGCGGGTCTCGGTCACCAAGACGCGGTCAGAGGTCACGCGGCGTTTCGCGGGATGGGAGCTCTTCTTCTTCACCCTCGACAGCCCGTTCTACGGCAAAGGGCCGCTGCAACTGGCCGGAATGGCGATCAGCGACCCAGCCCAGATCGGCGCAATGGCGCATGACTTCTGGACCAACAAGGTCTGGCACCACGGTGATGTTTTCTGGGCCTTGGGCGAGACCGTGCTGATGGCCTTTCTCGGCACTTTTGGCGCGGCTTTCGTGGCGCTGCCGCTGGCCTTCGTTGCGGCGCGCAACTTCGGCCCCTCGCGGATCATCCGGCAGGCGGCGCGACGGCTTTTTGACTTCCTGCGCGGCGTCGACGGTCTGATCTGGACGATCATCCTGTCGCGCGCCTTCGGTCCCGGACCGCTGACCGGCAGTTTGGCGATCTTGCTGACCGATACCGGAAGTTTTGGCAAACTCTTCTCGGAATCGCTTGAGAATATTGACGGAAAGCAGGTCGAGGGTCTGCGCTCGACCGGGGCGGGGCCGATCCAGCGCGCGCGTTGGGGCGTTCTGCCGCAAGTCGCGCCGGTGGTGTTGTCGCAGCTCCTTTACTTCCTCGAATCCAACACGCGCGGCGCGACGGTTATCGGCGCGATCGTTGGCGGTGGCATCGGGCTTTTGCTGACGCAAGCGATCCAGACCCAGCAGGATTGGGAACATGTCGCCTATTACATCATCCTGATCGTTCTGGTGGTCATGCTGATGGATTGGCTGTCCGGCGTGCTACGCCGCCGCCTGATCAAGGGCTGAGAAGAGGCCGGGGCTCTTAAAAGCCCCGCGCCATCTGGAAGGCATCGCGCACCAGAAGATATTGGCCTGCCGCCGCGATCAGGATCAGCACGGTCAGCGCCGTCCAAAGCACATGGCGCGGCCCCATCTTGCCGGGGATCAAAATCTTGCCCAAACGCGCCGCAAGACCGATCACCACCAGAACCGCCGGGGCGAGAAACAGCGCCCAAGAGTCTATCCGGTCGAGCCCGTAAGCAAAGCTGCGTGTCCAATCGAGCGAGATCTCCGAGCCCAGGGGCGCGGCTGGCAGCGTCAACACCGCCGCGAAGGCCAGAATGGCTGCAGAAAGCCCCAGCATGCCAGAGGCCCATTTCCGAGCTTCAAGATTGCCTTTGTCCGACATCACATCCTCCAGTAGAGCGAAACTCGTCAAAAACCTAGAAAATGCGCGCTAGTCTCCATCTCACCCTATGCGCATATCTCCGATAGGTTGAGGATGCGCTCGTTTTGAGCGCGGGCATAACAAAAAATGCGGCGCGGTTAATTTACGTTAAGTAAAATTAATGAACACAGTTCAAAAAATGAAATTCACCGGCTTCGGCGGATCTCCCGCCGGAGTATGCGATGCGATTTGGCGGCGAATCGCCGCGCTTTCTTGCCGCCTGCGCCGTGGCGTAAAGCTTCTTCTGGATCGGGCAGGGCGGAGCGGTTAGAACGGTCTCTCTGATCTGACAGGAGAGACCATGGACGCCGCCCGTATTGCCCGCACCATCGCCACCGAAATCGGCGCCGGTCCCGCTCAGGTCACGGCGGCGGTCGAGCTTCTGGACGGGGGCGCGACGGTGCCCTTCGTCGCGCGCTACCGCAAAGAGGTGACGGGCGGGCTCGATGACACGCAGTTGCGCACGCTGGCCGAGCGCCTGACCTATCTGCGCGAGATGGAAGCGCGGCGCGCCACGATCCTCAATTCGATCAAGGAGCAGGGCAAGCTGACGGATGATCTTGCCCGGGCGATCGCGCAGGCGGAAACCAAAGCCACGCTCGAAGATATTTATTTGCCCTTCAAACCCAAGCGCCGCACCAAGGCGATGATCGCACGCGAGAATGGCTTAGAACCGCTTCTCCGCAAAATTCAAGAAAATCGCGGACTGGATCCGCAAGCCCTCGCGGGTGGCTTTCTGACCGAGAATGTCGCGGATGCCAAAGCCGCCTTGGATGGCGCGCGCGATATTTTGGCCGAGGAGCTCGCCGAGAATGCGACGCTGCTCGGGCGGTTGCGTGAGTTCATGCGCGCCGAGGCGCAAGTGACGGTCAAGGTCTCTCCGGGCAAGGAAGAAGCCGGGGCGAAGTTTTCCGATTACTTCGACCACCACGAAAAATGGGCCGACATGCCCTCGCACCGGGCTCTGGCGGTGTTGCGCGCGGCCAAGGAAGAGGTCGTGACCATCGACATCTCTCCCGAGGCTGAAACCGGCGCGCCCAAGGCCGAGCGCATGGTCGCGGCCAGCATCGGCGATCTGGGCGAGCGTCCGGGCGATCAATGGTTGCGCAATGTCGCGGGCTGGACCTGGCGGGTGAAGCTGTCGAATACGATGTATATCGACCTTCTGACCGAGCTGCGCCGCCGCGCTCATGAGGATGCGATCAAGGTCTTTGGCCGCAATCTCAAGGACTTGCTCTTCTCTGCCCCGGCGGGCGCGCGTCCGACCATCGGGCTGGATCCGGGCATCCGCACCGGCGTGAAGGTCGCGGTCGTTGATGCGACCGGCAAGCTGGTCGAGACGACGACGATTTATCCCTTCCAGCCGCGCATGGATGTGCAGGGCGCGGAGGCCGCGCTTTTGGCGCTGATCGCGCGCTACAAGATCGAACTCATCGCCATCGGCAATGGCACCGCCAGCCGCGAGACGGAACGTCTGGTCGCCGAAGTGCTCAAGCGCCTCCCGAAGACGGTCAAAGCGCCGACGAAGGTTGTGGTTTCTGAAGCCGGGGCCTCGGTCTATTCGGCCTCGGAGCTGGCGGCGAAGGAGTTCCCCGATCTCGATGTCAGCCTGCGCGGCGCGGCCTCGATCGCGCGGCGCTTGCAGGATCCGCTGGCGGAACTGGTCAAGATCCCGCCGGAATCGATTGGCGTCGGGCAATATCAACATGATGTGGATCAGCGCCAACTGACCCGCGCGCTTGAGGCGGTGGTCGAAGATGCGGTGAACGCGGTCGGGGTCGATCTGAACACGGCATCGGCCTCGCTTTTGTCCCATGTCGTGGGGCTGGGGCCGAGCCTTGCGCAGAATATTGTCACCTATCGCGATGCCAATGGCGCCTTCCCCTCGCGCAAGGCGCTGCTGAAAGTCACGGGCCTTGGTCCCCGCGCCTTCGAGCAGGCGGCCGGTTTTCTGCGCATCCGCGAAGGGGCCGAGCCGCTCGACGCTTCGGCGGTTCATCCCGAGGCTTACGGCGTCGCCCGGCGCATCGTCGCGGCCTGCGGGCGCGATATCCGCGCCTTGATGGGGCAATCGGGCGCGCTGGCCGGCATTCGCGCCGAACAATTCGTCGATGAGACATTCGGTCTGCCGACGGTGCGCGACATCTTTGCCGAGCTGGAAAAACCCGGCCGCGATCCCCGCCCCGATTTCGTCACTGCAAGCTTTGCCGATGGGGTCGAGAGCATCAAGGATCTCAAGGTCGGGATGCTGCTGGAAGGCACGGTCACCAATGTCGCGGCCTTCGGGGCCTTCGTCGATATTGGCGTGCATCAGGACGGGCTCGTCCATATCAGCCAGCTCGCCGACCGCTTCATCAAGGATGCGCATGAGGTCGTGAAGGCGGGCGATGTCGTCAAGGTGCGCGTGACCGAGATCGACATTCCCCGCAAGCGGATCGCTTTGTCGATGCGCAAAGACGGCGGTGCCGAGGCGGGCGCGCGTCCGACCACAGAAAAGCCCGCAACGCGCGGCGCGGCGCCCAAAGGGCAAAGCAAATTCCAATCCGCGCCCAAATCCGCCCAGAACGAAGCTCCGAGCGCGCTTGGCGCCGCCCTTCTGAACGCGCTGCGCAAGAACTGAGCCCTGTGCGGATGGTTGCCATCGGGCAACCATCCCGGCTTAGATCCCGCGCATTTTAAGCATTGCCTTGCCCGGAAGCGGCCAAAAGGCTAAATCATTCGGGAACGGGGACGACCCCACCGGCCTTTTTCCTATGGGCAGGTCATATCCACTCAGGACGACCTGACAACATTGGAGTTGGTCGATGGCTTGGGTGTATCTTTCCTTCGCAGGAATTCTCGAAATTATTTGGGCCTATGCGATGAAGCAATCGCATGGCTTCTCGCGGCTCGGTCCGACCGCGATCATGGTGATCGCGATGATCGGCAGCTTCTGGCTGCTCGCGGTCGCGATGCGGACCTTGCCTCTGGGCACGGCCTATACGATCTGGACCGGCATTGGCGCGGTCGGGGCGTTTCTGGTCGGGATCACCGTCCTGGGCGAGGCGGTAACGCCGATGCGGATTGCCGCCGCGGTGCTGATCGTCGCGGGGCTTGTGCTGATGAAGCTCTCGGCAAGCTGAGATCGCAATATCTGAAGGACAGGGCCGGATTGCTCCGGCCCTTTTCCATTTTCAGGCGCTCGCCAGTTTCCAGCGGGTCAGATCGATCAGAAGGAAGAGGATCAGGCTCACGCCAAGGACAGGCAGCGCCCAGGCGAGGCCCGCGCCGATCAGAAGCACAACAAGGCGGCCGACCAGACCCAGCCGGGCCCAACTTGCGGTCAGCGTTTGCGGAAGCGCGCCGGGCACGGGGCGACGCAGCCACCAGATACGATAGCCGTAAACGGTCGAAAACATCAGCGCGATGCCGACAGCGGCCATCAGGATCTGGTTGGGCAGACCGAAGAGCACGCCCATATGCGCGTCGATTCCCCAACGGATGAGTTTAGGAATCAGCGGGAAGTCTTTGAAATTGGCCTGACTTGTCACGGTGAACATGACCGGATCAACTGCCATGGCATCAACCTGCGTCGGCCAGCTGCGATCATATTCGGTGACCAGCCATGCCTTGCCGGGTTGCGGCGGGCGGATCTCGAGATAGGGGGAATCGAGCCCCTCATATTGCGCCGACGTCATGGCGACATCGTAATAATCGTCCAGCTCTGGCCCGGTTTTGTCGAGCATGTCGGCCGCCGCCGCCAGATGCTCGGCATGTTCGCCCGCGCTCATGCCACTGCCGTCGAGCGAGAGATCAACCGAAGGCGTGACCCAACCCAAAGCGCCGCGCAGCTGATCGATGCGCGCGCCCGCCGCCTGCGACCAAGTCAGGCCGGTGACCGAGAGAAACAGCAGGACGATCGCTGCCGAAACGCCGATGGTGGCGTGGACCCAACGCAGGCGCTGTGGCTTCGGCATCTCGGCCAGCTTGCGACGGCGCCGCGAACCGCCCGCCCACAGCAGCACGCCGCCAAGCGTCACCACCCAAAGCCAAGACGCCGCGAGTTCGCTGTAATAGCGCCCCCAATCGCCGAGCATCAGGCTCTGATGCAGATAATCCAGCGCGGTGCGGAAGGGCAGGATGCCCGAGGTGCCATAAGTCGTCATGTCGCCGCGCAGGTTGAGCGTGACCGGATCGACAAAGATCGTGCGCGTCTCGGAGGGGCCGAGCCTGCTGTCCACGAACATCACGCGGGTGGTCTCTCCCGCTGCGGGGGCGGGGCGAACCGCCTTGATCGGGCCGTCGCCGCCCAGCTTGCGTGCGGCTTTGATCTGTTCGCCCAGAGGTTGGGGCGTGCCGGTGGTCGCGGTGTGCAACGCATCGCTGTAGATCATGCGCTCGATTTGCGGGGTCAGGACATAGAGCGTGCCGGTCAGCGCGGCGACGAACAGGAAGGGGCCGACCAGAAGGCCGATGTAGAAATGCATTCGCATCAGGAAGGCGCGCCAAGCACCTGTCGAGGCGGCACTTCTCGGAGCGGAGAAGGTGGTGTCAGTCATGGTTGATTTCCGGATCTGAATGGGGAGCCGGCATGCGCCGTGGTGGCGCGACCGGAAGGTCGCGTCAGAAAAGCGGGCTCTCAAGGGCCCGTTCAGGCCGGAAGCGGTGGTCCGCGCTGAAGATTGGCCGGGTCGCGCGGGCGATGCGCGGCTTGCTCGGCCTCTGGCAGATAGGTGACGCGGTAGAAGCGGCGCTCATGGGCGATTAGGCTTTCGCCCTGCGGCGGCAGAACCGCCTGACCGACCAGCGTGCACACCGGGCAGCCTTGGATGGCCGGGGCCTGATCGTCGCCGTGGCCGCAGAGATCAACCGACAGCCCCTGCGCGCTATAGGCCTGAAGCTGAAGGCTTTCGAGCGAGGGCACGCGATGCGCCCCCCCAACCGCGCCAAGCGCGAGGGCTACCAGCGCAATCAGCGCCAAGCAAAGAGGGCGGAGCGGTCCGGTCCAGAGCATGGATCCTCTCTAGCGCAAGAAAACCTTGACCGGCAAGCGGGAAGAAAGGCGGAGCGGAGGTGAAGATAACAGTGAAGATATAAAAATATCAACTTATAACATATAATATAAAACAATTAATTACGCGAAATGTCGTATCTAATTTAGAGATAAAATATCGCCCCGCCAGAGGCGCTTAGCCTTGGCCGGGTCCGATTTTGCGAACATCGCGTTCAGTTTGCGCGGGGGTAAGTCGACCAATGTGGCATGGCCTTGACGCTGCCTCCGACATGAACCAGCCCGGGCAGATCATAGGCATCGGGAAAGGCGCGTGCCGAGGGATAGCCATAAACGCTGTCATGGATGAGCGCGGCATTGCGGATCAGCGGCCAGATCATATCCGCCAGAAAGGCCTGATCTCCGAAGCGGTTGTCGAAATAAGTTAAGACCTTTTCGCGTTTCGCGGCCGCAAGCCAGTCGCCGAGCGGCGGGAGGACTCCGGCCTGCCCGCCCCACATTCCGGCGAGAATCAGCTCCATGTGATAGATGTGATCGCGCATGATGTGGAAGGGCTTGCCAGAGCGCAGCCAGTCCTGCACCGCGATCAGCTCTTTCGCATTGAGGCGGGAATCGGCATCGCGGCAGAGAAAGACATTCACCTCGGGATCATCCGAGGCCAAAAAGCGCCACATCGGGCGGATATCGCGATGCGCGGGCTGCTCCATCAGGATCACCTCGGCGCCGTAAGCCTGCAAGATCTCGCGTGCATCGGCGGGCACGCTGGTGTCGCAGTAAAAGCGCGGGGTCCAGCCCATATAAAGATGGGGTGCGATCTGAGCGTTGACGATGGCGCCGGTGACATATTCGGGCCGGTCGCCCCAAAGCGAAAAGGCAATCACATTGCGGCGGCGGTTTTCGGGATCAAAGCCCTTGCGATCCGGGCTCAGGCGGTTGGCGCGAAAGGGCGAGGCCATGAAGGTTTGCAGTGCCAGATCGTCCTTGAGCGCAAGATTGACCAGCCCCTCGGCTTTCGCTTCGGCCATCCGGTTGGCGCGCCAGAGCGCAGTCACAAGCGTATTGCGCGCGGCCGGGTCGTTGCGCAGGTCGAGCGCTTTTTGCAGGGCCGTCGCCGCATCTGCATTTCGGTCGAGCGCTTTCAGCGAGATGCCAAGCGTGGTCCAGCCGTCGAAATCCTGCGGATGATGTGCCGTATAGGCCTTCAACGCGGTCAGCGCGGCCTCGGTGTCTCCGGCATCGCGCAGGCAAATGCCGACGAAAAGCCCTGCGCTGCTGCTGGGAAAGCGCCGAGCGGCGTCGCGATAGATCTTGGCTGCGGCCAGAAAATCTCCGGCAGCGCGGCGGGCCGAAGCGGCACTAGCAAGGTCCTGAAACGAGGGCGGCATCTCGGGTATCGGTTTCCGGTCGTGGCGCGTGGGATGCTAACGACAGAAAGTCCGGCTGAACAGATGGTGGGCGATCAGGCGAGATCGGCGGCTTGCGCCCGGTCAGGCGGTTTCGCGATTTCTGAAAGATTACATTAAAAATAATTATTATATATTATGTAGTTAAATACATATTATAATGTAAATTATAGAATACGCCTCGCGCACCCAAAGGGCTAAAGACGGACGCAAATTCGGCCTCTCTGACGACTGGATGAGATGCGGGCATCCTGTCCTAAAGTCGGAATTGCCAGGTGCCGCCTTCCTCGCACAGACTTTCCTCCAGAGAAAAGAAAAGGAACTGAGTCGATGCAAGGCAGTGTCATCTTGACCCCCCGCGGGACTGCGCCGATTTCCGGCCGGTTCGAAATCGTCGGCAATATGCTGCATGTGAGCTATGAGGGTCAGGCCCGCGCGGTTCGTATCGACGGCGCCGATGTCGACTTTCTGGCGCAGGCGCTTTTGCGCGATCTCTGGCTGGGCTGAGACTGTCCGCCGATGAACAGGGCGCCGTCAGCCCATCTCGCTGGCTTTTTTCGTCGCAGCCACCAGCGCGGTTTTGACAGCACCCGAAAAGCCCTCGGCAATGGCGCGGTCGATGCCCGCGCCGGTTGGTCCGCGATAGGCGCGATAAGCGTCAAGTAGCGCCCCGACCTCCCCGATGCGCCCGGCCAGAAGTTCGGCGCCACCGGAAATCGTGGCCGCGACCGCGCGGCAGGCGATATCTTCGCTCAGACCCTGTTCACGCGCAAAGCCCAGCATCGCCTCGGCCAGCAGCGCAGGGTAAGCGGCACCCGAGCCGGGAAGGGCCGTCATCACATCAACCTGCGCTTCAGAACTGAGCTCATCTGTCGTGCCGATGGCCGAGATGATCCGCCGGGTCCGTTCGCGATCTAGTGCGGTGGCCTCTGGCGCTGCGAAGAAGGGCGAATATGAGCGCCCAATCTCGGCCGCTGCGTTCGGCATGGCGCGGATGACGCGGCCCTGCGTGGCAGCAAGTGCCGCGATGCGCACGCCCGCCATGAAGGAAAGGACCAGCCGGTCCGGGGCGATCAGCCCCAGCCCCGGCCAATCTTCCGGCCTGACCGAAACCACGATCACCTCGCTTCGGCGCGCAAGATCCGTGATATCGCGTGCCCAGATCACGCCACGGCAACCGTGATAATCGGCGCGCGGACCCGAGCGGTTGAAAAGGATCAGGTCGTCTTCCTGGACGATCTTATTTGCAAGAAGCCTGCGGCCAAGTGCCGATCCAAGCCATCCGGTTGCGCCGATAATGCCGATTTTCATGGGGGCGGACCTAGCTTGGCTCAGTTTCGCTATAGCCGTGGCGGGCGTGAAAGCGCGCGATTTCGCGTGCCGCCGGTCGTTTCCCGCCGCTGTAGATCTCGACATAATGCGGGATGCGCGGCATCCGAACCGAGAGCGGCTCTTTCACCTGCATCGAGATATAGCCAATCTGGACGAGATAGATCGTGCGGGCGCGGACATCGGCGTCCATGGGCTCGTGGCCCCATTTCTCAAGCAATGCGCGCAGGGCGGCCAGCCGTTTCTGATCGGCGTCCTGCACGCGCGCCATGATCCCGGCATCTTGGAGCGCCCAGCTGCGCACCGCGAATTCGAGCCGCACGTCGAACCCTTGATCGGGCAGAAAACAGCTGACCACATTGAGCAGAGATTCCGCTTCGCTTTCCGCATATTCCTGCGTGGCGGCGATCAGAGGCGCGGTGGTGCATTCTTCCCAACGGTTCGAAAGAGCTTTAAGAAGCTCGTCTCTGTCTTTGAAAAACCAGTAGAAACTCGTGCGTGACAGTTTGAGACGATTGGCCAGCGGCATGATTTTGACGGCATCGACGCCGCTGTCGATCAGCACGTCATAGGCCGCTTCGAGCCAGCCCTCGGGGGATCCGCGCCAGCCTGATTCTGTCAAAGATTGCTCTTTCATTTCCTTTCGCTACCCGCAGCGCACCCGTCATGCAATCGAAATGTCCAGAGCTGTCTCAGCCGAAATCACCGATGAACTTTAAATTGACAGGTATGAACATTTCGGCAAGATCACGAGCAGTCACCTTTTTCCAAGGCAGCCCGAGATGTCGCACGACCCCCTTCTCCAGCCCTACAAGCTGAAGCATCTGACGCTTCGCAACCGCATCATGATCACCTCGCATGAGCCGGCCTATCCCGAGGACGGCATGCCCAAGGACCGCTACCGCGCCTATCACGTCGAGCGCGCCAAAGCGGGCGTGGCGCTGACGATGACGGCGGGCTCGGCCTCGGTTGCCAAGGACAGTCCTCCGGTCTTCAACAATATCCTCGCCTATAAGGACGAGGTGGTCGGCTGGATGAAGCGGCTGACCGACGAATGCCACGACCACGGCGCTGCGGTGATGATCCAGCTGACCCATTTGGGGCGCCGCACCCGCTGGGACAAAGCCGACTGGCTGCCGGTGGTTGCCCCCAGCCATGAGCGTGAGGCTGCCCATCGTGCGTTCCCCAAACGCATGGAAGACTGGGACATTTCGCGCATCATCAAGGATTTTGGCGATGCAGCCGAGCGGATGAAGGCGGCGGGCGTCGACGGGATTGAGCTGGAGGCTTACGGCCATTTGCTCGAACAATTCTGGTCGCCGCTGACCAATGATCTCGAGGCCCCCTATGGCGGCAGTCTGGAAAACCGCCTGCGCTTCACCTTCGACGTGCTGCGCGAAATCCGCCAGCGCTGCGGCGAGGAGTTCATCGTCGGCCTGCGTTACACCGGCGATCAAGTCCAGCCCGGCGGCATGACCAAAGCCGAGGGTATGCAGGTCTCGCAGATGCTGAAATCGAGCGGTCTGGTCGATTTCCTCAATATCATCCGCGGCCATATCGACACGGATGCGGGCCTGACCGATGTGATTCCGGTGCAGGGGATGAAGAACGCCCCGCATCTGGAGTTCGCGGGCGAGATTCGCGCCGCGACCGGCTTTCCGACCTTCCACGCCGCGAAAATCCCCGATGTCGCGACCGCACGCTATGCGATCGAAAGCGGCAAGCTCGATATGGTCGGCATGACGCGCGCGCATATGGCTGACCCCCATCTGGTGCGCAAAGTCATCGAGGGCCGCGAGGATGACATCCGTCCCTGCGTTGGCGCGAACTACTGTCTTGACCGGATCTATCAAGGCGGGCTCGCTTTCTGTCTGCACAACCCCGCGACGGGGCGCGAAGAGACCATGCCGCACCAGATCCCGGCGGCTGCTCAGAAAAAGCGTGTCACCATCGTCGGTTGCGGCCCGGCGGGCGTCGAGGCGGCGCGCGTTGCCGCCGAGCGCGGCCATGAGGTCACGGTCTTTGAGGCAGCGGACAAGCCCGGCGGCCAGATCCGCCTGACCTCGCTGCAAGAGCGCCGCCGCGAGATGATCTCGATCATCGCCTGGCGCATGGGCCAATGTGAAAAGAAGGGTGTGAATTTCCGCTTCAACACCTTCGCCGATGCCGAGACGATTTTGGCCACCAATCCCGACGAGGTCATCATCGCGACCGGCGGGCTGCCCCATACCGAGGTGCTCAGCGCGGGTAATGATCTGGTCTGCTCGGCCTGGGACATTCTCTCGGGCGATGTGAAGCCGGGCTCGAATGTGCTGGTCTATGACGATGCGGGCGACCACGCCGGTCTGCAAGCCGCTGATTTGATTGCGCAAACCGGCGCGAAGGTTGAGGTGGTGACGCCCGACCGCAGCTTTGCGCCCGAGGTCATGGCGATGAACCTCGTGCCCTATATGCGCAGCCTTCAGCGGCTGGACACCACCTTCACCGTGACCTGGCGCCTGCAATCGGTGGTGCGCGACGGCAATCAGCTGCGCGCCACCTTGGGCAGCGATTACGGCGATATGACGCGCGAGCGTCTGGTCGATCAGATCGTCGTCAACCACGGCACGCGGCCCTTGGACGAGGTCTATTTCGACCTGAAACCGCTCTCGTCGAACCTCGGCGAGGTCGATTACAACGCGCTGATCGCGGGTGAGGCACAGGCCGTCGCCGCCAATCCCGCGGGCAAGTTCCGCGTTTTCCGCATCGGCGATGCGGTTGCCGCGCGCAACACCCATGCCGCGATCTATGACGCATTGCGTCTGGTGAAGGACCTCTAAGCCCGCCGCGCGCCTGTCGCTGTCCCGCTGCATTCGGCCTGATGCAGCGGGCGCACAGTCTCGGCCATCCTTTGCCCGCACCACACGCCGAGCTTGCATTTTTGCGCAGTTGCGCTATGTGAGCAGAGCGGGACCGGGCCCCTCTGGCGGTTTTTTCAAACCGTGATGTCGGACCGCATCGAGTGCGCTCGAGGCTGGCCCGGAGGTATCTCCCCCCGACCTTGACGCTTTGTAGCAGAGGTCGGAATGGAACTTATCACAACGCTCTTCATGGGAACGCCGGTCTGGATGTGGCTGGTGTTCATTGGCATTGTTCTCGGGCTTCTGGTCCTGGATCTCGGGGTCTTCAACACCGAAGACCATGAAATCGGGATCGCCGAGAGCCTCAGAATGTCGGCCTTCTATATCACGCTGGGGGTCGCCTTTTCGGGCTTCGTCTGGTGGCAGATCGGACCGACGGAAACCGCGCAATATCTGACCGCTTTCGTGGTCGAAAAGACCCTCGCGCTGGACAATATCTTTGTCATCGCGCTGATTTTCAGCTTCTTCGCGATCCCGCGCAAATATCAGCACCGCGTGCTCTTCTGGGGCATTCTGGGTGTGATCTTGCTGCGCGGTCTGATGATCGGGCTTGGCGCGACCATCGTCGCGCAATACCACTGGGTGCTCTATCTCTTTGCGATCTTCCTTGTGATCACAGGGGTTCGGATGCTTTTCGCCAAGGATGACGAAGAGCCGGATCTGAGCCGCAATCCGGTGCTGCGTCTCGCGCGGAAATGGCTGCGCGTCTCGGATGAGCTGCATGGCAACCGCTTCTTCGTGCGGCTGCAGGATGCCAAGACCGGCAAGATGGTGCGCTTCGCTACGCCGCTTTTCCTCGCGCTGCTGACGATCGAATTCGCCGATCTGATCTTCGCGGTTGATTCGGTGCCCGCGGTTTTCACCATCACGACCGATCCGTTCATCGTCTATACCTCGAACATCTTCGCGATTCTTGGTCTGCGCGCGCTCTTCTTCGCGCTCTCGGCGATCCTGCACCGCTTTGCCTATCTGAAATATGCGCTCTCGATCCTGCTGATTTTCATCGGCTCGAAGCTCTTTATCGCCGATGCGATGGGCTGGGAGAAATTCCCGCCGGCTTGGTCGCTTGGCATCACCTTCGCCATTCTGGGCGCCGGGGTTGTCGTCTCGCTTGTCAAAACGCGCGGCGACACCGGTTCGGAGATCGGCAAGGACCACTAAGCAGAGATCTCGGGCCGGAGCGATGTCATCCGGCCCGAGATCGGATTTGCACCCGGGGATTTTCCCGACCCGTGGACTTTTCCTCGGATCAGCATAGGGTTAATGGCGGAGGGGTGAGGCCGAGGCTTTCACCCCCAGCCGTTGCGCCGAAGACCCTTGCCGGGATAGCCCATGACCGAGACGACCGCCGAAACTCCAGCCCATCGTTTTGCCCGAAAGCCGGGTCCTGCCGTGCGCGTCGAGCATCTGACGCTGAAATATGGCAGCCAGCTGGCGCTTGACGATGTCTCGCTGACCGTCGCGCGGGGCAGTTCTTTCGCCTTGCTGGGGCCGAACGGCGCGGGGAAAACCTCGCTCATGTCGGTGCTGGCGACGCTGCTTGAACCCGGCAGTGGCACGGTCGAGGTCGCGGGTCATGACGTGCGCCGCGCCTCGCGGCAGGTCCGGCTGTCGATTGGCATGGTCTTTCAGGACGCGAGCCTCGACGACCGGCTGTCCGCCGAAGAAAACCTCGACTTCCACGGCCTCGTTTACGGCATGCCTGCGCGCGCCCGGGCCGAGGCGATTGACCGTGTGCTCGAGCTCGTCGAGCTGACCGAATGGCGCGAGGCCATTGTGCGCAGCTTTTCAGGCGGCATGAAACGGCGGCTCGAGATCGCACGCGCTTTGATGCATGACCCCGAAATCCTGTTTCTGGACGAGCCGACTGTCGGGCTGGATGCCCAGACTCGCAGCCGGATCTGGGCCTATCTGAACCGCCAGCGCGCCGAGCGCGGGCTGACGCTTCTGACCACGACCCATTATATCGAAGAAGTCGAGGATGCCGACTTTATCTGCATCATAGATAAGGGAAAAATCATTTCGAAAGGTTCGCCCGCCGAGCTCAAGCAAAAGCTCGGACAGGCTTTTCTGCATGTGGTTCCCGCCAGTGCGGAGGACCGCGAGGCGCTGCTCGCGGCCTATCCAACCGCCCATGCCTTGGGGCCCGAGGCCATGGCGATCCCGGCGATTGGCGAGGATTTCGTCGCGAGCTTCCTTGCCCGTTTTGGCAACCGCCTGCGCGAGATGCGCTATGAGGCGCCGACGCTGGAAGGCGTCTTCCTTGGCCTGACCGGCCGCGTCCTGCGCGACCGCACCGATGGCGCGCGCGAGGCGCAGCGCGCGGCTGGGCGACGGGCGGGGCGGCGATGATCCTGCTCGCGCGGCTTGGGGTTCTTGCGGTGTTGTTGGTGCTGTGGTCGGTCACGGCGGCGCATATGCCGCAAGGGCTCTTCGCATCGCCTTCGGAAACGCTGGCTGCCGCGCGGGGCATATTGGCCGAGGGGCGGCTTTGGAAAGCCATCGCGGCGTCGCTTCAGGTCTATCTCAGCGGAACTGGGCTTGCCGCGGTCGTGGGCATCGGGCTGGGCCTTGCCATGGGGGCCGCGCCCTTCTTTGGCCGCACGATCGATGTCTTTCTCTATGCGCTGGCCGCGACCCCGCGCGTGGCCTTCGTGCCGCTGATCATCGTTCTGCTGGGCCTCGGCATTCAGGCCAAGGTCTTCATCGTCTTTCTGGGCGCTGTCATGCCGATCGTGCTGAACACCTATGCCGGGGTAAAGGCCGCCGACCGCGACCTGATCGAGATGGCGCGCGGGGCAGGCGCCGGGCAGGCTCGGATCTTCGCGCATGTGATCTTGCCCGGAGCCGTGCCCTTTCTGGTCACCGGGCTTCGGATCGGCGCGACCATCGGTCTGATCAACACGGTCGTGGCCGAGCTTTACACCGCCGTTTCTGGCCTCGGCGGGCTCCTTGCGACCTATGGCGCAAGCTTCCGGATGCCCGAATATTTCGTCGTCGTCCTGACGCTCAGCCTGATCGGGGTGCTGGTCACCGAGGCTCTGCGTCAACTTGAAAACCGCCTGACCCGTTGGAACTCTGCCAGCGGTCGCAGAGACTGAACCCTCAGCAGGAGAGTTTGAATGCAGATCAAGAATTTCCTTTTCGCAACTGTTTCCTTTGTTGTTTTTGCGGCAGGCGCTTCCGTCGCCGAGCCCTTCCGGCTGGTCATCACCGACCTTGAACCGCCGCTGGTTCCGAATTCGGTGGTCGATATCGCCCAAGCGGGCGGCTATTTCGAGCGCGCGGGCGTCGATGTCGAGATCCTGCGCGTCCAGCAAACGCCGATGGCGATTGCCGCGCTTCAATCGGGCGAAGGCGATATGGCCAATGTCGCGACCGAGAGCCTCGTTCAGCTGGTCGCGCAAGGGGCGAAGGACCTGCGCGCGGTGACCTCGCCGAACAAGGCTCTGCCCTATCTTATCGCGGGCAAGGAGGGCATGACGCTCGACGGTCTCAAGGGCCAGAGCTTCGGCATCGGTCGCGTCGGCAGCCTCGATCAGACGCTCTCGACCAAGGTGCTGGCCGATAAGGGCGTCGATGTCGCCGGGCTCGAGATGGTCGCGCTTGGCCAGCCCAATATCCGCGCGCAGGCCTTGGCGGCGGGGCAGGTCGGGGCAACGACCATGTCGATCGGTAGCTATCTCGCGCTGCCCGGCCATGAGAAGCTGCCGGTTCTGGTCGGGGTCGAGGATTACTACAAGGCCGCGCCGGTGGTCTCGAAGGTCAATGCGGTGAAGACCGCGACGCTGGAAAAGCGCGGCCCCGAGGTCGAGGCGGTGATCGAGGCGCTGACGCTCGCTGCGCGCGACATGGCCAAGGACAAGGACGCCTGGGCCAAGGCGATGGCGCCGCTGCGCCCGGATGTCGATGCGGCCACGCTCGACACGCTTGGCGCGGCCTTCCAGACGAGCTGGTCGGTCAATGGCGGCATCCAGAAAGACGAGCTCGCCTATACCCAGGACTGGCTTTACCAATCCGACGAGTTCAAGGGGCTGGCCAAGGTCGAGCTGACCGATTGGGTCGATTTCGGGCCTGCCGACAAGGTTCTGGCCAAGATCGGCGCCGTCGAGGGTGCGGACAAGGTCTCGCGCTGATCCATGCCCGAGCCGACCGCGCCGCAGATCCTCTTTGACCATGTCTCCCTGGCCTTCCAGCCCGGGGGCGCGCCTGCCATCGAGGATGTCAGCTTGACCATCCCGCAAGGGGAGGTGCTGGTCGTGCTGGGCCCCTCGGGCTGCGGCAAGACCACGCTCTTGCGCCTGATCGCGGGGCTGATCCGGCCAAGCGCGGGGCGGGTGCTGGTCAATGGTGCCGCGCCGCGTCCGGGGGCGTCGAGCGCGACGGTCTTTCAGAACTTCCGCCTTTTGCCCTGGAAGACCGTGGCCGAGAACATCGCCTTCGTGCTGCCCGATCTCCCCCGGCCCGAGCGCGAGGCCCGGATTGCCCGCTATCTCGGGCTGGTCGGCCTGTCGCGGGTGGCGAAGAGCTATCCGCGCGCGCTCTCGGGCGGGATGCAGCAGCGCGTGGCACTGGCGCGGGCCTTGGCCGCTGAACCTGAGATCTTGCTGATGGACGAGCCCTTCGCCAGCCTTGACGCCCAATCGCGCGAGCTGATGCAGGGCGAGGTCCTGAAGCTCACCCGCGCCGGTCCGCAGGGCAGTCGGCGCACGGTCGTCTTTGTCACCCATAGCGTTGATGAGGCGCTGGTGCTCGGCGACCGCGTGCTGCTGATGTCGCCGCGTCCGGGCCGGGTGGCAGAGCTGATCGCGCTGCCCTTTGCCCGCCAATCCGGCGATCCGCGGCGGCATCCGGATTTCATTTCGCTGCGCGACCGCCTATGGGAAGAGCTCAGGCATATGGTCCTGTCCGATCCCCAATCCGATTTCTACGGTCGCGGCTGACCTTGCCTGACCCTGGCAGAGAAGACCGATGAATTCAGTAATTCCCATCCTGCGCGGCATCTATGGCGTCTGGCTGCGCGAGATCATGCGCGCCACCCGTGACAAGGGCCAACTGCTCGGCGGCGTCAGTCGTCCGCTGATCTGGCTGCTCATTCTCGGCGTCGGCCTCAATCCCTATTTCCGCGGCGAGGTCTTTGGCGAGGTCCGTCTGGTCCTGCCCTACAGCTATCTGCAATTCCTCTTTCCGGCCGTGATCGTGCTCAACATCATGTATACGTCGATCCAATTCGCGGTATCGGTGATCTGGGATCGCGAATTCGGCTTTCTGCGCGAGGTTCTGGTCTCGCCGATGCCGCGATGGGCGGTGCTTCTGGGCAAGGTGCTGGGCGGCGCGACGGCGGCGACCGGGCATGGCACGCTCGTGCTGATCCTTGCGCGCTTTGCCGATGTCTCGCTCATGCCGGTGCAGGTGGTCGAGGCCATTTTCTACATGTTCGCGCTCTCCTTCGCGCTGACCTCCTTCGGGGTCGTGCTGGCGAGCAAGGTGCGCAGTTTCGAAGGGTTCGGCGTCTTCTCGAATACGGTGATCCTGCCGCTTTACTTCGCGTCGTCCTCGGTCTTTCCGCTGGATCCCTCGCTCACGCGCACGCAGCTGGTGACGACCTATCCCGAATGGCTGATCATGCTGATCCGGGCCAATCCGATCACCTATGCCGTCGATGTGCTGCGCGGAATCCTGATTGATTACAACCAGTTTCCGCCTGCCATCGGCCTTGGTCTGGTCGCGGCGGGCTCGGTCGGGTTCTTCCTCTGGGCGCTGCGGAGTTTCGGCAAGTGAAGCGGGGCTTCAAGCGATGGAAGAGGCCGCTTGGCGATCTGGCGGTGATTGCCGCTTTGCTCGCCGCGCTGAGCTATCTGCCGCCCGATACCTCGCTCTCGGACCGCCGCGCGCAGGGGGATCTCCGGCTCTGCGTGCCCGATCTCGACGCGCCGGTCATTGCCGCCAACGATCCCGATCATCCCGGGCCCGAGCTGCGTCTGGCGCAGGGCATCGCCCGCGATCTCGGGCTTTCGCTGCGGCTGGTCGAGGTGCCGAACATGGGGCGCTCGTTCAACCCGCGCGACTGGCATATCGGGCGCGGGCAATGCGACATGCTGGGCGGCGGGCTGGCCGACAGCCGCAGCAATCGCGGCTTCATGACCCTGCTGCCGACCGGCGCGCGCATCGGCCTGATTCGTGCAGGCGGGCCCGAGGCCGTGCCTGCGGGGGCCGAGGTTGGCGTCTATCTGGGCTCGGCCGGGCTTGATCGGGTGCGGCTGTCGGGCTGGATGCGCGGCATGGGCTGGCGTCCAAAACCCTTGGCGAGCCCTGCCGATCTTGCGAGCTGGCTTGGCGCAGGCGGCACGGCAATCGCCTCGACCCTTGCGCCCTTGCCCGAGGGCATTGCGCAGCACGAGCTTCCCCCCGAGGTCGCCGATCGCACCGATCTGGCCTTCGGTTTGTGGCGCGGAGATGTCACATTAACCCGGGCAATCCGCGCTTCATTACGGAATGAAACTTATAAAAAACAATAGATTGACGTATAAACATCACCTTAAATCTACGCGATGGTCAGGTGACAAATAATCTGACAAACCGCAAACGGACCCCTTGAAATTCAAGAAAATCCAGAGCATCCCCTAAGGAGGGGCGGAGCGGCTTTGCAACCAAAGTCGGACCGGACCGTTGCAATTGCGCGCGCATATCCGATGGAATCGCTGAACGCCCGACCCACAAGGGGCTCGGGATGGGACTGCGGCTGAGGTCAACCGCGCAGAAGCAGAGCGGTGAAAGCCGTGTGATCAGATCAAGCAGGGACGGGATGACCCGTTCTCGCTCCAACCAGCATGGAGGCTCAGGTGCCAGCCAAACTTTTCGGACGACCCACCGTCCTTGCCATCACTTCTGCTCTTGCTATGACCTTCGCGTCAACGGGGACCATTGTCGCGGCCGGCTTTACCGAAGAGCAGGCCAAAGCAGGTGAGACGGCCTATCAGTCGAACTGCTCGCAGTGCCACGGCATCCGGCTTGAAGGCCCGGAAGCTCCGGCGCTGTTCGGTCAGGACATCATGGGCAACTGGGATACCGCAGGCGGCCTTTATGATTTCATCTCGGTGGCGATGCCGCCGGCTGAACCGGGCAAGCTGGGCGAAGAGACCTATCTCAACATCATCGCCTATGTGATGCAGAAAAACGGCGCGAGCGCCGGTGACAAGGCGCTGACCACGGCCGATATGGCCTCGGTCGAGCTTGTGGCCGAGACCAAAGACGGTGCGGCCCAGCTGGCTCAGGCCAACCAGGAAACCACGATCGAGGCGGGCGACACCAACGTGCCCCAAGCCTTCACCTGGGGCAAAGAACTGCCGAAGTTCAAAAAATAATCCGTGTTCCGGTGGGCCCGACCCTCGGGGTCAGCCTGCCTTCAGGAGAGACAGAGAATGACACTCAACATTCGCAAAAAGCTGCTGGTCGCATCCACCGCGCTGATCGCCTTCGTGCCGGGCGCTTTCGCGCAAAGCGCACTCGACAAATACACCCCGGTCACCGCCGAGGTTCTGGCCAATCCGCCGGCTGGCGACTGGATCCAGTTCCGCCGCACCTTCGACAACCAGGGCTATTCGACGCTTGACCAGATCAACAAAGACACGGTCAAGAACCTCGAGCTCGCCTGGGCTTGGCCGATGGCCGACACCGGCATTCAGGAAACCGTGCCGCTGATCCATGACGGCGTGATGTTCCTGCAGACCTCGAACGCCATCGTCGAGGCGCTCGACGCCAAGACCGGCGATCTGCTCTGGACCTATCGCCACGTTCTGCCGGAAATGCCCGCCTCGTGGTCCTATCAGGCCAACCAGGCGCGCCGTCAGAAGAACTCGATCGCTCTGGCGGGCGACAAGGTCATCCTGACGACCCCGGATGCCAAACTGGTCGCGCTGGATGTCAAAACCGGCAAGATCGCTTGGGAACAGCAGGTCCTCGACTGGAAAAAAGGCTATTCCTACACCGTTGGTCCGCTGATCGTTGACGACAAGATCATTTCGGCGATCTCGGGCTGCTCGATCGCGGGCACCGCAGGCGGCTGCTATATCATGGCGCATGACCTGAACACCGGCAAAGAGCTGTGGCGCTTCAACACGATCGACGATCCGGAGAACCCGAAGCAGCAGGAAAGCTGGGGCGATGTTCCGGCGGAAAACCGTTGGGGCGGCACGCCGTGGACCACCGGCTCTTATGATCCGGAACTCGGCCTGACCTATTGGGGCGTCGGTATGCCCGGCCCCTATGCCCAGCTGATCCGCGGTTCGGGCGATGGCGCGGTGCTTTACACCAACTCGACGCTGGCGCTGGACGTGAAGACCGGCAAGCTGAAGTGGTATTACCAGCACCTTCCGGAAGACAACTGGGACCTCGACAGCCCGTTCGAGCGTATTCTGGTTGACCAGAAAGTCGACGGCAAAGACCACAAGCTGCTGATCTCGGTTCCGGGCAAGAACGGCATTGCCTTCGCGCTTGACCGTGAGACCGGCAAATACCTGTGGCACAAGGACACGATCTTCCAGAACGTGGTCTCGAAAATCGATGCCGATGGCACGGTCCACATCAACAAGGATCTGGTCCCGACGGCTGTCGGCCAGCCGGTCCATGTTTGCTCGTCGGTTTCGGGTGGGAAACTCTGGCAGGTCGGGACCTATAGCCCGAACACCCAGACCTATTACGTCCCGCTGACCGAGGCTTGCAACGACGTGACCCCGACGCAATCCGAGTTCACCGCCGGTAACGCCGTGGGTTCGGTGACCTTCGGTCCGCGCGTGCTGCCGGAAGGTCAGGACAAGGCCGGTCTCTTCGAGGCTTTGTCGATCAACCCGACCCAGGGCGATCACGCCTGGCAGGTCCGTCAGCGCGTCGCGCCGACCTCGTCGATGATCTCGACGGCGGGCGGTCTCGTGTTCGGCGGCGATGCGGCCCGCTACATCAAAGCCTTCGACGACAAATCCGGCGATGTGCTTTGGGAGCAGCGTCTGAACGCCCCGATCGGCGGTTCGCCCGTCACCTATGAGATCGACGGCGAGCAGTATCTGGCGGTTCCGACCGGCTATTCGAACTCGGCCTCCTCGATCGCTTCGGCCTTCCCGGAAAGCCCGCTGCCGAACGGCAACGGCAACTCGATCTTCGTCTTCAAGCTGAAGAAAGACGCGAAGTAAGGACGATTGTCCCTGCGATTGGGAAAGGGGGCTTCGGCCCCCTTTCTGTCCATTGTCTGCCCCGCACCCTTTGGACAGGCGGGGCGCGAGGAGAGGATCTGTCATGGTCAAATGGCTGATGGCCGCCGCGGTGAGCCTGGTTGCAGGCTCGGCTTTCGCGCAAAGCTATGGCGTGCCCCAAGAGCTGCTCAAGAACACCCGCAGGCTTGAGGGCGACAAGCTCGAAATCTGTTCGGATGTCTCGGGCAAGATCCATGATTTCGACCATGCGGTGGCGCAGGCGATCGCGGATTCGCTGTTTCTCAAGGCAGAGTTCCACGAAGGCTTCGGTGGTTTTCCGACCAGCGGCGATGGTTTCCTCGACGAGCTTTTGATCGCGATGACCAACAAATGCGATCTGATGATGGGCATGACGGTTCAGGAAAACTCTCCATTTCCGGATTGGTCGGTGTTGAGCCGGCCCTATGTCAGCCTGCCTTATGTGCTGGTGGTCAAAGATGACTACAAAGCACTGTCCGATATCCCGACCAGCCGCAAGCTGGGCACGGCGCTGTCCTCGATGGGCGAGCGCGTCTTCATTACCTGGAACGAGCAGCAGCCCAAGGCCAAGCGTTACACCCGGCTGCCCTATGCCGATATGGATCTGATGACGCATCGGGTCTCGGATGGCTCGCTCGCCGGGATGCTGATCTGGCAACCGGTCTTTGCGACGCTGGAAAAGACCAATCCCGAAGCGCGTGAGATGCATATCATTCCGGTCGCGCCGGTGCCGGAAACCGTGACCCGCGTCGGCATCTTGATGAAAACCCGCGACACCTATCTGCGCACCCAGATCGACGAAGCGATTGACGCGCTCGTCGCCGATGGGACGATTGCGAAGATCATGGCCGATTTCGGCTATGAGGGCACGCCGGGCGACGCCAAGGGCGTGCAGTAGGCGACCTTTCGCGCTGGGGCTCTCGCGCTGGGGTTCAGACGAGCCGCAGCGCCCTGACCAGCGGCATCACATCCGGGAACCAGCCGAGGATCAGCAGGATGGCCGCCAGTGCCATCCCGACCCCGGCAAGCTTGCGGTAGCGTTTGGCAAGGCGCGGGAAGATCACCGGCAGCGCCGTGCCGAGCAAGAGGCCGGGCAAAGGCAAAAGTCCAAGCGCCACCGAGCCGACCAGCGTGATCTGCAAGCTGTCGATCGTCGCCAGCACCATATAACCCGCCCCGCGCGACAAGTACTGGTGAAGCGGCGCGCGCGCCAGGTCGAGAAGTGGGACCAGAGCAAGCAGTAGCGCAAAGCTTGCCAGCACCGCGATCAATGGCCGAAACCGCGCCAGACCCTTGGCCGGGCTGAAGGGTAAAGGCGCGATCCAGCTCATGCGGAAGGCGATGTTGAGAAACACACCCGAGACCAGCACATGATTGAACGGGTTCAGGCTCAGCCGCCCGGACTCGGTGGCGCGGGCATCGCCGAGAAGATGCAAGAGCAGCGCAAGCAAAAAGCCCTGCAGCCCGGCATAGATCAGGGCCGCCGCGATCCTTTGCAGGATGTCGGGCATGGTGAGGTCGTAGAGAAATACCATTCTGCGCGCTTTGCTGCTTTTGGGCCGGGTATCGCGCGGACGGGGCGCGCTGTCCAGATGCCGGGCCCGAACTCAGGCCAGATCTGGACCCGGATCACGCGATCCTAGCCAAGACGAACCGCGACATTGTCGATCAGCCGCACACCATCAAGCCAGACCGCCGCGAGCAGCCGGGCCGGGGCGCCGGGGCGAGGAAGCCCGAGCGTCTCGGCGTCGCAGATCTCAAGATATTCGACCGGACCAAGTCCCCGCGTCTCCAGCGAGGCGCGCGCCTCGGCCAAGGTCTCGGCGGCATCCTTGCCCTGCGAAATCGCCTCGGCACTCGCGAAAAGCGCCGCAGGCAAAGCCGCCGCCTTGACCCGGGCCTCGGGCGAGAGCCGCTGATTGCGCGACGACAGCGCCAGCCGGTCCTCGGCGCGCACCGAGGGGCAGGGCATGATTTCGACCGGCAGGCGCAGATCCGCGACCAGCCGCTTCACCAACTGCAACTGCTGCCAGTCCTTTTCCCCGAAAAAGGCGCGATCGGCACGGGTCATGTTGAGAAGGATCGTGACCACGGTCGCGACACCGTCGAAATGGCCGGGACGATGCGCACCTTCCAGCGGCGCGCTGATGCCCGCAACCGAAACCGTCGTGCTATGGCCCTCGGGATAGACCTCGCCGCCTTCGGGCACGAAGAGCGCATCGACCTGATAGGGGCCAAGCAGGGCCGCGTCGGCAAGCTCGGTCCGGGGATATTTCGCGAAATCCTCGGGGCTGTTGAACTGGCGCGGGTTGACGAAAAGCGTGACGATGACGCGGTCGGTGCTGGCCTTGGCCGCGCGCACGAGGCTCATATGGCCGTCGTGGAGCGCGCCCATCGTCGGCACGACGCCAATGGTTTCGCCCGCGCGCTTCCAGCTTTGGGTCAGGGCGTTGAGTTCGGCCAGCGAGCGGATGATTGGCGCGCTCATGCCTTGGTTTCCGTGGCGAAAACATGTTCGGGCGCGGGGAAGCTTCGGCTACGAACATCGGCGGCATAGCTCGCGATCACCTCGGCGGCGGTCTGGCCCAGCTCGGCATAGCGTTTGACGAATTTCGGGCGGAATTCGGTGAAGAGGCCCAGAATATCGTCGATGACCAGCACCTGACCGTCGCAATCGACCCCGGCCCCGATGCCGATGGTCGGGACCGCGATCTCTTGGGTGATGCGCGCGCCAAGTGCTGCGGGCAGCTTTTCCAGCACGACCGAGAAGGCCCCGGCCTCGGCCACGGCGCGGGCATCAGCGGCGACGCGCTCAGCGTCCGCGCCGCGGCCCTGCACCTTGTAGCCGCCAAGCGTATTGACCGATTGCGGCGTCAGGCCGACATGGCCCATGACCGGGATGCCGCGCGCAACGAGGAAGCGCACCGTGTCCGCGATATGGGTGCCGCCCTCAAGCTTGACCGCCTGCGCCCCGGTTTCCGCCATGATCCGCGCGGCATTGCGAAAAGCCTGCGCGGGGCCTTCCTCATAAGATCCGAAGGGCATGTCGACGACCAGACAGGCGTGCTCGAGCCCGCGCGCGACGGCTTGCGCATGCAGGATCATCATCTCCATGGTCACGCCAAGCGTCGAAGGGAGCCCATGCAGCACCATGCCGACGCTGTCCCCGACCAGAGCGATGTCGCAGGAGCGGTCGACAAGTGCGGCCATCGGCGTCGTATAGGCGGTTAGGCACACGATGGGCTCGGCCCCCTTGCGGGCGCGGATGTCACCGGGCGTCAGGCGGGCCTTACGGTCGGGAGTTGCGCTCATCTTCTTCTCCGGCTCAGAAATCGAGACCCAGATCCAATGTCCGGGCCGAATGGGTCAGGGCGCCGACCGAGATGAAATCGACCCCGGTCGCCGCCACATCGCCGATCCGGTTAAGCCGCATATTGCCCGAGGCTTCAAGCACAAGACGGCCCGCATTCATGGCGACCGCCGCGCGCAGGGTCTCGGTGTCCATATTGTCGAGCAGCACGACATCGGCGGCGCCCTCGTCCAAGACTTCGGCCAGTTGGTCCAGCCGGTCAACCTCGATCTCGACGCGGATCATATGCGAGGCGCGCGCCTTGACCGCTTGCAGCACCGGCCGGATCCCGCCCGCCGCCGCGATATGATTGTCCTTGATCAGAATGGCATCCGAGAGGCTGAAGCGGTGATTGAAGCCGCCGCCATGCAGCACCGCCTGCTTTTCCACAAGCCGCAGGCCGGGCGTGGTCTTGCGCGTGCAGGTGATGCGCGCCTTGGTGCCTCGGGTCTCGGCAACATAAGCGGCGGTATCGGTGGCAATGCCCGAAAGGCGGCCCGCGAAATTCAGCGCGATCCGCTCGGCAGAGAGGATCGAGGCGGCCTCGCCCTCGATCTCGGCCAGAACCTCGCCTGCGGCAAAACCCGTCCCGTCCGGGACGCGCAGGCGGAAGCTCAGGGCGGGGTCGATCAGGCGAAAGGCGATGGCCGCAAGCTGCATTCCCGAGACGATTCCGGCCTCGCGGGCGCGGATCTGCGCGGTATAGCGGGTGCCTGCCGGGATCACGGTGCGCGTGGTCAGATCGCCATAGGTCCCCAGATCCTCGGCCAAGGCATGGCGCACGAGGGGTTCAAGGATCATGTCGGGCAGAGGGGGCAGGGCAGTCATAGGCTCTCCTGAAGGGCCGGGCGAAGCGCGCGGGCTTCGGTCAGGGTCATGCGGCTGCGCTGGCCCTCGGGGCCGAGGCTCTCGGGGAAGTCGCTGCGGAAATGCGCGCCCCGGCTTTCCTCGCGCTTGAGGGCCGCCGCCGCGATCAAGGTCGCGGTCGCGGTCATATTGAGCAAAGCCTCGCAATCGGGCTGCGCGGCTTCGATCGCGGCAATCGTGCCAAGGCATTGGCGCAAACCGGCTCCGGTGCGGACCATGCCCGCGCCTTCGGTCATGGCGCGGCGCAGCTTCTGGACAAGGCCCGGATCGGGCAGGGTCGTCGCGCCCGGCGCAAGGCTTGGCGCGGGCAGATCGACCGGGGGCACTTCGGCGACCGGGGGAAGGGTTGCATGGATCGATGAGGCCGCGCGGGCGGCAAAGACCACCGCCTCCAAAAGCCCGTTCGAGGCCAGACGGTTCGCGCCATGAAGCCCGGTCGAGGCGCTTTCGCCCGCGACCCAAAGCCCCGGCAGCGAGCTTTGCCCGACAGCATCCGTGGCGACGCCGCCCATATGATAATGCGCCGCCGCCGCGACCGGGATCGGAGCGGTCGCGGGATCGACGCCATTGCGCAGGCAAGCCGTGGCCACGATCGGAAATTCGCTCAGGATGCGCGCGCCAAGGCAAGCCCGCGTGTCGAGCATTGGCCGCAGCCCCGCCTGCGCCTGCGCATAAATCGCGCGCGCGACAATGTCGCGGGGGGCGAGCTCGGCATCGGGGTGAAGCGCCAGCATGAAGCGCTCGCCCAGCCGGTTGATGAGATGTGCGCCTTCGCCGCGCAGGGCCTCGGTCGCGAGCGGGGCGGGATCTTCGCCACAATCAAGCGCGGTCGGGTGAAACTGGACGAATTCGGCATCAGCGATCATCGCCCCCGCCCGCGCCGCTAGACCAAGCGCCTGCCCCCGGATGCGCGCGGGATTGGTGGTGAGCGCATAAAGCCCGCCCGCGCCCCCGGCGGCGAGCAGGACGGCTGGCGTTTTCAGCAAGAACGGCGCCGAGCCCTCGCTGCGCATCAGCCGCACACCGGCGACGCGTCCGGCCTCGAGATGGAGGCCAAGGGCCAGCCAACCTTCAGCGATCTGGACCGAGGGCGTGGCCCGGACGGCGGCGATCAGCGTGCGCGTGATCCCGGCCCCCGCCTGATCGCCCTTGACCCGGACGACCCGGGCAAAGCCATGGGCCGCCTCGCGCGACAAGACATAGCCGCCCTCGGCGGTGCGGTCGAAGGGCGCGCCGATCCGGGTCAGCTCGCGGATATGCTCAGGCGCCTCGGCGGTGACGAAATCGGCGACGTTCCGGTCCACGAGCCCGGCCCCGGCTGCGACCGTATCGGCGGCATGGTTCGCGGGATGGTCGGCCTGATCCATCGCGGCGGCCATACCGCCCTGCGCCCAAGCCGAGCTTGCGCCCGTACCAAGCGGATCGGGAGAGATCAGCAGCACTGGCCGGGGGGCCAGACGCAGCGCTGCCGTCAGTGCCGCAAGCCCCGCGCCCAGAATGACGACGCGGGCGGTCGATTGCGCGTCCACGCCTCAGCCCGCCAGACGCTTGGACAGATCAATCATCCGCTGGACGGCGAGGCGCGCAGGGGCGGCGATCTCGGGATCGACCTCGACTGCGCCGGTCATCGTATGCAGCGACCACAGCACCTTTTCGAGCGTGATCTTCTGCATATAGGGGCACATATTGCAGGGGCCGAGGAATTCGACATCGGGCAGGCTGTCCGAAATATTCGAGGCCATCGAACACTCCGTGACCAGCATCACCTGCTTCGGACGCTCGGTCTCGACCCAGCTTTGGATATTCGCGGTCGAGCCGGCGTAATCGGCCTCTGCCACGACGTCAGGCGGACATTCGGGATGGGCGATGATCTTCAGCCCCGGGTTCCAGTCGCGGAAATCGCGCAGATCCTGGGCCGTGAACTGCTCGTGGACGATGCAGGCCCCGTCCCACCAGACCACGCGCTTTTGCGGCACCTGATTGGCGACATTCTGCGCCAGCCATTTGTCCGGCGTCATAATGACGGTGTCACTTTCCATCGCAGCGACGATCTGGGCGGCATTGGCCGAGGTGCAGCAGATGTCCGAGGCGGCTTTCACCTCGGCGGTGGTGTTGACATAGCTGACCACCGGCGCGCCGGGATACATCGCGCGCATCTGGGCAATGCCCTCGGCGGTGATGCTTTCCGCGAGCGAACAGCCAGCCTCCATATCCGGCATCAGCACGGTTTTGGCCGGATTGAGGATCTTCGAGGTCTCGGCCATGAAATGCACGCCGCATTGCACGATGACCTCGGCCTCGACCTCGGTCGCCTTGATCGCGAGTTGCAGGCTGTCGCCCACGACATCGGCAATGCCGTGATAGATCTGCGGCGTCATGTAGTTATGCGCCAGAATGACGGCATTGCGCTCGCGCTTGAGCTTGTTGATCGCCGCGACATAGGGCGCATGAACGGCCCAATCGATCATCGGCATGACCCGGCCCATCCGCGCATGGATCTCTGACATCGACTGTGCCAGCTCCATCGACGGGGCGAGATCGTAATGGGCGCGCAGCTCATCGCGAATATTCGTCAGATCAAGCATATGGCCTCCTCCGGTCCGTCTGCCTGTCAGTTGCATGACAGTCACCGCAATCCCTTGCTGCAAGGCAGCGAACGATTCTGTCGTGCCTGACTACCGAAAGCGGGGGGGCGGGGCAATATTAATGCGTCTTCCCTACACCTATCGCACAAAAAGGAAAAATATGCGGATCAGCCGGGTTTTGACGCGAGGTTATCTGTTCTCGCGTGCGTCGCCCTGACGGTTATGGGCGGTGGAGCGGATGAGGGTCGCGGCGGCCTCTCCGGCGGTTTCGAAATAGGCGGGATCGCGATGAAGCAGCACGACCGCAAAGGCGCCATCGAGGAGCAGGATGATCTGTCGGGCAAGCTGCGGCGCCTCGACCCCCGCGACGGCGGCGAGCTCGGTTTCCAGCCAATGCTCGACCCGCTTCTTGTGAAGCCGCCCCGCGACCACCGCCGGATGGCCCGGCAGATTGACGAGCTCGACCGAGGCCCGCAGAAAGCCGCAGCCCTGCCAGCTGCGGCGGCGCGCGGATCGTGCGAGATGGTCGAAAATCGCGCGGATCTTTTCGGGCACCGCGCCCTCCGCCTTGGCGAACCAATGCTGAAAGGCCGCGAGATTGGGCTGGTCGCGCATTTCAAGCCAGGCCGCGATCAGATCGTCCTTGCTGCGGAAATGATAATACAGCGTGCGCTTGGTCACCCCCGCCGCTTCGGCAATCGCATCCATGCTGATCTCGCGGATGCCTTGGGCATAAAAGAGCGCGCCTGCGGATTGCAGCAGACGGTCGCGGGTCGAGCTGGGGGGCGGGGCCTTGTCCATGGCTCAATGTATACTGACCAGTGAATATACTCAACTGGCCGGGCTGCTATGCTACGCCCTATGAAAACAAGGGTTTTATGGGGTGCCCGTCTGATGCGTCCGGTGGTTTTGGAATGTGCGGATGGCGTGCGGTTGCATGGCCATTTGTGGGAAACGCGCCGCCCAAGCGCCGGGCGTTTGATCATCAATGCGGCGACCGGGGTCGCTGCGCGCTATTACCATCGCTATGCCGCCTTTCTGGCGAAGCATGGCTTCGAGGTGCTGACCTGGGATTATCGCGGCATCGGCCTTTCGCGTCCGGAGCGGTTGCGCGGCTCGGGCTATCTCTGGCGCGACTGGGGCGAAAAAGACTTCGCCGCCGCCCTGCGCTTCATGGTCGAGCGGCCGGGCGCGGGGCTTTTGTCGGTGGTTGGCCACAGCATTGGCGGCTTTCTGCCCGGTCTTGCCGCTGGCTCCGATCAGATCGACCGGATGCTGACGGTTGGCGCGCAATATGCTTGGCCGGGCGATTATGCGCCGCGCTGCCGGGCAACGCTCTGGCTCAAATGGCATCTGGTGATGCCCGCACTGACCGCGCTTTGCGGCTATTTTCCGGGCAAGCGTCTGGGCTGGCTCGAAGATCTTCCGGCCGGGGTCGCCTATGAATGGGCCTTCCGCCGTCCACGTTTTGAACTGAGCCATCCCGCCGCGACACGGCCGGATGTTCTCGCCCGGATGGCGGCGGTGCGGGCCGAAATTCTGGCGGTCATCATGTCGGATGACGAGTTTGGAACCTTGCCCGCCGTGCGTCGCGCGCTCGGCTATTACCGGGGTGCGGCGCGCCGGGCGGTCCGCCTTGATCCCGCCGATTTCGGGCGCCAAAGCATCGGGCATTTCCAGCTTTTCCACAGCAGCCATGAGGCGGGGTTCTGGCAGGAAACGCTGCTCTGGCTGCGCGAGGGCCGCAATCCCTGGCCGGACCGCGTGGTTTTTGCCGCCGCACCCGAGCCCCGGAGTTACGCGGATACGCGCCTCTTGGGGTGAGGCTGGCTCTGCCCGGTTTGCAAAAGCAGCACGCCGCCGAGGATGAGCCCAAGAGAGATGATCTCGACCGCGCCGATAGGCTCTCCGACCAGCGCACCGATGACCACGGCCACGACCGGCGCGATATAGGTCGCCCCCGCTGCCGTCACCGGGCCAAGCCGGTCGATGATGAAATAGTAAATCAGGAAGGCCAGCCCGGTCCCCAACACGCCCAAGCCAAGCACGACGCCAATTAAAGCATGAGGATCCGTGCCGAGCGCCCCGATTCCAGTCAGATCGGTCAGCGCGAACAGCGTCACACTGGCCAGGCCCGTCTGCCATGTCGCAAGCGCCAGCGGCGGCAACTGCAGTGGCGAGAGGAAGCGGCGGGAATAAACGAACGAGCCGCCGACGCTCAGCGTTCCGCCGAGCATCCAAGCCACGCCCTGCCACGAGACAGAGGCGTAACCCTGCCAGGGCCGCGCGCTGAGGATGATGCCGAGAAAGCCCAAAGCGATCCCCAAAGCCATGCGCCGCGTCGGGGGATCTTCGCGCAGAAACAACAGCGTCGCGAGAAAAGTGAAGATCGGGATCGCGCCGCTGAGCAGACCGGCAATGCTCGTCGGCAAGAGCGCCGTGCCCGCGACGAAGCCGTAGTAATAGAAGCTCGTGGCAAGCACCGACATGACTGCGAAATGGGGCAGGTGGCGCAGTTGGCTGCGGGTGATCGCTCCGGTGCGCCAAGCCACCAGCGCCAGCGGCAGGAAGCCGAAGAGCACGCGCAGGAACACGACCTGCATCGGCGAAATCAGCGCGGTCGCCCATTTCATATAGATAAAATTGCTGCCCCAAATGAGGCCAAGCGCGGCGAGCGCCACAGTCGCGGGTGACATATGCGGAAGCTTTCAGACATGCGGAGCCACCCCTTCCCCAAAAGGGAAGGGCGTTTTTCCTATGATTTCAGATGGTTCTTAGGCTGAGCGGATCAACCCGCCGTCGACGCGCAGGTTTTGGCCGGTGATATATCCGGCGGCATCCGACAGAAGGAACGCGATGGTGCCCGCGACTTCATCGGCGGTGCCGTAGCGCTGCATCGGCACGCTGTCGCGCCGCTCGCCGGTCGCGGGCAGGCTGTCGATCCAGCCGGGCAGGACATTGTTGATGCGGATGTTTTTCGCGGCATATTCGTCGGCATAGATCTTGGTGAAGGTGCCAAGGCTCGCCCGGAACGCCGCCGAAGTCGGGAAAAGCGCCGAGGGCTGCGTGACCCAGGCCGTCGAGATGTTGACGATGGCGCCTTTTCCCTGCGCCTCGAAGATCGGCGTTACCAAGCGGATCGGACGCACGGCGCTGAGGAAATAGACCTCCATGCCGCGATGCCAGTCCTCGTCGGTGATCTCGAGTAGCGGCGCGCGCGGGCCGTGTCCGGCGGAATTCACCAACGCGTCGATCCGACCCCATTTTTCCAGTGCCAGATCGACGAGCCGCTTGAGATCATCTTGCGACTGGTTCGAGCCGGTCACGCCGATGGCGCCAAGCTCATGGGCCAAAGCCTCGCCCTTGCCCGAAGAGGACAGGACCGCGACATGGTAACCGTCCTCCGCCAGTTTGCGCGCGGCTGCGGCGCCCATGCCGGACCCGCCTGCGGTGATAAGAGCAACTTTTGCCATGCTGATCTCCCTTCGTTGTCTGAGGATCGGTCTACACGATTCGCTTCGCTCTTTCGCGCCAGAAGGAATGGTGCCAGACTGTAGAGAATCTATGGTCTTGGTGATGTCGCGTCGCAACCTTCCTCCGCTCAACGCCCTGCGCGCCTTTGAAGTTTCGGGGCGGCGGCTGAACTTCCGTCTCGCGGCGGAAGAGCTTGGCGTCTCGCAAGGAGCCATCGCGCAGCAGGTCCGGCTTTTGGAGGACCACCTCGGCCAGAGCCTGTTCCTCCGCCAGCCGCGCGGTTTGGCTCTGACAGCCGCGGGGGCCAGCTATCTGGCCGAGATCAGCCGGGCCTTCGACGGGATGACCGAGGCGACTGCGCGGCTGCTGGCGCGGCCCGAGCAGGTGACGATCAGCGTGACGCCCACGGTCGCGGCGCGGCTGCTGATCCCGAAACTTGCCGAGTTCAGCGCCGAATTGCCGGGGATCGAGCTGCGCACCATCGCAACCGAAGCCTTGTCGGATTTCGACCGCGATCAGGTCGATCTTGCCGTGCGTCAGACGCGTGCGCCCTTACCGGCCAGCTTTGAAACCCGCCTGCTGTTCCGCCAAGAGCTGATCGCGGTCGCGAGCCCGCATCTGGTCAGCGGCCGAGATCTGCCGCTTTCCGTCGAGGATCTGCGGGCATTGCCCTTGCTCAAGGATGCGCATGACAATTGGCGCGCCTTTCTGGACAGCCCCGGCCCGGTTGGCGGCGCGACCTTTAACCAGACCGCTCTGGCGCTCGATGCGGCGATGGCCGGGCAGGGGGTCGCTTTGGCCTGCCGCGCCTTCGTGGTCGGAGATCTTGCCGCCGGGCGGCTGGTTCAGGTCATGGACCGCTGCCGCGTCATCGGGCCGGATTACATCCTTCTGCGCAAGCGCAGCGCGACCCCGCGCAAGGCGGCTCAGGCGGTTTGGGAGTGGTGCGCGCAGCATCTCGCGCTCTGAGACCGGCTCCGACTCAGCCTTAACGGGAACCGACGAGGCGCTCTGTTCCCGCCGGACCTGCGAGTTCTGGGCGAAGAGAAAGCTTCTCCCACGCGCGGTAGAACCAGAGAAATTCTCCTGCCTCTGCCGACGCGTTCAACGGGTTTCGGTCAAACTGGGACGCCTTCACAGTTAATCATTGATAAAATCAATCTATGATGTCGTCTATATAGCGAAAGACAATGTTTCCTGGAGTGAACATGCTTCGCAAATTTATCGTCATGGCCTCGGTCGCCGCCGCGTTTTCCCTGAGCGCCGCCGCCGCAGAGGAATATCCGAAGACGATCCGCCTTGGTGATGTCGGCTTTGGCTTCGGCACGCCGTTCGGGGTTGGTCTGCAAGCGGTCGCCGATGCCAAGGGCTTTATCGCCGACGAGTTCAAGGACACCGGCGTGACGCTGGAATGGACCTATTTCACCGGCACCGGCCCCGCGATCAACGAGGCTTTTGCCAATAAACAGATCGATTTCGCCTCTTACGGCGCCGTGCCGAACATCGTCGGCGAGGCGGGCGGGCTTGATACGCTGATCCTTGCCTCGACCCAGGGCACGACGGTCTTTGCCGTGGCCCGGCCGGGGTCGGGGATCGAGAAGCTCGCCGATCTCAAGGGCAAGAAAGTCGCGCTGCAAAAGGCCACGATCATCCATTGGTCGGCGCTTGAGGCGCTCAAACACGCCGGGGTCAATCCCGAGGATTTCACGCTGGTCGATCTCAAGAACGCCGATCAGCTGGCCGCGATCACTGCGGGCAGCGTTGACGCGGTCTTCGGGGCGGAATTCCTGCTGCCGCTTGAGGAAAAGGGTGTGGCGAAGGTGATCTTCAGCTCGGCGCGCGACGATACATCGGTGAACGGCTTTGGCGGCTTCCTCGTCTCGCGCGCGTTCCGTGACGCCTATCCCGATGCCACGCAAAAGGTGGTCGAGGGTTATGTTCGCGCCGCCGCCTGGGTCTCTGATCCGGCCAACCGCGATGAGGTCTTCCAGATCTGGAGCCGCGCCGGAACCCCGGTCGCGCTGCTCGCCAAGGCCAATGCCGATACGAATTTCGAGCTGGCCTATAATCCGCGTCTCGATGGGGCGTTCCGGCACCGCTATGAAAGCGCGCTGGCCTTTGCGACCGAGCAGAAGCTGGTCCGCAAGGCGCCCGATCTGACCGCCTGGACCGATGCGAGCTTCCTTGACAAAGCGCTTGCGACCACCGGGCTCGACAAGCTCTGGCCCGAGCGCGACGGCCCGAAGGCCAAGTGAGGCAACCGCAATGAGCCTCATCGCGCAAACTGGACAGGCATCGGGCGGTTGGACCGCCCGTATGCCGTCGCGGCTTCGGGGCACCTTCCGCGCGCTGCCCTTGGCCGCGCTGGCCCCGGTCGGACTTCTGGTCCTGTGGCAGGGCGCGGCGAGCTCTGGCCTTGTCGCGCCGCAGATCCTGCCCGCGCCCGCCCGGGTGATCCAGACCTTCATCGAGCTGGCCCGGGACGGCGAACTAACCGCCGCGATAAGGATCAGCGCCTGGCGGCTGGCGATCGGGCTGGTTGTCGGGGGTGCTTTGGGCTTTCTCTTTGGCATTCTGCTCGGGGCCTCGCGTCAGGCCGAAGAGTGGCTTGGCCCGAGTTTCCGCGCGATTGCGGCCGTGCCGGCGCTTGGCTGGATCCCGGTGCTGATCCTCTTGGTCGGCATCGACGAGATGCTCAAGATCATCATCCTGACCAAAGCCTGTTTCGTGCCGATGACCATTGCCACGCGCGACGCTTGGCGCGCGGTGCCGCGTGAATTTGCCGAGCTTGGCGATGTGCTGGGGCTTTCGGCCCGCGCGCGCTTTTTGCGCATCCGGCTGCCTGCGATGGTGCCCATGGTCTTTGGCGGGCTGCGGCTGGCCTCGGGGCAAGCCTTCGTCTCGCTGGTGACCTGCGAGATGCTCGCGGCGACCGAGGGCATTGGCTATCTGATGATCTGGGGCCGCAGCCTCTTTCAGATGGATATGGTGCTGGTCGGCATGATCGTGGTCGGCGTCAGCGGCGTCGCATTGGACCAGCTGCTCCGGCTGACCGAGCGGGCTTTGCGGGCAAGGATGGGCGAAGATGTCTGAGCTGACCCTCAAGGGCCTTGTTCTGCCTGCGGGCCTCGTCGCGCTGTGGGCCGCTGCATCGGCGGGCGGCGCGCTGAACGGGCCGATGGCGGTCTCGCCGCTCGATGTGCTGCGGGTGCCCTTCAGCGATCCCGACGGACGCCAGATCTGGGCGGGGCTGGGCGCGAGCCTCCTGCGCCTTGTCGCGGGCGGGCTGATCGGAGGCGCGGCCGGGCTGGCGCTTGGTCTTGGGCTCGGGCTGATCCGACCGCTTGGCGCGGCGCTTTCGCCGACGATCAACGCCTTCCGTCAGGTGGCGCTTTTCGCCTGGATCCCGCTGCTGACTTTGTGGTTTGGCAGTTCGGAAAGCGCCAAGATCGTCTTCATCGCGCTGGCGACCTTCTTTCCGATGGTCTTCGCGACCGAGCAGGGCGTGCGCAATGTGCCGCGAAACCTGTGCGAGGTCGTCGCGGTCCTCAACCTCTCGCGCCGCCGCCAGATCACCGCGCTTTATCTGCCCGCGGCATTGCCCTCGATCGCGACCGGCGTGCAGATCGCCGCGCTCTCGTCCTGGATCGGGACAGTCGGCGCGGAATATGCGATCGGCAACGGGCGCGGCCTTGGCAGCTATATCGCCAATGCCCGCGATCAGTTCCGCATGGATATCACCCTCGTCGGTGTCCTCGCGCTCGCCGGGGTGGGGGTCCTGCTGCATGCCGGATCGACCCAACTGATCGACCATTTCAACAAGGGAGCCTGAGCCATGAGCAGTGCCTCGCCGCTTTTGCGCCTGCGCGCGGTCAGCAAGAGCTTCACCTTAGACACCGGCCGCTTTCGGGCGCTGGACGAGATCGACCTCGATCTGGCCGAACATGAGATCGTCGCGCTGATCGGCCCGTCGGGCTGCGGGAAATCGACGCTTCTGCGCGCCATCGCGGGGCTCGAGCGGCCCGACAGCGGCACCATTCGCATCGCCGGGCACGAGATCACCCGGGCCGGGCAGGAAAGCGCCATGGTCTTTCAGGACCACCGGCTGCTGCCCTGGCTGACGGTGCGCGGCAATGTCGAGCTGGCGTTGGAACCGTTGGGCCTGCCCGCAGCCGAGCGCAGCCGTCGCGCCCGCGATTACATTGCGCTGGTCGGGCTGGCCGATTTCGCCGAGAGCTTCCCGCGTCAGCTTTCGGGCGGCATGGCGCAGCGTGCGGCGATTGCACGCGCGCTCGCCGTCGAAACCCGGATCGTGCTGATGGACGAGCCCTTCGGCGCGCTTGATAGCCTGTTGCGCGCCAGGTTGCAGGAAGAGCTTCTCAAGATCTGGCAGCGTCATCGCGTCTCGATCCTGATCGTCACCCATGACATCGAAGAGGCGATCTATCTCGCCGACCGCATCGTCGTCATGCAGCCCGACCCCGGCCATATCCATGAGGTGGTGACCGTCGATCTGCCCCGGCCAAGGCTGCGCGAATCCGCCGCCTTCTCGGCCTTGCGCGGGCGGCTTCTGCATGGGCTTTCGGTCGAGCCAGAGCCTGCTGAGCACCTGCCTACCACGCTGGAGCCTGTCGCATGATCGAGCTCGTCTCTGCCACCCGCTGCGTGACCTGTGATGTCTGCATCAAGGCCTGTCCGATGAATGTCTTTGACCGCGCCGAGGACGGCCTGCCGGTGATCGCGCGGCAAGAAGATTGCCAGACCTGCTTTCTCTGCGAGGCCCATTGCCCGACCGATGCGCTCTTTGTCGCGGCGGAGCGCGCGCCGCTACCGCCCGCACGTCTGCCCGATGAGGCGGCCCTGATCGCCTCGGGGATCATGGGCAGCTATCGCGCCCGGCTGGGCTGGGGCAAAGGCCGCAAACCGCCGCGCGATTTCGCAGCGGCGCTGACGCTCTCGCAGGCGCAAGCGGCAGCACCGGGCCGGGTGCCTCCGGGCCAGCCACGCGCGGCGCAATTTGGCCGGGTGGATGCAAACGGATCGGAGTTACAGCCATGAGCCTGCCGCGCTTTACGGGCGAACCGCTTGATCTTGAAACCGATGTGCTGGTCATCGGCGGCGGTCCCGCCGGGACCTGGGCCGCGCTGTCAGCACGTCGCGCAGGCGCGCGCGTTATCCTTGTGGACAAAGGTTATTGCGGCACCTCGGGCGTCGGCGCGGCAGCGACGATCGGCCATTGGTGGGTGCCCCCCGAAGGCCGCGAGGCCGCCATGGCCGCCAAGAACCTCGACGGCTGCGATCTTGGCGAGCGGGAGTGGATGGCGCGGGTGCTTGCCGAAACCTGGCAGACTTGGCCCGAATTCGCGGGCGCGCGCGGCTATGGCGGAGACGCCAGCTACCGCGGCGCGCAGGGCGGCCAGATCCTGCTGCAAGGGCCTGTTTATCTTCAGGAAATGCGGCGCATGATCCACCGCGCCGGGGTGACCATCCTCGACCATGCGCCCGCGCTCACGCTGCGCCGAACCCCCAGCGGGGCGATTGCCGGGGCCGAGGGCGTGCTTTTGCGCGATGACGCGCGCTGGCGCATCTCGGCCCGCGCCGTCGTTCTGGCGGCCGGGGGCTGCGCCTTTCGCAGCGGCTGTCTGGGCGGCCATGTCAATACCGGCGATTCCGTCCTGATGGCTGCCGAGGCGGGGGCGGCGCTGTCGGGCATGGAGTTCTCGAATTACTACGGCATCGTTCCGGTCGGCGGATCGGTCGACAAGAACGGCTATCTGCTGCAATCGAGCTTTTTCGATGCCTCGGGGCGCGAGGTCAATCTCGGCTGGTCCTCGCAATATGGCGTGATGGGCATTGCAGCGGCGGCCTGCTTTGCGGAGGGTCCGGTCTATTGCCAGTTCACGCAGGTTCCGCGCGAGCGCTGGCCAGTGCTGCGTGCAGGTCAGCCCAATCTCTTCACGCAATTCGACCGGCTGGGCATTGATCCCTTCACCCAGAAATTCGAGGTCGAGCCCATGCTTGAGGGCTCTGTCCGGGGCTCGGGCGGGGTGCTTGTCGCTGATGAGGCCTGCGGCACCGGCGTGCCCGGTCTCTGGGTCGCGGGCGATGCCGCCTCGCGTGAGATGCTGGTCGGCGCCTCCTCGGGCGCGGGCTCGGTCAATGCTTCCTGGGCACTGTCCTCGGGCCGATGGGCAGGCACGGCGGCCGCTAAACATGCGGGCGAGATCGGCGGAAACGACCCCGGTTCCGCACTGTGGCAGCCCGAAGATGGAGCGGGCCGTTTTGAGCAGGCAGCCTTTCTGGCGGCGCTGCAAAACGAGGTTCTGCCGCTGTCACGCAACGGGTTTCGCACGGCGCAGGGACTCGCGGCGACCGCGGCGCTGGCTTCAGGGTTTCGGGCGACGCTTGCAAGCGTCTCTCTTCCAGAAAACGCGCGAGATTTGCTGAAATTGCGCGAACTGCTTGGGATGAGCTTCATGGCGCAGCGCGGCGCGGAGGCCGCGCTTTTGCGGGACGAAACCCGGGGGATGCATATCCGTGTGGATCGCCCAGATCAAAACGCGCCTTCCTGGCGACAGCGATTGGTCTGGCGCGGGCTCGCTGCGACCCCCGACGCGGAGCCAATCAGGCCCTTTCCTCAACCGATCGCCGCCTGAGCTTCGCACGTCAGAGCGGGCGTTTGGGTAGTTTGATGACATAATCATGGTTACATCCTTTTTCGCCTTGGAGGGGGTGGGCTCTCTTTCCGCTCGCCCTCTCGCCATTTTGGCCGATCTCCCCTAGATCCTCGCACACCGGCCAAGAAGGAAATCGCCATGCCCATCGCGAAAATTCACGTTCATCACGGCGCCTATACGGTGGAACGTCTCGAGAAAGTCGGCCTTGCGGTTCAGGCGGCGCTGGAGGAGGCGCTGAATGTTCCGGCTGACGATTATTTCCGCTTGGTCCATGTCATGCCCGAAGGAAGCTTCGTTCACACGCCAAGCTTTCTCGGCATCAGCTATTCCAACGAGCTGATCTTGCTGGAGCTGACTTTCATTTCCCGACCGAAAGAGCTGCGTCTGGCTCTGCTCAAGGCATTGAATGCAAAGGTGGTCGACGCAGTGGGGATTTCGCCTGACGACCTTCTCATCATCATCCATGAGACTGCGGGCGAAAATATCTCGCTGGGGCGCGGCCTTGCCCAACGGGCCCATGTCGCAACCGAAAGCGGGAGCTGATCCCCAGCACCTGCGGTCCCTGTTTTGCGTCGGCTTTTAAGGACAAGCGCGATCAAAGGCACGAATCTCTTCAAAGCCGGCCTTGAGATGCGGCCCGAGCCATAAGCGCCCGGACCGCCTTGCTTACGGTTACAGCAGCGAGACGGCCTCCCCCGCGCTCTGCGCCACCGCCTCATGGGCCGGGTTGACGGTGCCCTTGCCGCTTTCCTCTTCCGTCAGCACCACGACCCGCGCGCCCGATCGGACGAGGCGTTCAAGCTCGATCACATCTTGATGAAACATGCGGATGCAGCCGGCAGAGGTCGCATTGCCGATCGAGGCCATGTCTGTCGTGCCATGGATGCGATAGAAGGTGTCGCGGTTGCCCTTGTGCAGATAAAGCGCCCGCGCGCCGAGCGGATTCATCAGGCCGCCCTCCATCCCCTTGCGCAAAGGGCCATAAACATCGGGGAATTCGCGGATCATATTCTCGGTCGGGATCCAGCTTGGCCAGTCGCGGCTATAGGGAATATGGGCGGTCCCGGCAAAGGCGCGGCCCTCATCGCCAACGGCCACGCCATAGCGGATCGCGCGGTTGCCCGGTTGGACGTAATAGAGAAACCGCTGCCACGGATCGACGATGACAGTTCCGGGCTTTTCATCGCTCCAATAATCGACCTCGCGCCGGATATTGCGGTCGGCGAGATATTTTGCGGGCACCGCAGGGATCTCGATCCCCGCATCGACCAGCCCGGCATAATGGGCCGCGACCTCGGGCGGCAATTGCGGCGCGGCAGGCGGTGGCTCGGGTTGCGGCGGGCTGGCGCAGGCCGCCAGCAAAAGCAGGGTCGCGACCAGCGCGCTTCGGCGAAACAGGCGTGGCGTCATGGCAGAACATCCTTCAAATCTTCAATGCCAGCAAGCAGTTGCGCCCGGGAGATCTCTCCCATATGGGCGGCCTGCATCTGGCCATTGGCGTCGATGAACAGTGTCGCGGGCAGGCCCATGGCCCCGAAATGGCGCATCATCTCGCCGCCCGGATCCATCACCGGCGCGATTACCGCGCCCGATTGAGCAAGATAGCGGCGCACGGCTTCCGCGCCCTCGCCTTGATTGACGAAATGCAGATCGACCTCGGTCTCTTGCGCGGCAATCTCGGCCATCATCGGCATTTCGCGCCGACAGGGCGGACACCACGAGGCCCAGAGATTGATGACCATCGGGCGGCCGCGCCATTCCGCAGGCCTGACCGGGTCGCCGTTGAGACTGGTCAGATGAAGCCCCTCCGGCAGGGCCAGATCGACGCCGCGCGACAGCTCATGAACGACGCTCCAGCAGGCAAAGGCGATCAGCGTGCTGGCCGCGACCGGCAGCGCCAGATCGGCATTGCGCCAGAGAGACCACGCCGTGACCAGCACAAAACCCGCCATGCCCCAGAGCGGGCTGAACCCACTCTGCCAGAAGGCCAGGATCGAGAGCGGATCTTGCAGATAAACCCCGGCATGGCCCAGCACGAAACCGAGCCGCGCCGTAATTGCCGCGACGACCACCGCGCTGCCCGCCCAAGCGCTGAGCGCAGGCGAGCTGCGCCGCGCGAGCACGGCCGTCACGATCATCAGCGCGATGAGCCCCGCGGCGACCGGAGCGCGCTCTGCCGACAGGGTCAACGGCCCAAGCGAGAGCCCGCCCATCAGTTCAGCCCTCTGACGTGATCCGCTGAGGCCCGGATGCCCGCAGCCGTCACCGTGCCAATCAGCCGCGTCTGTGGGGCCTCCCGGCCCTTGGCATCGAGAAAGACCAGCGTCGGTGGTCCCGCCGCGCCGATCATCTGCATCAGCGCCTGTCCCTCCGGCCCGGCGTCGCTGACATCGGCCTTGATGAGCCGCATGCCGCGCAGCGCCTCGGCCACAACCGGATCAGGCAGAACATTGCGCTCGATCCCCTTGCAGGTCACGCACCAGTCCGCGGTGAGATAGATCAGGCTCGGCTGGGGCGCGCCGCCAAGTGCCGCGCTCAGCGCATCCGGTGTCGTCACCGTGCCGAACGCGGGCCCGGCGATGCGCTCGACGCCGGGACCGGCCCCGGTCAGAGGCGCCAGCGGTCGCAGCGGGTCCGCCCCGCCAAGCGCCGCGCCAAAGCCCAAAAGTCCGGCCGCAAAGAGCGCGATGACGCCAAACATCTGGCGCAAGCGCTGGCCCATGCCAACCGGCGACGAGGCGCGGTCAAGCGCGCCCAGAAACACCGCCACTCCGGCGAGGAGCATCGCCCAAAGCGCGAGGATCAACGGCCCCGGCACCAGCCGCTCGACCAGCCAGATCGCAAGGCCCAGAAAGACCACGCCGAAAATGCGCCGCATCGCCTCCATCCAGGGACCGGCTTTCGGCAGGATCTTGGCCCCAAACGTGCCCGCCAGAAAGAGCGGCGCGCCCTGCCCCAGCCCGAGCATGAAGAGCGCAGCCGCCCCCAAAGCGATATCGCCGGTCTGGGCGATGTATAGGAAGGCTCCGGCAAGCGGGGCGGTGACGCAGGGCCCGACGATCAGCGCCGAGGTGAAGCCAAGCGCCAAAGCGCCCGCGACAGAGCCGCGCTGTCCGCTCCGCGCCGACAGCCGTGCAGCCAGACCCGCAGGCAGCTGAAGGTCAAAAAGGCCAAAGCTTGACAGCGCCAGCGCCACGAAAAGCGCGCTCACGCCGCCGACCGCCCAAGGCGATTGCAGCATCATCTGAAGGTTTTGCCCGGACCAGCCCGCGACCGCGCCGAAGAGCGCGAAGGCACTGGCCATGGCCAGAACATAGGCCCCCGACAGCACCGCGCCGCGCCTGGGCGTCAGCGCGTCGCCCTGACGCGCCAGCATCCCGGCAAGGATCGGCACCATCGGGAAGACGCAAGGGGTCAGCGCCAGCATCAAGCCAAAGCCGAAAAAGGCCAGCAGGACCAGCGTCGCGCCGCCCTTGCCTGCGAGGCTTGCGAGCAGGCCCTTGTCTTCGGCCAGTTGCAAGCCTGTGCCGGGTTGCTCGGACGGGGGCGCCGCTGCACTGGTGCCTGCGGGCAGATCCGGCAAGGACAGGGTCTGGCTGACCGGCGCATAGCAGATGCCATCCTCTTGACAGCCCTGCCAGCTCAGCCGGATCTCACCGCCCGCTTGCGGCAGGATCGCGGTCATATCCTCGAAATAGACTTCGACCGAGCCGAAATTCGGATCGTCCTTGCGCGTGCCGGGCGGGGTTTCGACGGTCAGCGCCGCGCCGGAGGCCGTCTCGGCGCGGATCTGGTCGCGGTAGAGATAATAGCCCTCGGCGATCTGCCAGCCGATTTCGACGCGACCGTCCCGGGCATCGAGAAGCTCCATCCGGAAGGCGTCTTCGGGTTTCAGGGGCTGGCCGCGCTGGCTGGAGAAGCTGAAATCCTGCGCGGCAAGCGCACCAGAGAAAGCCAGCACCAGCGCCACGATCGCGGCCAGAATGGGGAAAGAGCGGGAAGGGAAAAGCGCATGTGTCATCATGGCCCCGCTCTCTCGGCCCGGGCTTAACCGAGGCTTAAGCCGCGCCCCGGCAAGCCCCCCATTGCGAACACGAAAGCGCGAGACCCGGCGTGATCACAAAAGATCCGTCCGCGCCTTGGCGATCAGCCCGGTCATCGCCGAAAACTCCTGTTTGCCGAAAAGCCCCTCGTGCCCGGCGATGAAGCTTGGCGTTCCGGCAAGGCCCAGATGCTCGCCGAGCTGCATCGAATGGTCGATATGGCCCAGCACCTCGTCGCTTTCCATGTCGCGCTTGAGGCGCGTCTCATCCAGACCGACCGCGCGCACCACCTCCATGACCGATTGCTCATTGGCCTTGCCCTTGATCGCCATCAGCCGCTCATGGAAAGCCCAGTATTTCCCCTGTTTGAGCGTTGCCAGCGAGGCTTTCGTGGCGAAGATCGAGCCCTCACCGAAGATCGGCCATTCGCGAAAGACCACGCGCAGCTTCTTGTCGCCGTCGATCACACGCTTCATCACCGGGACCGAGGTCCGGCAGAACGGGCAGTTGTAGTCAAAGAATTCGGTCAGGGTGACATCGCCCTCGGGATTGCCCAGAACCGGGGCGAAGGGCGCGCGTTCCAGCGCCTGACGCAGCGCGTCCGGCATCGGGTTTTCATGGCCAAAGCCCGCGCGCGCGCCCAAAGTCAGCGCGCCCGTTGACGCCAGCCCCAGTTTCATCAGCGCCCGTCTGCTCATCACCGTCATTTTTCGCTCCTTCACTCTGTTCTGATCTCGGATCCCGTGGCACCGGACGGGTGTTCCGGCGCATGGTGTTGCGCGCGGCTGGTGACAGTGCGGCCTTAAGCCACCCTTAAGCTGGCTCTGGAACGGTTCGCGATGTGATGACGAAGAAGAGAGACCATGCGGATCCTGATTGTTGAAGATGATGACATGCTGCGCGACGGGCTGGCGGTCGGTCTTCGGCTGGCCGGGTTCTCGCCCGATGCGGTGGCGACGCTCGCAGATGCGCGGCTCGCCCTTGCCGCCGGGCCGTTTGAGGCGATGGTGCTGGATCTGATGCTGCCCGATGGCACGGGCTCGGATCTTCTGCGCGAGCTGCGCGGGGCGGGAAACCTCCTGCCCGTGCTCATCCTGACCGCGCGCGATCAGCTTGGGGACCGGGTGGCCGGGCTCGATGCGGGCGCCGATGATTATCTCGGCAAGCCCTTCGAGCTTGAGGAGCTCGCCGCGCGCCTGCGCGCCATTTTGCGCCGGGGACAGGGGCGCGCCGACAGCCATCTGCGCTGGAACGGGCTGACCCTCGATCCCGCGCGGATGCAGGGCGAGATCCATGGCAGCGCGGTCAGCTTCTCGCATCGCGAATTCACCTTGCTGCAGGCGCTTCTGGAACGGCCCGGCGCGGTCTTGTCGAAAGCCTGGCTCGAGGACCGCCTTTACGGCTGGCAGGAGGAGGTCGAGAGCAACACGGTCGAGGTCCATATCCACAAGCTGCGTGCGAAACTCGGCCCAGCCTTCATCGAGACCATTCGCGGCGCAGGCTACCGCGTCGCCGCCGAGCGCGAGGCCGCTTTGCCTGCGGCGCTGCAGCCATGAGCTCGATCCGCGCGCGGCTTTTCGTGATCCTTTTGGCGGCGACCGGGCTGGTCTGGCTGTCGGCGGTGATCTGGATCCAATATTCGACCCGCACCGAGGTTGGGCGCGTCCTCGACAGCCGGTTGCAGGAATCGGCGCAGATGGTGGCCTCGCTCATCAGCCGCAACGGCGGCATCGTTGCACCGGATGCGGCGAGCGTGGTCGATCAGGTTCCAGCCCTGCCCGACAGCGGCGGTTACAGCTATGCGCGCCAGCTGATCTGTCAGGTCTGGGGCTTTGACGGCAAACTGAAAAGCGGCTCAGAGGGAGCGCCGGATCAAGAGCTTGCAAGCGGCGGATCGGGCTTTAGCGAGCGCCGGGTCGAGGGCGAGACTTGGCGCGTCTATAGCCATGTCGATCCCGATCTCGGCATCCGCGTCGTCGTCGGCGATGCGCTTTCGGTGCGCGAAAAGCTGGTGAACGGGGTTGCCTTCGGGCTTCTTGCCCCGGCGCTGCTGATCCTGCCGCTGCTGGCGCTGTTGATCTGGATGTCGGTCCGGCGCGGGCTGAAGCCTCTGGATCAGCTGGCGGGCGCGCTGGGGCTGCGCTCGGCGGCCGATCTCAGCCCGATCGGCGGCACCGCCGCGCCTTCCGAGCTGAAACCGATGATCGCCGCGCTGAACGGGCTTTTCGACCGGGTCGAGGCCACGCGCGCGCGCGAGCGCAATTTCACCGCCTTTGCCGCACATGAGCTGAAAACCCCGCTGGCCGGGCTGAAGACACAGGCGCAGATCGCGCTCCTCGCCCCGGATGACGAGACGCGCAGCCGCGCGCTTGGCCAGTTGGTCGGCGGCGTCGATCGCACCGACCGGATGGTGCGCCAATTGCTCGACATGACGGCTGCCGAAACCGCAAGTGACGAGGCCAGCGGGATCGCGCAGGAGGGTGCGCGCATCCTCGCCGATGTGCGCGACGGTCTGGCCGGGCTGGCGAGCGCGCGCGGGGTCCGCATTGCGCTGCCCGAGGCCCCTGCCCCTTGGCAGACGACGCGCGCCGCGCAGCTTGGACCCGCTTTGCGTAACCTCTTGGAAAACGCCATTCTCGCGTCGCCGCCGGGCGCCGAGGTTGACACCTGCCTGCGCCAAGAAGGTGATCGCATCGTCTTTCGCGTGCTTGATCGCGGCCCCGGCATTCCCGATTGCGACCGCCCGCATGTGACCGAGCGTTTCTGGCGCGGGGCCAGCCGGGTCTCGGCGCAGGGCAGCGGGCTCGGGCTCGCGATCGTCACGGCGGTGATGGAGCAGATGGGCGGCGAGCTGCGGCTCTCGCCGCGCGAAGGCGGCGGCGAAGAGGCCGCGCTGATCCTGCCGCGCGGCTGAGCCTCGTGACGCGCCCCCGCGCGCTCAGGTTCCCGACAGCATTCGCGAAATCCGCAGCGCATAGCGGTCGGTCATGCCCGAGGTGAAATCGGCCAAGGCATGCAGCGCGCTTTCGGCATCACGGACCTCGCGCAAATCCAAAGACAGCGCTCGGACGAGCTGTTTGGAATGATCCGAGAGCCGCGCCTCGTCCCAATCGACCCGCGCCAGATCCTCATAGACCGGCAGAATGCCCGACATGACATTGGCGATAATGCGGCGTCCCGAGATCTCGAGCTCGGTCTTGCGCGGCGCCGTGAAGATCCGCTCGCCTGCAAGCTGGCGGATCCGCGCGAACACCGGACCAAGCAGGCTTGCCGAGATCAGATCGCGGGAAAAGCTGCCATCAAGAATGGCGTCATGGTGTTCGGTAAAGGCCGTCGTGCAGGCCACGACCGCGCGGCCGATGCTGCGGGCGCGCAGATAGGCGATCTCTTCGGACTCGGTCCGCCCGGCGCTGGACGCGGCCCCTTTGGGCAGCCCGGCCACCTCGCTCAGAATGTCGCGCACCGTATCAAAGGACAGTTCGCCCGTGGTGAAAGCGTCTTCGAGATCGACGATATTATAGGTGATGTCGTCCGCCGCCTCCATCAGGAAGACCAGCGGATGACGCGCCCAATAGGTCACGCCGTCCCGCATCCGCACCGGCAGACCAAGCCCGCGCGCCACATCGCGAAACTGCGGCAGATCCGAGCGGAAAATCCCGAATTTCTTCAACCCGATATAGGGCGCAGGCGTGGCCTTATCCGGCACGACGACAAGCCGGTCCGGGGCGGTCACCGGATATTTCGTGAAAGCGCCAAGCGTCGCCTTGGCCAGCCGCATGCCGGTCTGGCCGCGATACATCTCGAGCCGGGTCAGGATGCGAAAGCCCTGGGCATTGCCCTCGAAATCGGTGAATTCGGCATGCAAGGCGGGATCGAGTGCCGTGGCCAGCGCGCCCGTCCCTGCGAATTGCTCGGCAAACCAGGCGCCCATCGCCGCCTCGCCCGAATGGCCGAAAGGCGGATTGCCGATGTCATGGGCGACGCAGGCCGCTTGAACCACATCAGCCAGATCCGGGACCTGCCGCTCGAGGATCTTCTGCTCATCGGCCAGCCAATGGCCGACCCGCATGGCCAGCGAGCGCCCGACACTGCTCACCTCGACCGAATGGATCAGCCGGTGGTGGACATGGTCGTTTTCATAAAGCGGCTGGACCTGCGTCTTGTTCGCCAGCCGCCGGAACGGCGCCGAGAAGATGATCCGGTCGTAATCCTGCGCGAAACTCGACCGGCTTCTCTGCGCGGTGCGCGCCTCGTCTCCCAGCCGCTCGGCCAGAAGCAGCGTTTCCCAATCCATCAGGACAGTCCCTCTCTGGCTGAACCGCGGCGATACTGGACCGCGCCCGCGGAAAGAGCCAGAGCGCAAGCGCGCCGCGCCAGAATTTTCCCAGCGATATCAGGGATGATTTCACAGGCAGCCCCCCGATTGCTGGCGGCGCCGTCTCTGCCGCCCTCAAGAACCAGTCACTGACGCCAGATGCACGCTTAAGGCGAGTTATAGCAGCTCGCATCTGGTTAACCATAAAGTCACTTCGCGTCAGGACCGGTGGTCCTCGATCCCGCCGCGCCCAGAGGCCTAGGCAGGCCGAATTTTTGAAGCCGATCCCAGCTATTGCACGCAAGCCGGGCAGCGTCCCCCGCGAGCTCGCGCATCATGGCCCGACACAGAGAACTTTCCCGCGCGCCCGCCTTTCGAAAGGGGAGTTGACAGCGAAACTTCGCCGATCATAGTCAACCTATAGTAATTGTGCTTTTCCTCACAACGGCGTGTTTGACTGTGCTCCATTCGATAGCTGTCTCTGTCATCGTGCCGGTCTATTCGGGTGCCGAATATCTTGAGCGGCTTCTCGATGCGCTGTCAGAGCTTCGCCTGAGCTGGAGGCGGCAGCAGGCGCCCTTTCATCTCGCCGAAGTCATCTTCGCCGATGATGCCGCGATTGATGGTTCGGGCGCGATCATTGACGAGATGGCGCGCCGTCACGACTGGGTCATCGCGCTGCATCTGTCGCGCAATTTCGGTCAGCATCCGGCAACGATTGCCGGGATTTTGCACAGTTCCGGCGATTGGGTCGTCACCATGGACGAGGATCTGCAACATCGTCCCGAGGTGATCTCGGATCTGTTGCGCAAAGCCACGGTGGATCAATCGGATATCGTCTATGCCAATCCGAAGTCTCAGGTCCATGAGGCGGCGCTGCGGGATCGGGGTTCGCGCGCGTTCAAACGGCTGATGCGCTGGCTGACCGACAATGATCATATCAGCAGTTTCAACAGTTTCCGCCTGATCCGCGGCCCGATGGCACGCGCCGCCGCCAGCGTCTGCTCGCATGACACCTATCTCGATATTGCGCTAAGCTGGTTCACCAAACGCGTCGGCGTGCTGCCGGTCGAGATGAAGGATGAGCGCTATATCAAGACCGGAAAAAGCGGCTATAGCGTCAAGTCCCTGCTGTCACATGCCCGGCGCATGGTGTTTTCCAGCCAGATCAAACTGCTGCGGATCGGCGCGCTTCTGGGGTTGATCGCCATGGCGTTTTCCCTGCTGGCGATGCTCTATTTTCTCTTCTTGAAGATCTTTTTCCCCGGCGCCATCGAGGTCGAAGGCTGGACCTCGCTTTTCCTCGCGATCACCTTTTTCGGCGGGCTTTCGGCTTTCATGCTGGGGATCATCCTGCAATATCTCTCGTCGATCGTCCTGCGCGCGCATGGCAAGCCTACCTTCTTCACCATCGACCGGTCGGACGATCAGATCGTGACCGACTGGTTCGAGAGGGCGCAGAAGGCCGCAGCATGAAGGTCTTTCGCCTCGCCACGCCCGAGTGGACGACGATCCTGCTGTTCGGCCTAGGCTTGATTGGCGAGGCGGTGTCGCGCGCGCTCCAGCGGCGCTTTCAGCCCGAGACCGAAGTCCTTGCCTACGACTGGCTCGACGCGACACGGCGCCGGGCCGATTGGCTTTCCGTCGCACAATCCGCCGGGCACAGCAGGCATCTCGTCTTTCTGTGGTGCGGCGGGATCGAGGGCTTTGCCTCGGATCCTCTCGCCATGGCCCGCGAAACCGCGATCCTTGCCGAGCTGATCGCTCACGCCGAAACCTTCGCCCGCGACCGCCGGGTCGATTTTCACATGATGAGCTCGGCGGGAGGGTTGTTCGAGGGGCAGACCCAATGCGTGCTGTCCTCTGACCCCGCGCCGCTCTGCCCCTATGGCATCGCCAAGCTTGCACAAGAGCGACACTTTGCCGAGGCCACGTCGCTTGGGCGACGGCTTGTTTATCGTCCCACCTCGGTTTACGGCACCTCGCCCTCGCGGCGTGCGGGGCTGATTTCGGCACTGGTCGCCAATGCCATGTCGGGGCAGACAACACGGATTTCGGGCAGCCCGCATACGTTGCGCGATTATGTGCTGGCCGACGACATCGGCGAATTCGTCAGCCGGCAGATCCTTGGCACCGAGGCTTCCGACGTGTCGGCGCTTCTGCTGTCGAGCGGACGGCCCTCGTCGATCTATGAAATCATCGAGCGGGTTCGCGAGCTGGTGCCGCGCCCGCTGTTTCTCCAATTCGATCCGAGCCCCTCGAATGGCCGCAATATGAGCTTTCTGCGCTCGGCCTTTCCGACGGGCTGGCGCCCGACCGAGCTGTCGAACGGGATTTCTCGGGTCGTGACTGCCTTGCGAACCACCCATGCCTGAGGACGAAAGATGACGGCCCCCTCTCTCGCTTCTGTCCGCCTCACGCCCCGCGCGGCGACCATGGCCCGTCTGCTGCAGATCCTCTGGATCGCCTCGGCGCCGCTGCTGTGTCTGCTGTATCTCAAACAGGCCTCTTCGCTCGATCAGTTGCAATTCGACTATATGGGCTGGATGGCGACCAAGGGGCAGCCCTTCTACGCGGGCAGTTTCGACATGAACTGGCCCGGCGCGATGTATCTTCACGAGCTCGCCATAACGGTCTTCGGCCCTCGGCTCTGGGCCTGGCGCGTGACGGATTTCGTGTTGATGCAGATCTTCGCGCTGGCCTGCTGCCAATTCCTGAGGCTCTGCGGCTTTCGCCTCGCGCCCTTCGTTGCGCTGGCCCTGATCGCGCCGCTTTATGTGACCGCAGGTGGCTGGATGGCGGGTGAGCGCGATATCATCGCGGTGGGCTTCATCCTGTCGGCCTTTACCGCGTTAATGTCGGGGCCGCGTCGCGAACTCTGGGCGCTCACGCTGGCGGGTGCGCTGGTGGCTTGCGCCGTGCTGATCCGGCCGACCTATCTTTCGGCCCTTGTGGGCATTCTGGCGCTTGAGCTGCTGCCCCGGCGGCTGATCGGAAAGCCTCGGGATAGGGCGCTTTGGCTGCGTCTTCTGAGCATCTGCCTTGGCTTTGGCGCGGTCATCGCCGCCGTGGTCGCCCTCGCGCTGCGAGGCGGTTACCTTGATGACTGGTATCTCTTTTCCGTCGTCTTCACCTCACAAGTCTATGCCGGAGAACCCGCGCAGGCCGTCATTGCCAATCTGGTGATGACCCTTGCCCGGGCGTGGCATTGGATGATCCTTTGCGCCGGGCTCGGCGCGATGCTCTGGGCGCGACGTGGCCGGGTGGCGCGCTATCCGCTCGCCTTGCTCGGTGGGCTGGCTGCTGCGATTTTCCTGTCTTATTTCGTGCAAAACAAAGGCTTTACCTATCATATCGCGGGCCTGATCTACGTCCTGGCGCTGCTCATCGCAGTGGGGATCGACCTGCTTGCGACGGAGATCCGCCCGCCGGGAACAGGTGCGCGCCTTGCCCAGATCGGCCTGTTTGGCGTCTTGGCGCTGACGCTTCTGGGCACAGGGATGAAGATCGCCAACAACTGGCATTTCCTGCGCGATATCCCCGCTCATGGGTTGCGCCCGGTTGCCAGCCTCTATCCCGGCGCCGAGGATGATATTGCGGCCACGGTTGCGCTGATTGCGGCCAATAGCACGCCCGAGGATCGGATCGTGCAATATGGCACCCATTACGAGATCCCCTTTCTCGCGGAACGGCTTCCGGCCTCGCGCTTCATCACCCCAGCGATCGAACTGATGACGCCGCAATTTCCGCTCTACGACGCGTGGCTGGCCGAGATGAGCGCCGATTTCGCGCGATACCGCCCGAAATACATCCTGATCTCTCAGGAAGAGCTGCAAAGCGTAGATGGTGGCTTTGCGAGCACCGATCCGGGCAAGCCGATGCTGAAGACGCTTCTGGCGTTCATGGCGCAGGATTATGAGATCGTGCAGACCAATCCGATCGGCACGCTGTTTGTCAGGCACGCGCCGTGACCGCGTCTCGTTCAGCCGAGGTCGTGACTTTCCTTCTGGTCGGGCTTTCGTCGACGGCGGTCTATTTTTCGCTGCTCTGGGCCTTGCAGGGGCTGACGCCGCGCGTCGCCGTTCTGGCGGCAATCTGCTATCTCGCCAGCATGATCTGGAACTTCGTGCTGCAACGGTCCCTGACCTTTCGGCATCGCAGCCCCAGCCGCGGCGCCCCCTACCGCTTCGGCCTGATGCATGGGGTGGCACTCGGACTGAATTCGCTGACGATGTGGGCCTTGGTCGAGCGCGCGGGCCTGCCACTTTATGCCGCCCAGATCGGCGTTACCACGCTGATCGCGGCCCTGATCTATCTGGCCTCAAGCCGCTGGGTTTTTGCCACGCCGTGACGCGCCACCTGTGCGCGACCCGTGGACCGGGCCCCTGAGATCCGGGCCAGCGTGATCCGGGCCCGGGATGCGACCAATCAGCCGGGCCGCACCATCAGGATCGTATGACCATCCTCCGTGCGCAATTCAAGCCCGTCATCGGTCGCCGCCCAGCTGTGAAGATGCTCGAGCACGCCCATCAGCTCGGCTTCGGCCGCTTGATGCGGGCAGGCCATGCGGGTCATGGCGATCCCCGAAATGGAGATCGAGTTGCGGCTGGTCTCGGCCTTGCCGGTCCAGCGGTTGCAGAAGGATTGCCCGCTGGCCTTGCCGTTTTCATCGAACTCGACCGAGGGGCCGTTGCGCTCGTCATCAACCATCTCCCAGACCTGCTTGCCATTGATCGCGACCACGGCCCAGTAGCCCTGCAGATCGACCTCGCTTTCCGCGCCATCGGCAAAGACCTCTGAGGCCTCAGCGCCGTAATAATGCGGCCCTTTGACATCGCGGAAGACCCCGAGCACATGCCAGTCAGCGACCGAAATCGCGATCTGGCCGCTTTCGACATCGCAAAGCTCGGGCCGACAGCCGCCGCCGATGATCCATTCGCCGTTGCGACGTAGCTCATCTTGCGGCGAGGTCAGCGCGACGGCCTGACGCAGCTCGCCGATCTGGGCCTCGGACATGATCTTGCCGAACTCGGCCTGCATCGCGGGATCACTCAGCACGTCATAGGCGCTGGCCCCTTCCCAGTCGCTCGGCTTGGCAGCCTTGCCCGTGCTTTCAACCTTGACCGGGGTCTCGACAACCTGCGTGCCGTCGAAATCATAGCGGAAGGTGCCCAGCACCGCGCCGATCCCGGGCATGACCGCGGCCGGGAAGCCGTCGGTGTCGTGCAGCTCGACGCCCTCGGCGCAGGTCCCGAAGGCCGGGGTGGCGCGCAGACCCTTCGCATCCAGCGTCATCCAGACATATTGCGTCGGGCAAGCCGTGCCGCCGGAATAGACCTGCAAGAGCACGCTGTCGCCATGTTTGGTGATGACTTCCGGCGGATAGGCGCTGGCGAGGCCGATTTCCTTGCCATTCGCCACGGCGATCAGCTCAGGGTCCAACGCGGGATTGGGCCGAATCGCAACCTGTCCGGCGGGCAGATCCAGAACCTGATCCGGCTCTGCCAAGGCTGGCAAAGGCCCCAGAAACGGCAGGGCCAGAGTTGCAAGGGTGAGCGGTGACAAGAGGCGCACGAGAAGCTCCGAATGACGTTTTGGCCGGTCTGGCTGAGCAAAGCCTGTCTTAAAGTATAGGGGAGCTCAAGAGCGAGGCTTATTTTCCGCCGCGCATCGCCCCGAGATCGGCCAAAACGGCGATCGCTCTCATCGGGTCTGACGACAGCGCGGGATGTCCAGATCGCTCATTTTCCCGTGTTTTTCAGCATTTCACGCAAGCGACGGCCCAGCCGACGCCTCGCGGGGCGGGCGCCGAGGCAGACAAAAACCGCGAACCATTTTGTTTAAATTTACAATATGTTCTCGGTATTTACCCCTATTGATTGCGTTAATAAGCTTGCATATAGCTTATTTAACATACCTCGAATGATTCCAATCATCTGTCGGTAAAAGGGACAGTAACCTATGCCTGATCCAATTTATGGAAACGGACGCATTGACGGCACTCCAGACGCAGACCTGATCTACGGCGGCGCCGGCAATGACAGCATTTACGGAAATGGCGGCCAGGACAGCCTCTACGGCGGCGGCGGCGATGACGTCATCAACACCGGCCAGGATGGCAGCCTCGTCTATGGCGGCGACGGCAATGACAACATCCACGGCGCGGATGGCAATGACACCATCTATGGCGGCAACGGCAATGACAACATTGACGGCGGCGGCGGCAGCAACCTGATCTATGGTGGCGACGGCGACGACACGATCCGGGGCGGCGGCAACAGCATCAACAACACGCTGTTCGGCGGTGCGGGCAACGATGTCATCATCACCGACAACAGCGACGACCTGCTTTATGGCGGTGAGGGCAACGACACCATCGACGGCAACGACGGCAACGACACCATCTATGGTGACGAAGGCGACGATTCGCTGAGCGGCGGCAATGGCGATGACCTGATCTACGGCGGCACCGGCGCTGATACCGTCTTTGGCGGCTCGGGCGACGACACGATTTTCGGCGACGAGGGCAACGATTCGCTTCTGGGCGAAGACGGCAATGACCTGATCTATGGTGGCGACGGCGACGACACGCTGTCGGGCGGTTCGGGCATTGATACGCTTTACGGCGGCGTGGGCAACGACCTCCTCTATGGCGGTGACGGCAACGACTTCCTCTATGGCGGGGATGGCGATGACACGCTCTATGGCGGTGAGGGTAATGACTTCATCGACGGCGGTCCCGGCCATTCGACGATGACCGGCGGCGATGGTTTCGACACGTTCGTCGCCCATGACGGCGGCCTGATCACCGACTTCAACCTGGCCAATGGCGGCAACTTCAACGACGGCAATCAGAGCAACAACGATTTCGTCGATCTCGCTGGCTTCTACAACGCGGACAATCTCAAGACCTATAACGATTGGGCTCGCGCCAATGGCGCGCCGACCTATCCCAATGCGATTGAATGGATGCGTGGCGACCAGGAGGATGACGGCGTCCTGAACGACCATTCGACAGCTCACGGCTTTGGCAGCGATTTCAGCTTCACCATTCAGAACAACGGCCAGCCGGTGCGCGGGCAGGATCTGACCTGGGACAACACCAATGTCGTTTGCTTCTCGGCAGATGCCTTGATCGAAACGGCGCATGGCGAGGTTCGCGCGGGTCATCTCGAGACCGGCGATCTGGTCTTCACCAGCGATCATGGGCTGCAGGCGATCCAATGGGTCGGTCAGCGTCTCATCTCGGAGGCAGAGTTCATCGCCAATCCGAAGATCCGCCCGATCCGCATCAGCAAGGGCGCGCTTGGCGACAATATCCCGTCCTCGGATCTGGTCGTCTCGCCGCAGCACCGCGTGCTGATCCGCTCGAAGATCGCGCAGCGCATGTTCGGCACGAACGAAGTTCTCGTCGCTGCGAAACAGCTGCTCTCGCTCGACGGCGTCGAAATCGCGACCGATCTGACCGAAGTGACCTATGTCCACTTCATGTTCGACGGCCACGAGGTCGTGCGCGCCAATGGGGCGGAGTGCGAGTCGATGTATACCGGGGAAGAAGCGCTGCATTCTGTCGGCGCTGAAGCGCGGGAAGAGATCTATACCCTCTTCCCCGAACTCCGCGATGGGGCAAGCCAGCCGCCGGCCCGGCTGCTGCTTTCGGGTCGGATGGGCCGCAAGCTCGCGATCCGGCACCGCCAGAACCGCCGCGTTCTGGTCAGCTGATCTCGCTTGGCCGCGGCGATCCCTCGGCTAAAGCACAGCAAATTCGTCCCGATCCGGGACCGGAAGGAGACGGGGTTCCCGTCTCCTTTTCACATTTCCGGGCCGCGCGCCCGCAACCGCATTACGACCGCACCCTCTTTACGCCCCGCCCCAGCTGCATGATCCTAAGAGCGCAGAGCCTCGGCTCTGGCCCTGTCCTGCTGCGAAAGGCCCGCGCCCCATGTCCCAGCCCCCCGCACCGCCGCGCATCCCGCCGCTCAATCAGCTGGTGGCCTTCCAGACCGTGGCGCGGTGCGGCTCGATTTCTGGGGCTGCCGAGCTGCTTGGTCTGACGCAAAGCGGGGTCAGCCGTCAGATCGCGCGGCTTGAGGATCACGTCGGCGCAGTGCTCTTTGACCGCGTCGCCTCGGGCATGGCGCTGAATGCGGCGGGCGAGGATTACGCGTTGCAGGTCGGGCGGGCGATGGATGCGCTTTCGGTGTTGGGAGAGGGCGTTCAGGGCGCGCGCGATCAATCCGAGGTCGTGCTGGCCTGCTCGCAGGGTGTGGCCGATCTTTGGGTGCTGCCGCGTCTCGCCGGAATTCGTCGCGATTTGCCTTGGCTCGAGCTGAAGCTCAGGGTCGATGACAACATCGCCCAGCTGCGCCCCGATGAATATGATCTCGCGATCTATCACCGCCCCGTGCGCATCGCCGATTTCATCATGGACCGGCTCGGCCCCGAGCTCATGGTCCCGGTCATGGCACCCGGCCAGCCTCCGCTGATCGAGCAAGAAAGCCCGCTGATCCTCAGCATGGAAGAAACCTTCAAGGAATGGACCGACTGGGGAAACTGGCTGTATTCGGCGGGCGTTTCCCTTCCGAGAGGGGCGATGCGCTGGAAAATGGGGTGCTACCGCCTGGCCATTGAGGCCGCGATGGAGGGGGTTGGCATCGCCATGGGCTGGACCTGGGTCGTGCAGGATCTGATCGACGCGGGCCGTCTGGTCGAGGCCCATCCGCATCGTCTGCGCGGACAGGGAAATTACTATCTGATGCGCTCGGCCCATCGCCATCAGCGCATGGCGACCCGCCGTCTCGCCGAATGGCTGATTGCGGAAAACCGGCATGATCAGGCTTGACCTTGCGGCAGGCAAATGCGCCTTTGTCACAGGGGTATGACAAAAAGTCATTTGAGAAACAGGCGGTATTTCCCGCAGTTTTCTCAGGCTCTGAGCGGCCCAACGAGGCCGGACATTCGCCCGCAGCATGGGCCTTGGACAGCACAGGAGAGGAAGACCATGACCGCCAATTCCCGTTTTCATCTGGATCGCCGCGCCCTTTTGGCCGGAGCCGCAGGGCTTGGCGCCCTGACCTTCCTGCCCGGCCTTCTCGCCGCGCAAGAGGTTCCGAAAAAGGGTGGCACGCTGAAAATGGGCATCGGCGGCGGCTCGACCACCGATGATTTCGACCTGCGCAAGATGAACGATTGGGTGCCGGTCAACCAAGCCTATATGGTGATGAACGGCCTCGTCGAGATCGACAAGGACAACAAGGCCCAGCCCGAGCTCTTTGAAAGCTGGGAGGCCCAGCCCGGCGCCATCGAATGGAGCTTCAAGGTCCGCCAAGGCGTGAGCTTTCACAACGGCAAGGCGCTGACCGCCGATGACATTATCTATTCGCTGAACCTCCATCGCGGGCCGGATACGCCTTCGGGCGCGCGCTCGATTGCGGCGGTGATCAAGGATCTCGCGAAGGTCTCGGACAGCGAGGTCAAGATTACGCTCGAAAGCGGCAATGCCGACCTGCCCTATATGCTGTCGGATTATCACTTCCTCGTCGTGCCCGATGGTTTCACCGATTGGGCGAAACCCATCGGCACCGGCCCCTTCATCCCCGAAAGTATCGAGCCGGGCGTGCGCGGCCGCTTCACCCGCAACCCGAACTATTGGAAACCCGGCTGCGCCAATGTCGATGTGGTCGAGGTGATCGTCATCAACGATCTGTCGGCGCGCACCAATGCGCTGATGTCGGGTCAGGTGCAGGCGATCAACGCGGTTGACTTCAAGACGGTCGATCTTTTGAAGCGCAATCCGCGCGTGCAGGTGATCCAATCTGCGGGCGGCCAGCATTTCACCTTCCCGATGAACTGCACTCAGGCGCCCTTCAGCGACAACAATATCCGGCTCGCGATCAAATATTCGGTCGACCGCGAGCAGCTTTTGAACACCGCTCTGCGCGGCTACGGCCAGCTTGGCAATGATCACCCGATCCCGAAAACCGACCGTTTCTTCAACACCGAGCTGCCTCAGCGCGTCTATGACCCGGAAAAGGCGAAGTTCCATCTGAAACAGGCGGGGCTGGATAAGCTCGATGTGACTTTGCAAGCCTCTGATGCGGCTTTCGCGGGCGCTGTCGATGCGGCGGCGATCTATCGCACGGCAGCGGCAGCGGCAGGCATCAATGTCACGATCCAGCGCGAGCCTGCGGATGGCTATTGGGAAAACGTCTGGATGAAGGCGCCCTTCTGCATGTCCTATTGGGGCGGGCGTCCGACCGCTGACCAGATGCTGACCATCGCCTATCAATCGACCTCGGCCCAGAACGACAGCTATTGGAAGAACGAGAAATTCGACCAGCTTCTGACCGAAGCCCGCGCGCTTTTGGACGATGAGAAGCGCAAGGCGATCTATTGGGAGCTGCAACAGATGATCTCGGACGAGGGCGGCGTGATGATCCCGATGTTCGGCGATTATCTCGACGGCGTCTCGGTTCAGGTCAAGGGCGTGACCCCGCATCCGATGTTCAACCTGATGGGCGCGCGCTTCGCCGAGAAGGTCTGGCTGGAGGCGTAATGGGCACGCTGATCCTTCAGCGCCTTGGCCTCGGCCTTGTGACGCTTGTCCTCGTCTCGGTTCTGGTCTTCGCCGGAACCGAGCTTTTGCCGGGCGATGTCGCTTCGTCGATCCTTGGCCAGAATGCGACGCCGGAATCCTTGGCCGCGCTGCGGACCGAGCTTGGCCTGAACGCCGGGCCGGTCGCGCGCTATCTCTCTTGGGCGGGCGGTATCCTGCACGGCGATCTCGGCCAATCGCTTGCGAACCGTCAGCCGGTCGCGGGGCTGTTGTGGCCGCGCTTTTGGAACACGATGTCGCTCGCCGCTTATGCCGCCGTGATCGCGATCCCGCTGGCGCTGGTGCTTGGGATCGCTTGCGCGGCCTTTCGCGGCTCGTTCTTCGACCGCGCCGCCAATGTCATCGCGCTGATCACCGCATCTCTGCCCGAATATTTCCTCGGGCTGCTGCTGATCCTCTTCTTCTCGGTCCAGACCGGGCTTTTGCCAAGCCTTGCCGACACTTGGGATGGGATGGGTTTTGGTGAATGGCTCAAGGCCACGACACTCCCAATGATCGTGCTGGTGCTGGTCACCGTGGCCCAGATCATGCGGATGACGCGCACCACGGTGCTGGGCGTCATGGACCAGCCCTATATCGAGACGGCTTTTCTCAAAGGCATGAAAAACGGCCGCGTCGTGCTGCGCCACGCCACCCCGAATGCGATTGGCCCGATCGTGAACGTCGTCGCGTTCAACCTCACCTATCTGATCGCCGGCGTCGTGCTGGTCGAGGCGATCTTCAACTACAACGGCCTTGGCCGCTTCATGGTCGATGCCGTGTCCAAGCGCGATCTGCCGATGGTGCAGGCCGCCGCCATGGTCTTTGCCTCGATCTATGTCGGGCTGAACATGCTGGCCGATATTCTGGCCATCGCGCTCAATCCGCGCCTGCGCCATCCCCGCGCGAAGGAGGCGTAAGATGAGACTTTTCGGAAAACGCCTGCCCATCGCCGGACTTCTTGGGCTTGCCATCGTGCTGGTCGCGGCCTTCCTGTTCCTTTTCGGGCCGATGCTCGCGCCTTATGGACAGGAAGAGGTCGTCGGCGCCCCCTTCGATCCGCCAAGCGCCGCGCATCTTTTCGGCCTCGACCAGAACGGGCGCGACATGCTGTCCCGCATCCTGTACGGCGCGCGCATGTCGATCGGCATCTCGCTTTTGGCCGAGGTGATTTCCTTCTCGATCGGCGTGCCGCTTGGCTTTCTCGCGGCCCTGCGCGGCGGCTGGCCGGACGTTCTGGGCTCGCGGCTCGTGGATGTGATGATGTCGATTCCGGTGCTGATCTCGGCTTTGGTCGTGCTGCAAGCCTTGGGCTCGAGCCTGCCGGTCCTGATCCTGACCATCGCGCTTTTGGACAGCACACGCGTCTTTCGTTTGTCGAGGATCGTCGCGCAAGGCGTTGTTGTCATGGAATATGCCGAAGTCGCGCGCCTGCGAGGCGAGGGCAATTGGTGGATGATCCGCAAGGAGATCCTCCCAAATGCCTTGCCGCCCCTGCTGGCCGAATTCGGGATGCGTTTCTGCTTCACCTTCCTCTTTGTCGCGGGGCTTTCCTACCTCGGCCTCGGCGTGCAGCCCCCCTTCGCGGATTGGGGCGGCATGGTGCGCGACAATCAGCAGGGCATCCTCTACGGGCTCTATTCGCCCCTCTTCCCGGCGGCGGCGATTGCTCTGGTGACCATCGGCGTCAACCTCGTCGTCGATTGGGCCTTGGCGGGCCGCACCTCCTATCAGGGAGAAAACAGATGAGCGCGGCGCATCTTCTTGAAATCCGCGGTCTCAAGGTCGAGGCCCCGAATGGCGCGGTGCTGCTTCATGGGATCGACCTTGATCTTGCGCCGGGCGAGGTTCTGGGCCTGATCGGCGAAAGCGGCGCGGGCAAATCGACCATTGGCCTCGCCGCCATGGGCTACGGGCGCGGCGGTTGCCGCATCACCGGGGGCGAGATCCGTCTGGTCGGGACCGAACTGCGCAGCGCGGGCCGCGCCAAACGCGAAGAGATGCGCGGCACGCGCATCGCCTATGTCGCGCAAAGTGCGGCCGCCGCCTTCAACCCGGCGATGCGGCTTGAAGCCCAGATCCTCGAAGTGCCGCTGGTGCATGGGCTGATGAGCCCGGCCGAGGCGCGCGCTTGGATGATCGAGCTTTTCACCGCGCTTCGCCTGCCCGATCCCGAAACCTTCGGCAAACGCTATCCGCATCAGGTCTCTGGCGGGCAATTGCAGCGCGCGATGATCGCCATGGCGATGGCGGGCAAGCCCGATATTCTGGTCCTCGACGAGCCGACCACCGCGCTGGACGTGACCACCCAGATCGAGGTTCTGGCGCTTTTGCGCGAGGTCATTCGCCGCTATGGCACGGCGGCGCTTTACATCACCCACGACCTTGCCGTGATCGCGCAGGTCGCCGACCGGCTGATGGTTCTGCGCCATGGCCGCGAGGTTGAACTCGGCACCACCGAGCAGGTGCTCGAGGCCCCGCGCGCCGATTATACCCGCCAGCTTGTCGCCGAACGCCAAGGCAATCTGCAACGCAGCGCGGCGGGCCGGGCGACCAGCGGCGATGAGATCCTGCGCGTGTCGCGCGTTGACGCGGCCTATGGTCAGGTCAAGGTGCTGCATGATGTCTCGCTGACGCTTGAACGCGGCGAGACTTTGGCGGTGGTCGGCGAAAGCGGCTCGGGCAAATCGACGCTGGCGCGGCTGATCGCGGGACTTTTGCCGCCCTCGTCGGGCGAGGTGCTCTTCAACGGCGCGCCCCTGCCCTCGGGCTTTCGCGCCCGTGACCGCGAGGGGCTGCGCCGCATCCAGCTCGTCTATCAGCTGCCCGATGTGGCGCTTAATCCGCGCCAGACCGTGGGCGAGGCGATTGGTCGGCCGCTCGCGCTTCTGCGCGGGCTGAAAGGCCGGGCGGCGCGCGACGAGGTGGCGCGGCTCCTTGAGATGATCGGCCTGCCCGCCGATTTCGCGGATCGCCTGCCTTCGGCGCTCTCGGGCGGGCAAAAGCAGCGCGTCTGCATCGCGCGTGCTCTGGCCGCCGAGCCCGAGCTTCTGATCTGCGACGAGGTGACCTCCGCGCTCGACCCGCTGGTGGCCGAGGAAATCCTGAAGCTTCTGCGCCAGTTGCAGCAAGATCATGGGCTGACTTACCTTTTCATCACCCATGATCTCTCGGTCGTGCAGCGCCTCGCCGACCGGGTCATGGTGATGGAGCGTGGCCGCGTCGTCGAGACCGCGCCGACCGCGCAGCTCTTTGCGGCCCCGGCCGAGGATTACACCCGCCGCCTTCTGGCCGCCGTGCCAGAACTCCGGCGTGATTGGCTAAGCGAGGTCATGGCCGCCCGCAGCGCCTGAGCCCGCCCCGATTTTCACCGACTTCCCAAGGGGCGCGCCTCTTGGGCCTGACGCTTTGCCTTTGGAGGGCAGGATGAGCATTGAAAAGATTGAACATATCTGGATCCCCTTGCGCGACGGCACCCGCCTTGCCGCGCGGATCTTTCTGCCCGAGGGCGCGCGCGCGCAGCCGGTCCCGGCGGTTCTCGAATATATCCCCTACCGCAAACGCGACGGAACCCGCGGGCGGGACGAGCCGATGCATGGCTATTTCGCCCAGAACGGCTATGCGGCGGTGCGCGTCGATATGCGCGGATCGGGCGAAAGCGACGGCCAGCTCGCGGATGAATATCTGCTGCAAGAACAAGACGATGCGCTCGAGGTGATCGACTGGATCACGGCACAGGACTGGTGTTCGGGCAATGTCGGGATGATGGGCAAAAGCTGGTCTGGCTTCAACTGCCTGCAGGTCGCGGCGCGCCGTCCCAAGGCGCTGAAGGCGGTGCTGTCGGCCTATTCGACCGATGACCGCTTCCGCGACGACATCCACTTCATGGGCGGCTGCCTTTTGAACGATAACCTCTGGTGGGGCGCGATCATGCTGGCCTATCAGGCCCGCCCGCTTGACCCCGAAGTCGCAGGCGCGGATTGGCGCGAGCGCTGGATCGAGCGGCTTGAAAACCTGCCCTTCTTCCCCGCCCTCTGGGCCGAACATCAGACCTATGACGATTATTGGAAACATGGCTCGGTGCAGGAAGACTGGTCGGCGATCGAATGCCCGGTCATGGTCGTCGGCGGCTGGGTCGACAGCTATACGAATTCGGTGCCGCGCCTGATCTCCGGGCTGAAGGTGCCGAGCCTCGGCATCATCGGTCCTTGGGGCCATGTCTATCCCCATGACGGCATCCCCGGCCCGGCCATCGGCTTTCTGCAAGAGGCGGTGCGCTGGTGGGACCGCTGGCTCAATGGCATCGACAATGGCATCATGGACGAGCCGCAGATGCGCGCCTTCATCAATGATCCGGTCGCGCCCACCGGCACGCGCCGCGATCAGCCCGGCCGCTGGGTCGGCGAGACGCAATGGCCGAGCCCCGCGATCAAGCCGCGCCTGTTGCATCTGACCGATGCGGGCCGGCTCGCCGAAACCGCGCGGCCCGGCGAGGCTTTGGCGATCCGCTCGCCCCAGAACCACGGTCAGGCTGCGGGCGAATGGATGGGCACGGGCTGCGAGGGCGAGATGCCGACCGACCAGCGCCTTGACGATGGCGGCTCGCTCAATTTCGACATCGCCGTGACCGAGGCCTTCGAGATCCTCGGCGCGCCCGAGCTGGAGCTGGATCTTGCCTCGGACAAGCCCTTGGCCCAGATCGCGGTCCGGTTGTCGGATGTCCTGCCCTCGGGCGAGATCCTGCGCGTCAGCTATCAGGTCCTGAACCTGACCCATCGCGAGAGCCACGAGCATCCGACCCCGCTCGAACCCGGCCAGACCACCCGCGTCAAGGTCACGCTGTCGGCTTGCGGCCATCGCTTCCTTCCGGGTCACAAGCTGCGCCTCTCGATCGGTTCGGCCTATTGGCCCGCGATCTGGCCCGCGCCCGAGGCCGCGACGCTGACCATCCACCCCGAGCATTCGACGCTCTCGCTGCCGGTGCGTGACCTGTCCCTGCCGCAAGCTGAGGTCGCCTTCCTGCCTCCGGCGCATGGGCCTTTGACGCCGACAACCCAGCTTGATCCGGGTCGGGTCGCGCGCTGGTCCTCGGTCGATCACCTGACCGGGCTTGCGACCTATGTCACTGAAGGCGAAGGCGGGCTCTTCGGCGAGGGCATTCTGCGCTTTGACGAGATCGACACGACGCAGGCCCATAACCTGCGGCGCGAGCTGACCATCCACCCCGATGACCCGCTCTCGGCGCGCTACGTCCTTGAGCAGAGCTATGTCATGGGGCGCGAGGGCTGGCAGAGCCATATCGAGACGCGGACGGAAATGACCTCGGATGCGGGGAATTTCTACCTGACCGGCTGGCTCACCGCCCATCTCGAGGGCGAAGAGGTCGCGCGCCGCGACTGGTCGCAGGTGATTGCGCGGCATCTGATCTGACGACAAGGCGCGCCGCCTCAGCGGGTGGCACGCCCGAACGGCTTTGGGCGGCGCGGGTTTGAACCGCGCCGCGCTTTTGCTCAATCGATCAGGAAACGCAGCGCGCGCTGGATCTCGAAGAACTCGGTCGCGGCAAAGGCCACGGCGCGCGGGCCATGCGCACGCGCGCCCGGAAACCACGAGACGCGATAGGCATCGGTCGGGTTCACGAATTCGATCACCACCTCGAAGGGCCCCTCGATCTGCGGCAATCCCCCCACGCCTTCGCGCAGCGCCGCCTCGACCCCCGCGCGGATCGCCTCCTGCGCGCGCACTGGCGCCACGGAAATCGAGGCACGACCAAAGCCTTCCAGCGTCGCGAAAGAGTGGATGCCCGGGATCATCGCCTGCGCATCGGCACAGATCTCGGCATCGCCCGCGATAAAGGCCGAGCGCACGCCATGGCGCGCCGCCGCCAGGGCATTCACCGTCAGCTCGGAGGCCACCTCGCCATTGAGCAGGAAGCGCGAGATCCGCAGCGTCGAAGTATGGGCGAGCGGGTTGCTCTCGGCCCCGGCCTTGGCGTGATAGCCGGTATAGATCGCCGCGTCGAAGCTGGGGTCCAGCCCGAACATCATCGAATCGGGATGGCCCGACCAGCCGCGCACGATCCGCGCATAAGCGGGCAGACGGTCGACCAGAAGGTTGCGCCCGCTTTCATGGGCATCCTTGATCAGCACCTCATCGGCCCCCGCCGCGCGCGCACCTTCGCAGGCGGCAACCACCTCAGCAGTCATCAGCACGCGGAATTGTTCGTAATCAACATGGTTGCGGTCGGCCTCGTCCCAATGAGCGATGCCAGCGGTGCCTTCCATATCGGCGGAGATGAAGACTTTCACGGAAAGATTTCCTTTTCCCTGTCGGTGGTGTCATGGCGCGGCTCGTGTGTTACGTCCGCAAGCGCCGCGCGTAAAGAGCGCGCAGCCAACGCCCCCAACCTGCCCTTCCGCCGTGATGGCGCTCAGGACATCCAACCGCCCAGGACTGGCCCATGACCTCCCAAGATTTTGCCAACGGCAGCGATCTCCTCTCTCCATCCGTTCTGCAAAATCGCAATTATCGCCATTTCCTGATCTCGCGCACCTGCTCGTCCTTGGCGTTTCAGTCGCTGACTGTCGCAATGGGCTGGATGATCTATGAGATCACCGGATCGGCCTGGATGCTGGGCTGGGTCGGTTTTTTCCAATTCCTGCCGATGCTGATCCTGACCTTTGTCGTCGGCGCCATGGCCGACCGCTATGACCGCCGTCGCATCGGGCTGATCTGCCAATGGGTCGAGGCGCTGACCGTGCTCGTTCTGGGCGTTCTGGTCTGGAAGCAAAGCCTGACGCCGCAGGGCATTCTGGTCGCGGTGACGATCTTGGGCGCCGCACAGGCGTTCGAGCGCCCGACCATGGCCTCGCTTCTGCCCGGCATCGTCGGCCCGGCCATGCTGCAACGCGCCATCGCAACCTCGACCTCCTTCATGCAGACCGCGCTGATCGTGGGTCCGGCGCTTGGCGGCGTGCTTTACGGCTTTGGCCATATCGTGCCCTTCTTCGTCTCGGGGCTGCTCTTTTTGGCGGCGGGTTATAGCGTCGGCACGATCCGCATCCTGAGCGCCGCGCCCACGGCCCGCACGCCCGTGACCTTCGAAACGATCTTCGCGGGCGTCGCCTTCATCCGGCGCACGCCTGCGGTTCTGGGCATGATCTCGCTCGATCTGTTCGCGGTCCTGTTGGGCGGCGCGACCGCGCTTTTGCCGATCTATGCCTCGGATATTCTTGAGGCAGGCCCCTTCGGGCTTGGCCTGTTGCGCTCGGCCCCGGCAATCGGCGCTTTGGCGATGTCGATCTATCTCGGCCGCTATCCGGTGGTCGCAGGCGCCGGGCGCAAGATGTTTGCCGCCGTCGCGGTCTTTGGTCTGGCAACCATCGTCTTCGCGCTCTCGACGCAGGTCTGGCTTTCGATCCTTGCGCTGCTGGTCGTCGGCGCCTCGGACAATATCAGCGTCGTCGTGCGCTCCTCTCTGGTGCAGCTGATGACCCCCGACGAGATGCGCGGGCGGGTCAACGCGGTCAATTCGCTCTTCATCGGCACATCGAACCAATTGGGCGAGTTCGAGAGCGGGATGATGGCGGGCTTTCTCGGTCCGGTCACAGCCTGCGTAATCGGCGGTGTCGGCACGCTGGCCGTGGTCGCGATCTGGATGAGCGCTTTCCCGGTGCTGCGCCGGATCGAGCGGCTTGACGGCAAATAGCGCGCTTGCCTTGATGCGGCTCACGTGGCTAGCTTGGCCCATGGCGAGAGCTGCGCGCTGCCCGACAAATCGGCCCTGCCGATCCTGACGCGCGAGACCCGCCTCCCTTGACGAGGAGTGAAGACGATGGAACTCGACCCTCTGACCGATCTCACGCTGGAACGCCATCTCGACCTGCCGCGCGCCTTGGTCTGGGAATGCTGGACGACGCCCGAGCATATCCGGCATTTCTTCGTCCCGAGCCCGCATCGGGTCCTTGATTGCGAGATCAACCTGCGGGTCGGTGGCCGCTTCAACACGACATTCGATGTCGAAGGCCATGAGATGAAGAACGAGGGCGTCTATCTTGAAATCGACCCGCAGCGCAAACTCGTCTTCGCCGACAGCTATCGTGAGGGCTGGAAGCCTGCGCCCGAGCCCTTCCTGACCGCAATCCTGCTGCTTGCGGACAATCCCAAGGGCGGGACCGATTATACGGCCATCGCCCGCCATCGCTCGGCTGAGGCGCGCAAAAGCCATGAAGAAATGGGCTTTCACTCCGGCTGGAGCGCGGTCATCGACCAGCTTGAAGCCTACGCGAAAGGGCTGGGCCGCTAGGCCCCTCCCTCCGCTGCGGCCGTCAGGTCCAGATCACCAGCAGCCCGATCCACAGCAGTTTGCACAGGATGTGCAGCAGCTGATCGAGATTGAAGCCGATCTTGTTTCTGCATTTGGCGTCGTCGATCAAGGCGTGGATCACGGTTTCCAAAAGCGCGAGCACAAGGCTGCCGGTGATGATCCCGACGATACCGCCCTGAATGATCGCATGGGCCGCCAGCGCCTGATACCACGGCGTGCCGGGCAAGGGATCGCTGCGGTTCTTGGCACGCGACAGAAACGCGCCCTGCAATGGATAATCCCCGAGCATATGCCCAAAGACCATCAGGGCAAACAGGTCCGCCAGATTGCTCGTCAGCATGTCAGTGCTCCGTCAAACCGGGTCAGGATCGAGATTATCATTTTGATTTCGCGGTATAAACGCCATCCCAATCTGGGCCGGGCGGTTTGGCAAGAAGATTCGTAATCCGCTCGTGATATTGTTCGTAGAGGCCCTGCAATCCGGGCTCGGCTCGGGTGCGCAGCGCGGCCAGACGCGTGGTGGCCGTGGCGAAATCCCCAGCGCGATAGGCCGCCAGAAACGCCTCATGCGCAAGACGCCAGTCGTAGAACGCGGGCTGGCGCGCTTGGTTTTCATCGCCGAGAAGCGCGAAAAGCGCGACCGGCGCGGCGCGACCCACAACGCGGACGCGGTCAAGTTCGAGAAAGGCCAGATCCTCGCCAGTGGCCTCGCTGACGGCGGCGCGCACCGCCTCGGTCACGGCAATGCTGACGCCATATTGCTTGGTCAGCCCTTCGACCCGCGAGGCCAGATTGACGGTGTCGCCAATCGCGGAATAGGAAAACCGCTGGATCGAGCCCAGATTGCCGACGCAGGCCATGCCGCGATGCAGCCCAACGCCGATACGGATCTCGCTGCCGCGCTCGCGGTTCATCCGCTCGACCGCCTCGGCCATGGCAAGCGCGGCAAGGCAGGCCTTGCGCTCGTGTCCTTCGATCTCCAGCGGCGCGTTCCAGAAGGCCATGATCGCATCGCCAATATATTTGTCGATCGTCGCCTCATGCGCCAAGAGGACATCGGTCATCGGCGTAAGAAAGCCGTTCAAAAGCGCGGTCAATGCGGTCGGATCGAGCCGCTCTGACAAGGTGGTAAAGCCGCGGATATCGGAAAAGAGCACGGTCAGCTCACGCGCCTCGCCACCCAGCCGCAGGGCCGAGGGGTCATCGGACAGCCGATCGACCAGCGTCGGCGAGAGATAGCGTCCGAAGGCACTGCGCACGAAAAGCTTCTCGCGGTTGGTCAGCGCGATCAGCAAAGGCGCGGTCAGGCCAAAGACCGCGATCAGGCACAGGACCGGCAGCACCGGATCGAGGAGCAGGCCAAAGCGATTGAAGCTGATCCAGGACAGCCCGGCCACCGCCGCCAGCAACAGCCCAAGGCCAAGGCTGCTGAGAACCGGGCCCAGAAGGGCCACGATCCCGATCAGCACGACACTGGCCAGAACCGCGACCGTCAGCTCGGCGCCGGGTGCCCAGTCGGGACGGGTCAGAAAGCTTTGGTTGATGATCTGGTCGATGACCTCGGCATGGACCTTCACCCCGGGCCAAGAACGCGAGATCGGAGTCGCCACAATATCGCGCAGCCCGATTGCGCTGGTGCCGATCAGCACGATCCGGCCCGAGATCTCGGGCTCGATCACCGCCGCTTTCGTTGGGTCGAGCACATCCGCCGCTGGGATCACCGGCATCCGCGGCATACCCGAGAAATGCAGCCAGAGCCGCCCGTCAGCATCGGTCGGCGCCGAAAGTGTCCCGACTTTCAACGCGGTCATCGCCCCGCCCGAGCCGCCAAGCTCGCCGCTGGCATCGGTCGAGCGCAAGACGAAGGACGAAGCCCCTTGCGCCACGCGCAGCGCCTCGACATTGAGCGCGGGAAAAAGCCCCTCTTCGGTCGCCACGACCAGCGGCATGGTTCGGACGATATTGTCGGATGACGGCACGAAGGAAAAGCTGCCGATCCCGGTCGCCGCCGCCGTCAGCGGTGCGATATTGCCGATACTGCCGGTGAAATGCGGCAGATAGCTCAGCGGATCAGAGCCGCCAAAGGCAAAGCCCGCGCGGGGTTTCGGCGGCGGGGTTCGGGTTTCGTTGTTCAGCGCGACCCCGAGCACCACCGGATTGCGCGCAATGGCGGCGGCGAAAGCCGCGTCGCTGTTCAGCGCCGCGCCGCCGTCAGGCAGGTTGATGCTGGCCCCCATATTGCGCAGCCGCGTCACCGCCTGATCGAGCGAGGTGCGGTCAGGCTCGGAAAAGCTCATATCGAAGGCAATGGCCGCCGCGCCCATGCCGCCCAAGCGGTCAACCAGATCGGCAACAGTTCCGCGCGGCCAAGGCCATTGCCCAAGCGCGGCAATCGAGGCCTCGTCGATATCGACCACGGCAACCGCCGGATCGGTCGCGGCCCGAGGCGCCAGCCGTTGATAGGCGTCAAAGACCTGAAAGGTCAGTCGTTCGCGCCAAGGCTGAAACAGCGTCGCCGCAAACAAGGCCAAGAGCAGCGTCGCCAGCCCGGCGAGGCTCACGCCAGCGCGGCGCCGCCCGACCGGAGAGCTCGGCCAGAGCCGTATCATTCCGCCCGAGCGTCAGTCACGCCCGCCGCCGAAAATGCCCGACCCGGACCATCCCGACCCGTCATGGACATCGAAGCCGCCGAGAATTCCGCCAGCCGGAATTTGGCCGTTATCAACGAAACCGCCCTCGAGATGCCCGTTGATGCCGCCCGGGCCCTGCGCCTCTCCGATAAAGCCATTGCCATGGGTTCCGCCCTGCGGCGTCATGGGAATATTGCCGGTTCCAAAGTCGCGGCCATCGAAATTCGTGATCTGGACGTTGCCCCGGCCCGTAGCGAAATCGACGCCTGCCGTCATATCGCCGGTGACCTCTCGCACCTGCCCGTCCTGCACCGAGTTCCCGACCGCATGGCCGCTATAGGTTGCGCTGCCAGTGGTCGGAATATCGGCGGGATCGGTGAACCGGCCAACCGCCCAATAGCCGTTCTCGACCGGATCGTGATTGGTGCTGCCGGTCGGCCCGGTCGCCGCCCAGACGCCCCAAGCCATGAACGCGCAGTCGCACAGCCGGTCTTGGCGGATCGCCGTCGTCACACTGCCCTGCTGCCCCGAACCTGCCGGCTTCCTCGCGCCGAAACGGCTATCCGAGGAATAAAACGATTCCGCATCGGAAAAGTCGAATGACTGCTGGTCACCGTACCAACTGCCCGGAGTGATCGAGCCGTTGAGCGTGCGCTCCTGCGGGTTGAAGGTGAAACGCACCTGCCCAGTCGTGCCGCTCAACGGACCAAAGGCGGTGGTCAACCCGCTGGAATAACCCTGATAGGTGCCCGTGAAGGTCCGCCCGGACGGAGGCGGCTCTGTCGGGCCCGTCGGATCGGTTGGAAAGGTCGGGTTCGTCGGAAAGGTCGGCTCGGTCGGGAGCGTCGGCTCTGTTGGACCGGTCGGTCCCGTAGGATCGGTCGGACCAGTCGGACCCGTTGGTCCAGTGGGATCGGTGGGCCCCGTCGGTCCCGTGGGGCCGGTCGGATCGGTTGGTCCAGTCGGACCCGTCGGGCCGGTGGGATCGGTGGGACCCGTTGGCCCGGTGGGGCCTGTTGGGTCAGTCGGGCCGGTTGGCCCAGTGGGTCCGGTTGGATCGGTTGGGCCAGTCGGCCCCGTAGGATCGGTCGGACCCGTGGGTCCGGTCGGGCCGGTTGGAACCGTCGGCACGAGATGGTCCGGCAGATTCACCAGCGTATTGTCCTCGCGGGCCTGATCTCCCGGCTGGTTGCTCTGATTGGCGAGGTCTTCCTCATCCCCGGGACGATTGCCCCAGCCAGCAGGCGGCGGCAGCGGAACCGGGCCGAGACCGCTGCGGATCAGCGCGGCCTCAAGCTCCGTCAAGGGCGCGCGCAGGCCCTGCTGTTGCTGGCTGTTGGTGAAGACCATGTTCTGGGTTGCAGCCCAGCTGTCGGGCGCCCATCCGATCCGGGGCGGCTCGTTGGGGCTGAAGATGATCGAGGTCCCGGGCAGGCTCAGGCTCAGGATTTCACCGTTTGGCAGGCGCAGCGTGACCTCTTCGCCGAAGACCAGCGTGATATGGGCCGGCATGTCGTCCGCGGGCGTCAGGTTGAAATCGACGATCGCGCCGCGGATGCCCGCGACGCCCACCGGCGTTGTCACCTCGGCCTTGCCATCGCCCTTGCTCGCCGCGCCGCCGATGAAGCGGAATACCCCGCGCGAGGCGCTTGCGGCAACGCTCGCCGTATCGGCGGTTGGGTCATAGACGAAATTGTCGATCTTGAGCGAGGAATTCGGGCCGACCGTGAAATTCGTGCCATCCGCCAGCAGGATCTGCACGATCCCGGCGCTGTCGGTATCGAAGATCTCGTTGTGAATCACCGTCTGACCCAGCCGCACCAACGTCGAGGCGCCGCCCTCCATCCGCGATTTCGCATCGGGATTGATCGCCGAGGTCACGCCGACATCCTGCGCCAGAACCGGGCCTGAACTCAGCGCCGCGGCGACAGAGGCCGCGAGAAGACGGGAGGTTCTCATCGGTTCACCTCAGAAGTTGTGGATCACGGATACCCCGACCGAGGCATCATGGAAGGTGCGGATGTCGTAATTCGAACGGACCGAGCGATAGCCACCATAGACCTGCAACCCGACCTTGTCGTTGAGCGGCACATTCTGGATCAGCTGAAGGTAATAATCGTTCCCCTTCTGCTTTTCCGTGCTGCTGACAATCGGGTTGGGCGCATCATTCACCCGGCGCGAGACCCGGCCAAGCAGCGTCAGCGTCCAAGGCCGCTCGGTCACCTTGAAGGGCGCGGTATAGCGATAGGACAGACCGAATTGCGTGCTGCCCTCCCAATAGGCGGTGTAATCGCGCTCGGCCGTGCGCCGCTCGAGGCCCGCGCCGATAAAGCCCTGCAGATTTTGCCCAAGCTGGCGCGTGATCATGCCGGTCAGACGATAGCGCTCTCCCGAGAGCAGATTGGACAGCGGGCGCTTGGCTGTCGCGCGGTAATCTTCATCACGGTAATCAAAGGCCAGACGCAGCCCGCTTTTGCGCGAAAGCGGCATCTGATAGCCGACGCTCAGCCCATAGCTGAGATAATTCGGCGCATCGCCCAACCGCCCGCCACCCAGCGTCGCCGCGACCGACAGCCGGCCGCCCTTGATGCCATAGCGATCAAGCAGGAAGACCGGACCCAGCCGGATCTCGACATCCTCGGTCGAGATGTCGGTGCGCTCGCGGAATTCAGTGGCATTGACATCGAGGCTGTATTGCATCGCGACGCCGCGATAGGACAAAGGCTGAAGATAGCCAAGCGTCAGGCCCAGCACCGCGCTGGTATCCGGGCGCCCCCGCGCCAGATCGTCGAGCACGAAATCACGGCCCATCAGGTTCACGACCGGATTGTTCGGCCCGGCATTGGCATTGCTTTGATGGCGCAGGCCATAGGTGAGTTGGCCGGTCACCCCGCCCTTCTTGCGGCTGCCGTTCATCGCCAGCATGAAGGTCGAGATATTGTTGCGCACCTCGGGCGGCGTGTCGGGCCGGGCCAGCACCTGCTGGAAATAGGCGCGCGAATTGTCAAACGCGCCCAGCCGGAAATAGAGCGCGCCCAACTCGAGCTGCAGCCGCGGCGTGTTCGGGACCCGGATCAACATCCGCTCATAGGTCGCAATCGCGCCCTCAAGATCACCAAGCCGCGCCGAGGCCTGCGCATAGGCAAAGGCCGCATCGAGATCGCCGGGATCGGCCTGCATCCGCTTGAGCAGCGCGCGCCGGCGCTGTTCCAGCGGCGCGACCAGGGCACCGGGGGCGTCCGGGGCAATGTTGTAACGCTGCAAATTGACCTGCTCGGCCAAAAGCGGCGCGGGCGCGGCGAAGCCCGCAAACATGACGCCCGCAGCCAGACCCGCACGCGTCATCAGGCCAGAAAAATACCCGCCCGCGTCAGATCTGCTCTTGCCTGTCACTCGTCCGTCCCTCGCTCAGTCAAGCGGTTTACCCGCATCTGAGATTCGTCATCTTCGGGCTTGTGTAGGCGACTTTGGGCCGAGGACCAAAGCATTTGACCCCGGCAGCCCCTACAAAGTTAGTTTTCCCGGGGAAAGTGTGCTGTGCGGGCCATCCGCACCCGAGGGTTTGCGTCTGGAAGATCACAGTTCCGCGCCATCGCCAGCTTCTGTCGGAGAGTTTAACACAGTTTGATTTCCTTGGCTTAAACCTCATCCTAAACTCTGACATATTGCGGAGATGAGAACGCCGGATCACCAACGACGACGCAACCCCTTCGCTGTGACGACCTGCGCCCCACGGGCTTTGCTGCACTGACTGATCCGTTTGGTTCAGCCTGACCACCTTGCCGTTTTCTTGCTGCCTGCCCCTCAATTCCGCGGATGTGATGACCCTTTCCAGTTCCGAGCTTCCCCCCTCAGCGCAAGAACTGCTGCGCGATCTCTCGCCCGAGGATCGCGGGCTGGTCTTGCAGATGGCCCAGATCCTGCGGGTGCCGCGCGGGAAGGTGCTGGTCCATCAAGGCGAACCTGCCGATTGCGTCTATTTCGTCTTGCGCGGCAAATTCGAGGTGCTGCGCGACCGCAGTCGCGTGCTGGCCGAGATCGGCCCGGGTGAGCCCATCGGCGAGATTGCCTTCTTCGCCGGGCTGACCCGCACCGCAGATGTCACCGCGACTCGCGACAGCGATGTCATGTCGCTCGACCGCGATGCCTATGCCGAGCTGTCGCGGCGCGTCCCAGCCTTCACGCAGGCGATCCTGCGCAGTTTCGGGCGCAGGCTGGCGGCGGCAACCTCGACCGCACCCGCGCTGGCACCACGCGCGCCCGGGACCATCGGCATCTGTCAGGCGGGCGCGACCCCGATGCCTGAACGTCTGGTGCGCCAGCTCTGCGCGGCGCTGGGTCAGTCGGGCCATGCAGCGCCAATCGGCTTTCGCGACCTGCCCGCCGACCGCGATCCAAGCCAATCCGCCGCAGTTTCGGACTGGCTCGCGATGCGCGAGCGCGCGCAGGGGCGGCTTTTGCTCATCACGGGCGAGGGCAATGCCGATTGGGACCGCACCGCGCTCAGCCAATGCGATTTCCTGCTTTTGATCGGTGCCGCCGATGAAGGCCACGCCGGACCGGTCGCGCTTGGCGCGCTCGAAACCTTCGCCCTGCCGCTTTTCCGACAAGAGCATGTGAGCCTGCTGCTTTGGCGCGAAAGCCAGAGCGACCCCATCCGCGAGACGGCGAATTGGCTTGGCCCGCGCGCGCCGCATCTCCATCACCATCTGGCGCTGGACAATCCGGGCGATCTCGCGCGGCTCGTGCGCTTTCTCAACGGCACCGCACTTGGCGCCGTCTTTGGCGGCGGCGGGGCGCTTGGCGCGGGTCATATCGGTGTCCTGCGTGCGCTGTTTGATGCGGGCGCGGTCTTTGACCTTTTCGGCGGCACCAGCATCGGCTCGTCAATCGCGATTGAAATGGCGCGCAACCCGGTCATGGCGGGCAAGCTCGACGTGTTCGAGGAGTTTTTCCTCAAGCGGCGCTCGCTCAGCAAGCTGAACATCCCGCTCTACAGCGTTTTCGATCACAGCCATTTCGACACTGAATTGCGCGTCGAATTCGGCAAGAACCGCCTCGAAGACCTCCCGCTCAACGCCTTCGCAGTCGCGACCAGCCTGTCGACGAATGAGATCGTCGTGCTGCGTCAAGGCCTGTGCTGGCAGGCCGTGCGCGCCTCAGCCGCGATCCCGGCCGTGCTGCCGCCCTTTGTCACCGAAACCGGCGATGTGCTGGTTGATGGCGCGATCATCGACAACGTGCCGACTGCGGTCATGCGGCAGCTGAAACCCGGCCCGAATATCGCGGTGATCCTATCGCCGGACGAAGATTGGCGCGTGCGCAGCGCCTATGAGAACCTGCCTTCGCGCCGCCGTTTGGCCGGGCAGATCGTGCTGCGCCGCCATTCCGCGACGGATTTCCCGAAGATCATGGAGGTCGTCGGCCGCGCAATGATGGTCACCAGCAGCCGCACACTCCGCCAGCCCGCCCATCCCGACGACCTGCTGCTGATGCCGCCTTCGGTGCCGGGCATGGGGTTGCTCGACTGGAAAAGCGTCCGCGCTCAAGAGGCGGCGGCCTATGAATTCACCCTGCGCCGGCTTGACGCAGCAGGCGGCTTGGCCGGGCTGCTGGCTGGCCCTGCCCCGAAAGATCCCAACGAATGACCGATCCCACAGCTCCCGCCTGGCAGATCCTCGATCTGCGCGACTGCCCCGAGCAGGCGGCAGATGTCGCCGACCGGATCTGGCAAGCCTGGTGGAAGGCCGATGGTCATGCTCTGGCCGATGTTACCGCGCTGACGCGCCTGTCGATGGGCGAGGCGGCGATCCCCTCGACACTGGTCGCTCTGACCGAGGGGCGCTTTCTCGGCACGGTTTCGGTCATTGCCAATGATCTCGAGGCCCGCCCGGCGCTGACACCGTGGCTCGCCGCGCTTTGGGTCGAGCCCGAGGCACGCGGGCGTGGGATCGGGGCGGCTTTGATCGGCGCGGCTCTGGCCCATGCCAAAGCCAGCGGCGCTGCGCGGCTGTATCTTTGCGCGGAAAACCCGATCTCGGCCTATTACGAGCGGCTCGGCTGGACGGTCGAAGAGCGCGCGGTCGAGGGGCTTGATGTACTGTCCCATCCCCTGCCCGCCGATTTCGCCGCTGCATCGCCGCGACGTGATTGAACCCTGCGGGGCCGTTGCGAGTTCATCCCACGCCTGAGGGCCGTCCCGTCAGATCGGCCCACAGCGACGCGCCCGCAAGGAGAATGCCATGAGCTTTCATCTCCGCCTTGCCACTTGCCTGATGATCCCGCTCAGTCTGGCCCTGCCCTGCGCAGGCAGCGCCGATCCGGTCAGCGATGCCTTGAACGCCGCGCAAAGCGCCTATCGCTCGGGCGATCTCGCCGCGACCGGCGCCAGCCTGATCACCGCGAGCACAGAGCTGCGCCGCATCGAAACCGCAAAGCTGCGCGCGGCACTACCCGACGCGCCCTCTGGCTGGTCTCGCCAGATCACCGAAACCGGCACGGACGACAGTGCGACCGCCGCCGCGACGCTGCTGAGCGGGCCCTCGATCGAGGCGACCTATGTCAATGGTGACAGCGATGCCTTCACCCTGACCTATTCCGCCGACAATCCCGTCGCGGGCACCCAAAGCAATGCCTATGGCGATCCGAAGCTGATGGCCCTGCTGGGAAAGGTCGTGGATTTGAACGGGGTGGCGCTGCTCGATCAGAATGACACGGTCACGGCCATGCTGGCCAATCGCGTGCTGGTTCAGGCCGAGGGCATGAGCTTTGACAAGATGCGCCCGGTGCTCGAACGGATCGATTTCAAGAAGCTTGGCAGTTTCGACAAATAAACCGCGCCCGGCCAGAGCTCAATGCAGGCCGAATTCGCGCATGAGCCGCTCGCGCAGCCGCACAAAGCCGGTTTCGGCGCGTTCGCGCGGGCGCGGCAGCGGGTTTTCCAGTATGCGCGGCGCGCCGCCTTTCTGATGGGACAGGACCAGCACTCGGTCGGCCAGATAGATCGCCTCTTCGAGGTCATGGGTCACGAGAACCATGGTCACGCCCTCGCGCTGCCAGATCCCCGCCAGTTCCTCCTGCATGGTGATCTTGGTCATCGCATCCAGCGCCCCGAAAGGCTCGTCGAGCAGCAAGATGCCGGGCTGGACCGCCAGCGCGCGGGCGATCCCGACCCTCTGGGCCATGCCGCCCGAAAGCTGCGCCGGATAGGCCGCGGAAAAATCGCCAAGCCCGACCAGCCGCAGATAGCTTTCCGCATAGCGGCGCGCGGCAAGCTTGGTGCGGCCCTGCATCTCAAGCCCGAAGGCCACATTGTCGAGCACGGTCAGCCAGGGCAGCAGCCGTGGCTCTTGAAAGATCACGGCGCGGCCCGGACCAACGCCCGAAACCGGATCGCCGTCGATGCTGATGCTGCCGCTGTCGGCCTCCTCCAGCCCAGCCAGAACCCGCAGCAGCGTGGTTTTGCCCGAGCCCGAGGCGCCGACGATCGCCAGAATTTCGCCCGGCTCGATGTCGAGATCGAGGTTGCGCAGCACCTCAAGCCGCTCGCCGTTGATCTCGAAGCTCTTGCTCAGATCGCGGATGCGCAGGGCCGATTGGTGGCGGCTCAGGTCGGCATTGTTGCAGAAGTCCGGCTGCGGCCAGACGCGCCCCTTTCCCCGTTGGGTTCAGGCCACGCGTTCAATCTCGGCAGTGCCGAGTGCATTGAAGCGGTTCATGAGTGCTACGCGGATCTGGACCTCGGCGGTTTGGCGATCCGGGTCGCGTGATGCAATGCGTTCCCCGAACGACTTGAGACACCTCATCTTGGCCTCGATCCGGCTTCGGGCGTGATATCCTGACCAGCGTTTCCAGACTGCCCGCCCCAGGCGTTGTGTCGCCTTGAGGATCTCGTTGCGGGCCCTGGCGGCGGGACAGTTCTCCCGCCATCGCCGCCCGTTCTTGCGGATGGGTATGATCGCCGTTCCACCGCGCTCGAGGATCGCGCTATGGCATCGCCTTGTGTCAAAAGCGCCATCGCCGGTCACGGTGCCGATCTGTTCATCGGCAGGGATCTGGTCCAGCAGGTGGGGCAGAACGGGGCTGTCGCCCTTGTCGCTCGAGGTGAACTCTACTGCACGGATGTCGCCGGTGGCCGTATCCATCGCCAAATGAACCTTGCGATATTGGCGCCGACGCTGCGTGCCGTGCTTACGCGCAAGCCACTCCCCATCCCCGAGGAACTTTATTCCGGTGCTGTCAACAAGCAGGTTGAGCGGACCGGACGCACGGCGGTTCGATATTTGCACCGTGATGCGCTTCTGCCGACGGCTCAGGGTCGAAAAGTCAGGCACCGGCCAGTCCAGACCGGCCATCGACAGAATGCTTGCCACCATCCCGGTCGTCTGGCGAAGTGGGAGCCCGAACAGAACCTTCACCATCAAACAAAACTGGACAGATGCATCGCTGAACACCGGCGGTCGGCCATTGCCACCGGCCTTCGGCGCAAGCCACGTCATGTCTTTGTCCAACCAGATCAGCAGGGAACCGCGCCGCTTCAGGGCCTCGTTGTAACTCTTCCAGTTATTCGTCCGATAGCGGGCAGGATCAGGTCTCGTCATCTCAGACCATTAACCCCATGGATTCCCCGTGTGAATCCTGCTCCCTGGGGACTTCTGCAACAAAGCCGCTCAGGTCCAGCATGGTGGTCTCCGGGTCCATCAGCATGTCAGGATTTCGCCGCTGCTGCGGGCGAGGCCGCCAGCAAGGCATCGGCATCAAGCTTGCCCTTCGGGACCGAGCCCTCGGCTTCAAGCCGTTCGATCCAGAAGGAGAGGTCGTGTTTCTCGGCAACCGCGCCCGGACGCAGGCCGAAACCGCGCCAGTATTGCGCCAGCTCGCCCGGCTCGCTGCGGGCTTCAAGGATCTCGGCAAAGACCTTCTTGGCCTCTTCGGGATGCTCGCGCGACCAATCTGCGGCCCGGATCGCGCCATCGACAAAAGCGCGGGTCGCCTCGGGATGCTCTTGGGTGAATTTCTTGCTCAGAACGATGAAACCGCCCGCGATATTGCCCAGAACATCGGTGTCGTTAAAGACCTCGCGCACGCCGCCGGTGGCGAGCAGCTTGCCGTCGAAGGTCGTCTGCCAATAGCCGACCGCCGAGACATCGACCTGACCCGCGCGCAAGACCTGCTCGAGCTGGGGGCCCGGCACGACGACGAGGTTCACATCCGAAGGCTTCAACCCGTTCTGCGCCAAAGCCTCGCGCACCGTATAATCGAGATGCGCGCCAAGCGTATTCACCGCAATCGTCTTGCCCTTCAGATCAGCGATCGCCTTGATCGGGCTGTTTTCAAGGACATAGAAGTGGCTTTGCGAGTTTTCATTGATGCCGTTGCTGGGATAGGCCAGCACGAAATCATTGCCCGCCGCGATCGAGTTCAGCACCGCCGCCGTCGCCGCCGAGCCGACATCGCCGCTGCCGCCCGCCACCGCCATCAGCGATTCCGGGCCGCCGCTGCTATAGCCGATATGCTCAAGCCGGACCGGGGTGCCGTCGTAATAGCCCAGCTTTTCGGCGAGAAGATGGGGCTCGATGCCGCCTCGTGAGGCGAAGACGCGGAAGGTCGCGGGGTCTTCGGCCAAGGCGGGGCTCGCCAGAGCGGCGAAGGTTACAGCAGCCAGAGCGGCCGCATGACGTGTCACATTGCGCAAAAACATGCTCGGATCCGTTATCTGGGGAAAGGGGGTCAGTAATTGGCCTTGGTGTTCCAGCGGCAGAGGTGGCGCTGAAGCGCGACGATCAAGCCATTGGCGGCCAGACCCAGAAGGGCGAGCAGGCCGATATAGCCAAACATCAGGCCGATCTGGAAATTGTATTGGGCATTCATCACCTGAAAGCCGACACCGCTGTTCGCGCCGATCATTTCAGAGGCGATCAGCATCAAAAGCGCGGTCGTCGCAGATAGCCGCAGCCCGACGAAGATCTGGGGCAGCGCGGCGGGCAGGATCACCCGGCGGAAGATCTGCACCCGGTTCGCGCCATAGCTGCGCGCCATTTCGACCAACTTGTGATCGACCTCCTTGACCCCGCCAATCGTCGCCAGAAGCAGCGGAAAGGCGGTGCCCCAGAAGATCACGAAAACCTTCGAGGTCTCGCCAAGGCCGAGCAGCAGAATGAAGACCGGGTAAAGCGCCAGCGCCGACAATTGGCGAAAGAGCTGCAGCACCGGGTCGAGCACGCGCTCAAGGCGGTGCAGCGTGCCCATGACCAGCCCGAGCGGGATCGAGACCAGAACCGCCGCGCCAAAGGCCAGACCAGAGCGTTGCAGCGAAATCGCCAGATCGCGTTGCACGATGCCCTTGTCGATCGCCACGCCCATTGCCGCGACAATCGTCGAAGGGGCGGGGAAAACGGCGGTGTTGATCCAACCCAGCCGCGCCGTCACCTCCCACAGCAGCAAGGCCGCGAGAATGATGCCATAGCGGGCCAGCGTCGCGCGCACGACCGCGGCCATGCGGCGCGAACTCGGGCGCGGCAGCGTGCGAAGCGTGCTCAGGTCAAGCGGATTGGTCGTTTGGAGCGTCATCGCTGTCTCTCACTCTGCCGCAAGCGCGCTGCGAGCGCGGGTCCAGGGATTCTCGGGCCGGGCGAGCCCAAGGTTTTCGCGCAGCGTCCGCCCCTCGTATTCGGTGCGGAAGAGCCCACGTCGCTGCAATTCCGGCACGATCAGGCCCACGAAATCCTCGAGCCCGGCCGGCAGCCACGGCGGCAGGATATTGAAGCCGTCAGCCGCGTCAGAGGTGAACCATTCCTCAAGCGTATCGACGATGGTCTTGGGCGTGCCGATCAGCGTCAGATGCCCGCGAGCGGTTGCAACATATTGATAAAGCTGGCGGATGGTGAAGCCATGGCGGTCGGCGATCTCGCGGATAAGGACCTGACGGCTCTTGTTGCCCTCGGTCACATCCTGCGGCGGCAGGGGGCCGTCCAGCGGATAGCCGGTCAGATCAAGCGTGCCGCCCGCGAGCCCATTGAGAAGCGCCAGCCCCTCTTCGGGCAGGATCAGCGAGGTCAGCCGGTCATATTTCGCCTGCGCCTCGCCCAGAGTGCGACCGATGAAGGGCGCAACCCCGGGCATGACCAGAATCTCGCGCGGATCACGGCCTTTTGCTGCGGCGCGGGCCTTGATGTCGCGATAGAATTCCTGCGCCGAAGAGAGGTTCTGATGCGCGGTGAAGATTACTTCGGCGGTGGCCGCAGCCAGATCGCGACCGTCCTCCGAGGCACCGGCCTGCACCACCACCGGATGGCCCTGCGGCGGACGCGGCGTGTTCAGCGGGCCGCGAACCTTGAAATATTCGCCCTCGTAATTGATCTCATGGACGCGGTCGCGGTCGAAAAACTGCCCGCTTTCCTTGTCGCGCAGGAAGGCATCGTCCTCCCAACTGTCCCAGAGCTGGCGCACGACATCGACATGTTCACGCGCCCGGGCGTAGCGTTCGGCATGGGGCAGCTGCGTATCGCGGCTAAAGTTGCGCGCGGTCTCGTCGCCGGTCGAGGTCACGACATTCCAGCCCGCGCGGCCCCCCGTCACCAGATCGAGCGAGGCGAATTTGCGCGCCAATTGATAGGGCTCTTCATAGGTCGTCGAGGCCGTCGCGATAAAGCCGAGGCGCTTCGTATGGGCCGACAGCGCCGCAAAGAGCGTCACCGGCTCGAAGCCCGCCGCCTTGGCACTGCCGCCCTCCCGGCCCCCCGCAAAGCCCGCGGAAAGGCCGTCGGCGAGGAAATAGGCATCGAACAGGCCCTTTTCGGCGGTCTTGGCCAGTTCGATGTGAAAGGCCAGATTGGTCGCGCCATCCGAGGGGGAGCCCGGATGGCGCCACGCCGCAACATGCTGCCCGCCGCCGGGAAGGAATGCGCCAAGGCGGATCTTTCTGCTCATCTCAACGTCCTTTCTGCACGGCTCCGCGGCGCAAGGCCTCAGGGAGTTCCCGGGTCGGCAGGGCTTAATCACGCCCTATATGGTCGTGTATAAACTACGCCCGAGTTCCGCCGTCCCGCCATTCCAAAAAAGGTGCGTTCCAGAGCATGTTTTGCTCTTTGATGTCGGAGTACAGGAAAAAATCCCGAGATTTTGAGATGATCTCAGCCAGTTCGGGAAATTATCCCAGAATCGGTGCCGAAATCTCCGGATCATCAGTGCGAGAGGTCACACTCTGCGGCGTCAATCCGGGGCTTTGACCTGTGCCTGATTGGCCCTAGAGCAACCATTCGATCGGCAAAACACCGATCACGACAATCGCCGCCTGATCATAAAGCGTCGAGCCGGGCTCTTGCTGATAGATCGCAACCTTGCCGTCGTGCTTTTTCTCGGTCCAGACAAGGCGCTCTTCGACACTGAGCTGGGGCTTGTAGCACATGACCTCCAGCGCGCCGTCAAAGGCCGCCGTGGTCATTTTGGCCAGCACCGGGCTTTCGATCATAAAGCCCATTTCGCAATTCAGAAGCGCCGAGCGTGGGTCAAAGTTGAACGAGCCGATGAACACGCGTTTCTGGTCGATGGCAAAGGTTTTGGCGTGAAGACTTGCGCCCGAAAGACCGAAGCGCTTGATTTCCTCGTCGCCGCGCACCTTGCCCGCGCGCAGCTTCAGCTCGAAAAGCTCGACCCCGGCCTTGAGCAGACGGCGGCGGTATTTCGTATAACCGGCATGGACCATCAGCACATCAGTCGTATCAAGCGCATTGGTCAGGATCCGCACGCGCCGCGTCCGCGCGAGACTTGAAAACAGCCGCAGCCCGCCCGTTCCCGGCACGAAATAGGCCGAGACCAGATTAAGCTCGCTTTCGACGCCGCCCAGAATCTGATCGAGATGGGTGACCATCAGATGCTTGCGCTTGGCCCCGCCGGTGCCCTTGATCGGATCATCTACGACCAGCCGGATCTCGGTCCAATCCGGGGTGATGCTGTGCCGGTTCAGCCGCTCGGCGCTGGTGGTCAGCTCGCCCACCACCTTCTGCGCCTCGGGCGTGCTGGCCGAGGTCGTCAGGGTTTCGCGCAATGCATCCGGATCCTTGACCTTGCGCACGATCTGTTCGAGCGCGAAGACCGAGCTGCAATTCCAATAGGCGTCAAAGGCCTCTGCCGTCTCGGCGACGATCGGGCCAATCGCGATGACATCGAGGTCGAGATAAAAATCGGCGTCCCCGACCTGAAAGTACTCATCGCCAATGTTGCGCCCGCCAATGATCGCCAGCGCCCCATCAACCAGATAGGATTTGTTGTGCATCCGCCGGTTCATGCGCAAAAGATCGAACGCATAGCCTGCATATTTCGGACGCCGAATGGTCGAGGGATTGAACAGCCGGACCTCGAAATGCTCGAGCGCGTTCAGCGCATAAAGCGTGTCATCGAGCCCCGGGATTCCGTTGTCGTCGAGCAATAGCCGCACCCGGACGCCGCGCAAGGCCGCATCATGCAGCGCCTTCAGCAGCAGCCGTCCAGACGTGTCGTCGTGCCAGATGTAATATTGCACGTCGATTGAACGCTCGGCCCGATGCGCCAGCTCAAGTCGGCTGCCCAAAGCGTCATGGCCGCTCATCAGCGGGATGAAGCCGCTCAGACCCGGATGGGTGCGCATTCCCGCGAACATCTCGCGCCCAAGCCGGGTGGTTTCATCGGCGGGAATGGCGGCCTCGAAGGGGCGGCCCGCGATCGAGGGCAGGCGAAAGATCAACCGGGCCACCAGAATGGCCGCAACCAGAGCGACCACGGTCCAGAGCAGGATCTTCAGGACGATCACGATCAAAAGCCGCTCCTCTTCCTTGCCTGCCCGTTCGGCCCGCGGCAGATGCTCCCGCTCTGTCCCCCGAGCATGGCGAAACCGCGCCGCGCCGCAAGGGGCTCTGTTCCAGCGCAGCCAGATGTCACGCCAAGGCGGCGCGCGAGCCACAGCCGAGCGTCGCGCGGGCCGATCAATGCGCGGCAGCCGGGGCGCCCTGCCCCAGATGCGGACGCTCCATCAGCAACACCACCGGCAGCATCGCGAAAGCGCCCCAGCCGGTCAGCAGGAAGACGTCCTTGAAGGCCAGCATCTGCGCCTGCGCCGCGACGATCTGGGTCAACTGCCCCGCCGCCGCCGGGCTGAGAAGCGGGATGCCGTGGACCTCGGCCCAATGCTGCACGGTCGGATTGACCTCGGTGATATGGGCGGTGAGATCGTGCCAGTGGATCTGGGTCCGCGATGAGACCTGCCAACCCGCAATCGCAATCCCGATCGAGCTGCCAATCTGACGCACCACGCCGTAAAGGCCCGAGGCTTCGTCCTGCCGTTCGCGCGAGATCTTCTGGAAGGCCACCGTCGACATCGGCACGAAGAAAAGGCCCATGCCGACACCGGAAACCGCCCCGGGCCAAGCGAGATCCCAAAAGCCCGAGAAGAGATTTTCCCGCGCCAGCATGATATTGCCAAGCCCGGTCATCACCAGCCCGCAGGCCACCAGCAAACGCGGGTCGAATTTTTTAAGGAGGATCGAGCCGGTCACGACCATAGTGACCCCGGCGGCCAGCCCGCGCGGCATGAAAAGATAACCCGCCGTCAGCACGTCGAAATCCAAAAGCCCCTGCACGAACAGAGGCAGGATCGCGATCGTGCCGAACATCGCCAGACCAAAGCCCATCATCGCAATATTCGCGGCGGCGAAGCTGCGGTCGGCGAAGAGCTTCAGATCGACGACGCTGTGCTTGTTGCCAAGGCTATGCGCCAGAAAGGCGGCCCCGGCGAAAACGAAGACCAGCAGCGAGACCTGAATGAAATGCGAGGAAAACCAGTCCTTGCTTTCGCCCATGTCGAGCATCATCTGCAGGCCGCCCACTGCCAGCACCATCAGGATCAGCCCGGTCCAGTCGATCGGCGCGGGCTTCGGATCCTCCTTCGGCAGACCGCCTGCCATCATCAGCAGCGCCAGAACCGCGACCGGGATATTGACGTAAAAGACCGCGCGCCAGCTGAAATGCTCGGTCAAGATTGCGCCGACGGTCGGGCCAAGGATCGGTGCGACGATCACGCCAAGTCCGAACAGCGCCATCGCCTGCCCGCGTTTTTCCACCGGGAAGCTGTCAAACAGAATCGACTGCGACAGCGGGATCAGGAAGGCGCCGAACAGGCCTTGCAGGATGCGGCAGGCCACCATCATGCCAATGCTGATCGAGGCGCCGCACAAGGCCGAAGACACGGTAAAGCCGATGATCGCGGTCATGATCAGGCGACGGCGACCATAGCGGCGCGCCATCAGCCCGGTCAGCGGCATCGCCGCCACCGCCGAGACGATATAGCTCGTCAAAATCCAGACAGTCTGGTCCGAGGTAATGCCGAAAGCCGCCTTCATATGGGGCAGCGCGACGTTCACGATGGTGCTGTCGAGCACCTCGAGAATGGCGGTCATCACGACCGCCAGCACCACGCCCCATTTGACCGGGCTGGTTTCGGTCATTCGGCTTGGCCCGGCTTCGCCGCCGCTGCGGCGGGCTCTGCCGCGCCTGCCTGACCAGCCCCGGCGACCGCCGATTGGGCCGGTTGGCCCGCCCCAGGGGCGGGGGCGGTCGTGGGCTGGGTCTGCGGGGCCGCACCACCGCTCTGCGTCGTATCGACCGTGACCGTGGTCGAGGCGCCGGTGCGCAGTTGGAAGGCGGGATCGGTCGGCACTTCATCCAACCGCACGCGGACCGGGAAACGTTGCGTCACTTTCACCCAGTTCCCGCTCGCATTCTCGGGCGGCAGAATCGAAAAGCTCGACCCCGAGCCCGCGCCAATGCTCTCGACATGGCCCTTAAGCTTAAGGCCGGGATACATGTCGATCTCGATTGATGCGGGCTGGCCCGGGCGGATGCGGTCCAGATCGGTTTCCTTGAAATTCGCGACGATCCACCAGCTGCTGTCCTCGACCAGCGTGAAGAGCCCCTGTCCGGTATCGACGACCTGCCCCGGCCGCAAGGTCAGGTTCGATACCCAACCCGAGGCGGGCGCGGTGACCCGGGTATAGCCAAGCGAGATCTTTTCCTGATCGAGTGCGGCCTGAGCGGCGCGCACCTGCGCGTTTTCATCGCCGCTCGAGCCGTGCTGATCCTGCGCGGCCTTCAGCGCCGCTTCGGCGGCCTTGACCTCGGCCGCAGCCTGATCGAGCTGGGCCTGCGCCAGATCGCGCGCGGCTTTGGCGACATCGCCCTTGCGAAACAGCGTAACCTGCCGGTCATAGGTCAGCTGGGCATTTGAAAGCCCCGCCCGCGCGCCCGCAAGCCGCGCCTCGGCCTGGCTGATGTCGGCGCCAGTCACGCCGCTGCCTTGCAGCGCGATATCAAGCTTGGCCTGCGCCGCCGAGACCGCGGCTTGAACCGGCGTGTCGTCGATCGTGAAAAGCGCGTCCCCGGCTGTGACGCGCTGGTTTTCGGTCACATCGACCAAAAGCACGCGCCCGCCGATCTGCGGAGAAATCGTGATCATATCGGCGGTCAGATAGGCGTCGTCCGTCGACGGATGCAGCTTGGAATGCTGCCACCAGAACCACATGCCGACGCCCGCCGCGACAGCCACCGCACCGATGATAATCAGTTTCTTATTCATAGTTCTTCCTGACGGCCCGAAATACCCAGCGCAGAGATTCGAACGTCACTGGTATGAGGCAACGGGCAGCTTTGCCTGCGGTTCCACCGAGAGAGAATCCCGGTCACGCAAACAACGCACAATTCGGATATCTGCCTCCGAGCAATCTCCGATGGCTCGGGGAAAGACAACATCTGCTGTGACAGCTTGCCGCAGATTGTGACACAGTGGCAACGGCGCAACCTTAACGCGCACCAGCACAGAGCGTTCGCGCGATCAAGGAAACCCCTCGACCTTCCGACCCGCGCGCAGTATGCGACCGAACAGAACGGATGTCGGCATTTCAACTCGGGAAAGTCTGCGCCCTTCGGCGCATTGCCCCCGCCTCGGAATGCTGATCCTATCCCGGCACGCCGGGCCTGCCGCAAGGCCGGTCTCGGCCCGCGTCAGGAAAAGCGCGACAGGAAGACGAGGCAAAGTGGCAGGTCAATGCGGCAATTCTAGCAGGTGGAAGCGGTTTCTCTGGCCGGTTATCGGCCTGACCGCGATCTCGATCTCGTTCTGGCTGCTGACGAAAGAGCTCCGGGGCATGTCTTGGCATGTGCTCTGGCTGGATCTGCGGGCGATTCCCTCGCAGCATTGGCTGATGATCCTGATCTGCACGCTTGGCTGCTATCTGATCCTTGCGGCCTATGACGGGCTGGCGCTTCAGCATCTGCATAAAAAGGTCGGCTATCTCTTCATCGCGCTCTGTTCGCTGTCGAGCTACGCGCTTTCGCATACGCTCGGAGCCTCGGCCTTCACCGGCGCGGTGATCCGCTACCGCGCCTATTCGACCAAAGGGCTCAGTGCGGCCGAGGTGGGGGTCCTCGCCACCTTCTGCTCGCTCACCTTCGCGCTTGGGGTGATGATGCTTTTGGGCGCGCTTTACCTCTTGGTGCCTGCGCTCGACGACCGTTTCTCAACCCTGCTCTCTGGGCCGACCGTGCGCTGGATCGCCTTTGGCCTGCTGGCGCTGGTGATTTTTTACCTGATTGGCAGCGCCTTGAAGCTGCCCGATCTCATAATCCGCAACTTCCGCATCTCTTACCCCAGCCTGTCGATCGCGCTGAAGCAGGTGGTGGTGGCCCCGGTCGAGCTGTTTTTCGCAGGCGGCATCCTCTATTTCGCTTTGCCGGCTCTGGGCAACCCCGGCTATTTCGTGGTGCTGGGCGTCTTTGTCGTGGGCTTCACGCTGGCGCTTTTGTCCCACGCTCCGGGGGGAATCGGGGTCTTTGAGCTTGCGGTCATCACCGCTTTGCCTGAGTTTCCGCCAGAGACCGTGCTCGCCGCGCTGCTGGTCTTCCGGCTCTGCTACTTCCTGATTCCGTTGGCGATCGGCCTTCTGACCGTGGCTTATTTCGAGCATCAGCAGCTCAAAACCGTCGACGCGCAGCCAAACGATCCACCAACCCCCTGATCTCACCGCATTTTTGGAAACCCGATGTCACCCGAAGGCACACCTTCGGGAAATCGGGCAATTTCCGGTGGCAAAATCTTGCCTGTTTTGTCTAAATACCCTAGCATTTCTTCAAGTCCTTTGTGTTTACCGGTGTTTTTATGTCAACGAGCTTGCGCCAAACTGACCGTCTCGGGCATCTGACGACGGTTTTAGGCCCGGATGTTCTGGTTCTCTTGCGCTTTGACGGGTCGGACCACCTGAGCGAGCTCTTCGAATACCGCGTCGAGGCCCTGTCCGCCGAGCGTGACCTCGATTTCGACAGCCTCATGGGCACCCATGCCAGCGTCACCATCGAGGGCCGCGAGGGCGCGCGCCATTTCGACGGCATCGTCACGCAAGCGCGCTGGATCGGCTCGGGCGAGAACGGGCATCGCTATGATCTGACGCTGCGCCCGTGGTTTTGGCTCGCGGGGCGTCGGCGCAACCAGCGGATTTTCCACAATAAAACCGTGACGCAAATCCTGCAGGAGCTTTTCGCCGATTATGCCTCGCTTGGCGATCCGGCTTTCGATTTCGCGTTAACCGGCGATTATCCGGTGCTGGAATATACTGTCCAGTATCGCGAATCCGACCTCGATTTCGCCCGGCGCCAGATGGAGCGGCACGGGATCTCCTTCTTCTTCCGCCATGCCGAGGGCAGCCATACCCTCGTTCTGACCGATGATGTCTCCAGCCATCCGAATGTCGGCGCGCGCGAATTCAAACCCTTCGATGCCCATCACCAGGCCGAGGGCGAACATTTCTGGGAATGGGCTCCGGAAAGGAACATCACCACCGGCGCGGTGCGCCTGACCGATTTCAACTTCAAGACCCCGCTTGCCGCGATGGAGGTCGACCGGCAGGGCGATGCCGCCCATGCACAGGGCAAGATCGAAAGCTTCGACTATCCCGGCGATTATCTCGATCGCGGGCGCGGCAAGACCGTGGTCGGGCTGCGCAATGACGGCGAACGCGGCGGCGACAAGCGCCACCGTGCGGCGGGCGATTGCATCTCGCTGGGATCGGGGATGCAGGTCTCGCTCTCGGGCGATCCGGTGCCGGGCACGGGCGAGACCTATCTCGTGCTCTCTTCGAGCTATCATTTCCTGAGCGAGGCCTATGGATCGGGCTCGCCGGCAAGCGACGGCTATGCCTTCAACGGCGCCTGGACGATGATGCCGGCCTCGGCGCCAATGACGCCGCCGCGCCGCACTGCCGTGCCCGTGGTTCAGGGCCCGCAGACCGCGATGGTGGTCGGCGATGGCGAGATCGATTGCGACGAATTCGGCCGCATCCTCGTGCGGTTCCACTGGGATCTGAAGGACGCCTATTCGATGCGCTGCCGCGTGTCGCAGAACTGGGCGGGCGCGGGCTGGGGCGGCATGGTCATCCCCCGCATCGGCATGGAGGTCGTGGTCGAATTCCTCGAAGGCGATCCCGACAAGCCGCTCGTCACCGGTTGCGTCTATAACGGCAAGAACAACGTTCCCTACGATCTGCCCGCCAATAAGACGGTCAGCACCTTTCGCACCGACACCCATGAGGGCACCGGCTATAACGAGCTGCGTTTCGAGGATCAGTCGGGCCGCGAAGAGATTTTCCTGCACGCGCAACGCGACCACAACACCGTGATCGAGCAAGACGAAAGCCATTCGATCGGTCACGACCGTGCCAAGGCCGTGGGCAACAACCAAAGCGAATCCATCGGTCATGACAAGGCGATCTCGGTCGGCAATGACCACCGCGAGACCATCGGTCAGGACATGTATTATCAGGTCGGCCGCAACCAGCAGGAAAACTACGGCAAGGATCACATCCACCGCGTCGGCAATATCCACAAACAGACGATCTTCGCGGATCATCTCTATGAAGCCGGGCGGAATTTCGAGGGCGAGGTGCTGGGGCGCTACACGCTGGATGTCGGCAAGTCGATCACCAACAACACCCGCGTCCATACGCTGATGGCCTTCGAGAAGATGCAGATCAAGGGCCCCGGCGGCAAGATCACCATCGATGCAACCGGGATCACACTCGAGGCGCCGACGATCTGGCTGAAGGGCCAAGTCATCACCGGCGGCACCGGTGGCGCGCAGGTGCCGACGCTGCTTGCCGCTGCACGCGACGGGCTGCCGCTGTGCGAGGAATGCGCCAAGTTCGAGGAAGAAAGCTGAGGCCGGTGACGGCCGAGCCCAAACGCTCGGATCCCCGTCTGAATTGACGAATCAATTGATCTAAATCTGCAAGATCGCCTCGGATTTTGCGCCGCGGCGCGGCGCGCTGGCTCAGGTCTCTGACCACCGCGCCCGCGAGCACACGCGGCAAAACGCGCTTTGACAGCCCGCTTTGGATGGGCCGAACAAGGCCCGTTCCTGACTTATCAGACAAATTTCCTGATAATTTTCACGAAATTGAGGATGCGTCCGGGAGCAAGCCCCATTAGCCTTTCAGCACAAGTCTTCCTCATTTCAACGTGCGAGGGGCGGAAACCACTTAACCTGCCCCAAAATAACCAGCGCCGACCCCAGTTTGAGCCCGCGCCTCACCACCTCTCGCAGGACCTATACTTATACAAGTTATCTTGACCGCAACATTCCCCCGAACTCGGGAATAGCCCTGCTGTAAAAACGAATAGAAACCTTTATGTGAGTGAAGATGTCGGTTGTTGGAGTGTTCTGCCTTGCATAACTCTGCTCAGGATAAAGCGGCCCCTTTCTGGACGCGTCTGGCGGTTCTTCTATGCGCTATATCTTTGATTGTTATGGCGACGGGGCCAACAAGCCCGGCCCAGGCACAAGAGGATGACCACACCCCGCTGGAGGTCATTTTATCGGTAACCGGAACCGATGGCGTCCAGCACGACTTTTCGGAAGAAGAGTTCAACCAGCTGCCGCAACACCAGATCGTGACCAATACGACCTGGACCGACACTGCCCAGACCTTCGACGGGGTGCTGATGCGCGATTTGCTGGCCGCGGTTGGCGATGACAAAGCGGCGATGCAACGTCACACGGTCGATACGCTCGCGCTGAATGACTACCGCATCAATATCCCGATCGAGGATATCTATCACTACGACGCCATGGTCGCGCGCAAGATCAACGGCGTGCCGATGTCGCGGCGTGACAAGGGCCCCTATTGGCTCGTCTATCCGCGCGACACCTATCCCGAGCTGAAAGACGCGCTCTACGATTACCGCTGGATCTGGCAATTGCGCAGCGTCATCGTGAAATGAGGTCGCCCGGCCGATGAGAGGGAAAAGCTACTTCCTGCCCACCGGGGCGGCGATCTGTGGCTTTGTCCTGCTGTTCCTCTACGCTTTCGTCCAGCTTGTCGAAATCCAGCACCGGATCACGACCAAGGTCGGCGAGAACATGCTCTGGGCAATCTATCAGGCCGAGCGCGAGGCTTTGCGGCTTCAAGAGGCCTTGGTCGGTGCAAAGCTGCATCTGGCCACGGATGATGAGATCCGGCTTCGCCTCGATATCCTTTACAGCCGCATCACCCTGCTGAAAGAGCCGCCTCAGGCCGCCTGGGTTACCCATCTTGGCGCGACATCGCGCATCGAGGAAAATGCCCGCCGCGTCGACGCATTGGCGGCTCTGATCGACGCGGCGCCATCGCCCTCTGCGGTCGATCTGAACCAAGCGCGCGCCATCTTGCGGCCGATTCTTTCGGATATGGGCGAACTCGCCAATCAAACGATGATCGGTGAGCAGAATGAACGGGTCGCGCAATGGCAAGAGGAACGCCAGAGCATGTATCTGATCATGGCCGCTCTGGTTGGCACGCTTCTGGCGGGCGCCTTCCTGTCCTGGCGGCTGGTCCTGACGATGCGGGCGACCGAACGCGCAGGCGAAGAGCTGCGCCAGCACAAGATCCATCTCGAAGATCTGGTGAGCAAACGCACCGACAAGCTCAATGCGGCTTTGGCGACCGAGCGCCATGCCAAAGAGGTTTATCGCAGCTTCATCACCACCGTCTCGCATCAGTTTCGAACCCCGCTTGCGATCATTGACATGGTTGCGCAGCGCCTGATCCGACGGCCCGAGAAGTTCACCACCGCCGAAATCGCCGAAAAGGCGCGGCGCATCCGCTCGGCGACGCAGAGGCTGAACCAATTGGTCACCAGCGTCACCCGCGTCGCAAAGCTCGACGGCGGCGATGTGGCGATTTCGCGTAAGCCGCATGATCTCAATGAGATCCTGCGTTCTGCCGCCGCCTTCAACGCCGAATTCGAGCCCCATCGCCGAATCGAGCTTGATCTTGCGTCCGACCCTTTGGTTTGTGATTGCGACCCGGCGCTGATCGAGCAGGTCGCGCTGAATCTTATCTCGAATGCAATCAAATATTCCGACGATCTGACCGTGATCCGCATCCGCAGCTGGTGCGCGGAACGGCGGTGCTGCTGCGCGATCAGTGATCACGGAATCGGTATTCCGGCAGCGGATCAAAATCGGATCTTCGAGCGTTTTTTCCGTGCGGGCAACGCATCGCTGCTGGTTGGCTCTGGCCTCGGGCTCAATCTGTCACATACGATCATCGAGCTGCATGGGGGACGCCTGAACTTTCATTCTGTCGAAAGCGAGGGCACGACCTTTACCTTTGACCTGCCTGCTTCCTCTGACCTGAAGGAGGTCTGACGATGCCCGCGCCCGAACGCCCCGTCATCCTGTGTATCGAGGATGAGCCGCATCTGCTTGGCGAGCTGGTCGAAGAGCTGACGGCGCTGGGATTTGATGCCCATGGCACGCCTCACCCGCGCGAAGCTGAGGATCAAATCGCGCGACTGCGGCCCGATCTGATCATTTGCGATATTATGATGCCCGAGCGCAGTGGCTTCGAAGTGCTGGACCAGTTGCGCCAAAGCCCCGAAACCGGCGTGCTGCCCTTCATTTTCCTGACCGCGCTCAGCGATCGCGACAGCCAGATCCGCGCCCGCAGGCTGGGCGCGAATGACTATCTTGTCAAACCTGTCGATTTCGATCTGCTCGAGGCCGCTGTCCGCGCGAAACTCGATTACATCGACCGCCTGCGCGCGCCGCCGCCACCGGGACCAGAGACCGGCCCGCCCTCGGTTCATCTGTCGCGGCGCGAAACGCAGGTCCTGCGCGAGCTGGGGCTGGGGTTGAAGATTTCCGACATCGCGCTGCTGCTGGCGATCTCGGAACATACGGTCGCGCAATATGTGAAATCGGTCTATTCTAAGCTCAATATCTCGAGCCGGGCCGAGGCCGCGCGCGAAGCCGTCCGGCGCCGCCTGCTGGATTGAATCAGCGCGATCCATATTCCAGAATGAAGGGCACAATCAGCGCCTTGGCCTGATCGACCAGCCCTTGATCGAATTTCAGCGTCGACAGGAACGAGCGGTCATTCTGGTCAAAACCGTGATCCGCCCCGGCGAGCGTCACGACCTCGACCTCATCGCCCAGAGCGATCAGGCCCTCGGACATCGTCCGGCATTTCTGCGGATCGACGATGCTGTCATTTTGCGACAGCAGCATCAGGCCGCGCACCTGCGCGGGCCAGCGCGCCTCGGCCGCGCCGCTCAAGAGGCCACAGTAGGGGTAGAGCATCACCGCCGGGCCGATCCGGGCGGACAGCACCGCGCGCGGCTCGGGCCAATCCGAGAGGCCGGGCGGGGGCGCGTCGCTGCCGAGAAGGTCGAGAAGCTCCATCACCGACCAGCCGCCATGCGAGGCCCCGATCAGCGCGATCTCATGCGGGTCGATCTCGGGCAGCGAGCTGAGCGCCTTGATCGCAACCGCAATATCGCCCGCCCGCTCGGCCCCGGTCAGCACCTGCCCCGCGCAAACCGCGCGCCAGGCCTGCAACTGATCAAGCCCGCGCGGGCCGTGGCTGTCGACGATCAGCGCCGCGCGGCCAAGCCGGACCATTTCGCCCGCCCAGAGATCCATATTGTCGTGGACCCCGTCGCAGCCCGACATCAGCACGGCCGCCTTGAACGGGCCCGGCCCCTCGGGCTTCACCAGCCGCCAGCCCGGGGCGAGCAGCGCGGCGCGCTCGGTCGGGGTCTCGGTCAGCGGCTGCCAGCGCGCGGCATTGCGCGCGGTATTGCCCGCAAGCGCGGCGATCAGCACCCCCAGAACGATCAGCCCACCGATCAGGACCCGTTTGCGCATCCCAGCATCTCTCCCTGACCACAATGCCCCTTGAGCGCCGCGGCCGCCGCCTCGGACCAGCCCGCAGGCTCGGTCACCGCGGCCCAGGCGTCAATATAGTCATGGGCATGATAGGTATGGCCAAAGCCGGGCGGCGGCACGGTGCTGAACAGCAGATCGACCGTCAGCTGAAGCTGCGTCACCAGAGGCGTGAAGGACAGCAGCGGCGAGACATCGGGCGCCTTCGGCTCATGCATCCAGACCGGGGCGCGCCAGAAGCCGCTCGGCGCGTAGAAGGTGATCGGATCGCTGGCATATTGCAGGAAGAGGATATGGATCCGACCCCAGGGCTTGCCCGAGCGCAGGGGCTTGGCGAACTGGCTGGCATAGCGAATGACGCGGCCCTCATCGAGCTCGGGCAGAACGAAGGGCGTGCCCGGATCGCGCGCCGAATTGGCCTGATTCCACAACGTCGAGGGGAAGGGCGGGCCGACCCAAAGCGCGCCGTCGATCGGCTCGTTCATCATCTGGAAGACGTTGAACGCATACATCGACGACCAGGCACCAAGCGAGATCCCATGCATGTAAAGCTTCGGCCGCCGGTCGGGCGGCAGGCGCGCCCAATGGTCATAGACGACATGCATCAGGGCCTCGGCCTGTTCGAGCCCGGAATCGGTCTCGAAAATCAGGGCGAGCGGGCTTTGCAGATAGGAATATTGCGCGGCCACCGTCGCGACATCGCCGTCATGCATATATTCCAGCACATCATAGCTCGCCGGATCCATCCAGCCGGTGCCGGTCGGGCTCGCGACCACCAGGATCTTGCGCTCGAACGCCCCGACGCGGATCATCTCGGCCAAAGCGATCTCGGCGCGGCGCTGCGCATGATCGGCCTCGGCCAGACCGACATAGATCCGCAAAGGCTCTTGCGCGGGACGGTGGTTGAAGGCCTCGATATCGGCGCGCGAGGGGCCGCTTTCGACGAAATCCCGCCCCGGCGCGCCCATCATGTCCCAGCGGATCTCGGAAGGTGCCGAGCCGGATTTCCAGCTTTGCGCCGGGGCCGGGGTCGCCGGATCGGTCAGGCGCTGCGCCGCGACATAGGATTGGTCGGCGACCTTCAGCGCGGCATTGACCACGCCGTCGCGCGTCACGACAATCAGCAAGACCGCCGACAGCAAGAGCCCAAGCACATTGGCGCTGCGGGCCGGGATATAGCGCGCGAGCCGGTCGCGTAGGATGCGAAACAGCCCGCGCACCGCCAGACCGATCGCGAAGAGCACCAGAAACACCGCCAGCGCCACCAGAAGCATCTTGACCGTGCTCGTCGCCTCGAGATCAGGCAGCCCCATGCGCGAGCGGATGCTGTTTTGCCACATCCGCGCCTGCGAGATGCAAAACACCAGAGTGGCCAGCACCGGAATGGCGAGAATGGTCAGCGCGATGCGTGCCGGACGTCCGCCAAGCTCGGGGATCTCGAGCGCGCGCCACAGCGCCAGAAAGAAGCGCATGCAAAGATAGCCGACCGCAGTCGATGCGCCCGCGAGCACGCCCTGAAACAGCATGTCGCGCGGGATCAGCGAGGGCGTCAGCGAGGCCGCCGCGAGAAGCAGCCCGACCAGAATGGCCAGAACCGAGACCTCCGACATGAATTTCTGTCCTGTCACGTTCTGTCTCCGCTGATGGTCCGGGTCGCGCCCGCCGCTTGGGGCCGGCCGCAAGGCTTGCCCTCCTTTTGTCCGAGAGCGGCGCCTCGAACAAGTCAATCGACGCAAGTCGCGTCAAGATTGTGACGCTGCGTGGCGCGCGGCGACGTTTTGCGGCGAAAGACGTTTGTCATTGCCGCCTCGGGCCACGCCGCATAGCCTTGGGCCAAGCCGCAATTCGGGAGATGTCAATGTTTCAACGCGTAATTTCCGCCCCATTGGTCGCCGCCGCCGTGCTGTCGCTGGCCGCCTGCGAGGCCCCTGCCGCCAAGACCGAGACCGTGAGCGGCTCGGTCATCTATCGCGAGCGCATGGCCCTGCCGCCCGGAGCCGAGGTTTCGGTGCAGCTCGTCGATGTCTCGCGCGCCGATGCCCCCTCGATCACCTTGGCGGAGACCACGATCCAGCCCAAGAGTCAGGTGCCGATCCCCTATGTGCTGAGCTATGATCCCGCGCGGATCGAGAGCGGCCACAGCTATGCGCTGCAAGCGCGGATCAGCGATCAGGGCAAGCTCTTGTTCATCAACACGACCCATCACCCCTATGTGCCGGGCGAAGCCAAACAGGCCGATATTCTGGTCGAGCGCACCCGCTGATCGCAGAAAGCGCCGCGAACCGGCCGCCACGGATCTGCGGCGGCCGGTCTTGAGGTGGCCAGTCTTGAGGCGCGCGCGTCAGAGCGCGTCGTGAAAGATGATCCCCAAAGTATGGCGCCGCCCCGAGCGCAACCGGCTGACCCCGTGCCGCAGGTTGACGCGGTAGCTGCCGCGACTGCCCTGCACCGGGCGGTTATGGACCGCGAAGATCACCGCATCACCCTGGCGCAAAGGCACCACCTCGGCCCGGCTTTGCATGCGGGGGCGCTGCTCTGTCAGCACGAACTCGCCGCCGGTGAAATCACGCCCGGGCTCGGAGAGCAGAACGGCGACCTGCAAGGGAAAGGCGAGCGCCCCGTAAAGATCCTGATGCAGGCAGTTATAATCGCCCTCGACATATTGCAGCAGCAAAGGCGTCGGGCGGGTCTGGCCGCCCGCGTGACAGGCGGCCAGAAAATCGGCATGCTCCGCCGGATAGGGCGTCGCACCGCCCATCCGCATCGCCCAATCATTCGCGACCGGCGCGAGGCGGGGATAAAGCGCCTTGCGCAGATCGGCGATCAGCCCGGGCAGCGGATAGGCGAAATAGCGGTATTCGCCCCGCCCGAAACCATGGCGCGCCATATGGATATGGCTGCGGAAATGGCGCTCTTGGGGATAAAGCCCGGCGATCCCGTCGCATTCCTCGGCGCTCAGTAGGCCGGGCAGGATGGCGGCACCAAAGCCGTCGAGCTCGCGCCGCAGTGCTTGCCAATCCTGTGCCTGAACCCGGCTCTCGACCGAAATTGCAATCGGGCTTTCAACCACGCTTTCGACCGGGCTCATGCGCTGGCCTCGCGGGCGAGAAGCTGGCGCTTGCGCTCGACGCCCCAGCGATAGCCCGAGAGCGCGCCATCGCTGCGCAGCACCCGATGGCAGGGCACCGCCACGGCAAGCCGGTTCGCCGCGCAGGCCTGCGCCACCGCGCGCACCGATTTCGGCGCGCCGATCCGGGTGGCGATCTCGGCATAACTTGCCGTCTCGCCCGAGGGGATTTCACGCAGAGCCTGCCAGACGCGCTGCTGGAACGCTGTGCCGCGAATGTCGAGCGGCAGGTCAAGACCGATCGCAGGGGCTTCGACAAAACCCACGACCTCGGCGACAAGCTTCTCGAATTCGGGATCCGCGCCGATCAGCTCGGCCTTGGGAAAGCGGTCCTGCAGCTCGCGCAGAAGCGCCTCGGGATCGTCGCCAAGCGTGATCGCACAGATGCCGCGATCGCTTTGCGCCACCAAAAGCGCACCAAGCGAGCAATCGGCCAGCGCAAAGCGGATCGTCGCCGCCGCACCGCCCTTGCGATAGGCCGAGGCGGTCATGCCCAAAGTCTCGGCGGATTTCTCATAAAACCGGCTGCTCGAATTATAGCCCGCGCCATAGATCGCGCCAGTGACGCTTTCCCCCGCCGCAAGACCGTCGCGCAGACGGCGCGCCCGCTCGGCCTCGCCCCAGGCTCTGGGGGTGAGCCCTGTCATCGCCTTGAATTGGCGGTGAAAATGATGCGGGCTCATGCCGAGGCGGTCGGCAAGCGCCTGAAGGTTCGGCGGCTCATCGGCTTCGGCGATCAGGCGGCAGGCCTCGGCCACCAGCGCGGCATTGGCCTCGGCGGGCGACTGGCCCTTCGGGTGACAGCGCAGGCAGGCGCGATAGCCCGCAGCTTCGGCCTCGGTCGGGACCGCGAAAAACCGGACATTGGCCGGGCTTGCATGGCGCGAGGGACAGGACGGGCGGCAATAAATCCCCGTGGTTTTCACCGCGAACACAAAGCGGCCATCGGCCCCGGCATCGCGCGCCACCACGCTGTGCCAGCGCGGATCGGCTTCTATCAATTTGGAGTGGCTGGTCATCTTGGACCTCATTGTCTGAACCATGGGTCGAAGATAGGCCACACCCCTGCCGCGCTCACTCCGGTCCTTGCTTTCAAATTCGGACGAGAGATCGGGCTAGAGCGCATGGCGGAAAGTCAGGTTCAGGCGGATCTGACCAACCCGCGGATGCTCGCCGGGTTTCAGGGCGAGAATACCGTGATAGGCCAGCCGCATCGGGCCGCCCCAGACGACGACATCGCCATGCAGCAAGGGATAGCGATGGACCGGCGCCGCCCGCGTCAGGCCGCCGAATTGAAACACCGCCGGCAATCCCAGCGAGACCGAGACGATGGGATGGCCCAGATCCTGCTCATCCTTGTCCTGATGGAGCGAGAGCTTCGCGCCAGGCTCGTAGCGGTTGATCAGGCAGCCATCCGGCGCAAATCCGGGAAAGCCCGCCTCTGCGGCGGCGGCCTTGGCCAGCGTCAGGAAGCTTGCGGGCATCGCGGGCCAAGGCGCACCGCCAAGCGGATCGTTTCGGGCATAGCGATAGCCCTGCGCATCCGTGACCCAGCCCGCGCCGCCGCAATTGGTCATCGCGACCGACATCTTATAGCCACCCGGCGTCGTCATATTGCGAAAGGGCGCGGCGGCGCTGATCCGGGCGATATCCTCGAGCAGCTGCGCCTCGGTGGCGATGGCGCGACCGCGCAGGATGACAGCGCCCGGCGCGAGCGTCTCGCGCCCGGTCTGAATCGGATCCTCGCCCGAGAAAAGATCCGCGCTCATCTGCGTTCCCATAGCGTGAAGGCCAGGATGCGGCCCACATCAAGATAGGCAGCGCGGCAGACGGGGCAAAGACCCGAGGGCGAAGATTCCGGCGCGCTGCGCGGCACCCGCCCTCTAGGCCTCCGGCCGGGCCGACATCAGCCAATACTGGTCATGCGGCTCAGACGGCAGCCGCGTAGCGAGATCACCGCCAAGGCGCGCTCAGACGGTGCTCCCCTCCGAGCATTCGCCGCCGAAGGCAAAGCACTCAGACGACGAAAATGTCGTCAGCGATTACCGCGGCCGTCAGCCCCTTGCCCTGAATGGTGATCGAGCCCTGCGCGCCGAAGTCGATGACAACGCCGGTCGCGGTCTCGCGGGTATGGGACAGAATATAGTCCGGGCCATTCTTGCCGACCAGATCAGCGGTCAGGAACAGTCGGTCGATGCCATGTTCGAACCCCACAATCGTGTCGCGCCCAAAGCCGCGCTCGAAGAGGAACACATCCGCGCCCGCGCCGCCGTTCATCAAATCATTGCCGCGTCCGCCGACCAGCGTGTCATTGCCCGGCCCCCCGATCAGCGTGTCGTTCCCGGCATCTCCGGCAAGCCAGTCATCGCCGGGGCCTCCGTCGATCCGGTCCGCCCCCGCACCACCGCTGATCTTGTCCTGCCCGGCGCCCCCAAAGAGCCGATCATTCCCGAGGCCGCCAAAGATGATATCGTCCCCGGCCCCGCCGAAAATCTGGTCATGCCCGCCACCGCCGACCAGCCTGTCATGGCCTGCCCCGCCGATCAGCTTGTCATTGCCAGCCCCGCCAAAGAGATGATCATTGCCCGCGCCGCCGTCGAGCTTGTCATGACCGCCATTGCCCGCGATCCAATCATCCCCCGCGCCGCCCGAAACCACGTCATTCTTGCCCGTCAGCCGGTAATCATCATTCCGCGCGGTTCGGTCCTGAGGCCCTGCGTCCAGAAACAGCTTACCGTCGAAACTGGTCAGCCATTCCGCCCGACCGATCATCGAGAAATCTACCTTCGGCGCCGCGACCCGCTCGAAATTACCGGTATCGAGCGAAAGCTCGCCTTGCGTATTTCCAAAATTCTGCGTCACCATCAGGACTTTGTAATCGCGCCCGCCAGAGCGGAAAGAACCGACCTGAAGCCCGATGCCGATAAAGGCCGCATCGCTCATGATATTGGCGTAATGGCCGGGGCTGTTCATCAGGTTCTGATGCAGCTGGCGCACCTCGTCGCGCAGATCGTCCTCGCCCCGGATCGTGACATAAGCGATGTTTTCCGCGGTCATCCAATTGCCCGCAAGATCAAAGCCCGCGGCCTTCATCCGATCATTCGAGCTCGATCCCCGCTCCCCGGTATGGGAGAACACATTGGCGTCGAGCATCCATCTGCTGTGGCTGTCCGCGGAATCGTTCAAATGCTTTTCAATGGTCAGGGGCTTCAGCCCCTTTTCCGCCCGGGCTGTATTAACCAGACTGACAAAATATCGTTCATCTTGAGTGGCATAGGACATCAACAACGCTCCGCTTCTCAGGCTCTTTGACCATAGTCCCGCCCTTGGATCGAGGCCAGAAATCAGTGTTTAAGATATTATCGATCCCGTGAGACCGCTCTGGTCGGGGACCGAAACCTCAGGCTCTGGGCGGGCGAACGGGCAGTTGGCCTTGGATAAAGCTCGATATGCCCGCAAATCCCGCCGCCGCGATCTGGACCCGGCAGCGGGTGCGGTTCAAGGATTTTCGCGGCCGAGGCGCGTGGCGTCTGGTCCGCGCAACTTTGACGCCACAGCTGAGCCAGGTCGTAACCCGCGCCGCGCGTCAGGGATGAAGCTTCGCGCCCTTGATCACCTTATCCACGTCCTTTTTGGCGCCATAGACGGCGAGCCCGACCAGATCCGGGGCATCGGCGGGTTCGGCGCGAAAGACCTCGCGATTGGCACTGTCATGGCCGGTCGCAAACATCGCCCGGACATAGGCTGCGCGAACCAGACCACGCTCGATGCTTTTGGCCCAGACGCGCTGCAGCAGATCGGTCTCGCCCGCAAAAATCAGCATCGGTTGGCCCAAAAGCCGCCCGTGTTCGCGCCCGGCGGCGTCGATATAGGGCTCGCCCAGAAGATCGGGCAGCGCGGCTGTCATCCCGGATGCAAGGAACGCGGTCACGTTCAGTTTTTGCCAGTTTTCTAGATCGGTTTGGATCAGAATGGCGATTTTGGTGTCAAACATCTGCGGCCTCTTCGTGATGGGAGGCCGCAATAGCCCACGCGGTCAGGCGTGGTCTTGAACGATTGTGCGCCCCCGCTGCCAGGCCCCCGGAGCAATGCCATAGGCTCGCCGGAACCAACGGGTCATATGGCTTTGATCGGCAAATCCACAGGCAGCGGCGGCCTCTGCCGGGGCTTGACCCGCGCGCAAAAGCGCCCGCGCTCGCGCCAGCCGGATCTCGACCAGACAGGCATGGGGCGAGGTGCCGTAGCGCGCCTGAAACGCGCGCGCGAGCTGAAAGCGGCTGTCCGCGCCCGTCGCCTGAACCAGATCGGCGCTGGTCAGATCCGTGTCGAAATGGGCCTGCAAATAGGCCATCGCCCGCGCCGCGAGCCCAAGGTCGGGGCGGTCCGCGCGCGCAGGCGCGGCACCCAGATGCTGGCGCAGCCGCCCGAGCACGCGGTCACGAAGCTCTTCGATTTGCAGCGCGCCGCCCCCCTTCAGCATTGCGCGGCAGGTTGCAACAATCGCTTGGCCCAGCCGGTCGTCCTCGGCCAAGGTCTGGCGAAAACCAATGCCCGCATCGCTGCCAAGCGCATGTCGCACCCAAGGCGCCGGCAGGTAGAGCATACTATAGGAGAACCCGCCCGCCTCGACCGCACGGCCGTCGTGTCGTTCGCCGGGCTCGATCAGGATGACCTTGCCGCGCGTGCTCTGCCGCCGACTGCCTCGGCAGAAGAAATCCTGCACGCCCGCATGGGTCACGCCGACCAGCCATTCGTCGTCATGCGTGTGCATGTCATAGGCATGACCCGAGAACCGCGCATGAATGGCCTCGATCCCGGTGACAAGATCGCGGCGCGAGGTGAGACTGGAGCCCTGCATGGCGGACCTGTTCTGCATCTGACCGGGGCCCGCCTCGACGCGAATGCGGCCCTCTTCGGAGCCGGGCCATAGCCCCGATCGCCGTCGCCGAAAAGCCAAATGATCGTTATCGTCGATCTGGGCAGATAGCCCGGCCCGAGCGGCTCGCCTCCGGTGCCTGCGGCACAGAAGCGCGGGGATGGCCAAGGTGATCGGCGGATCAAAAATCGTCGGTGCGCGCATCTCGATTTCAAGTGCGGCGCCAGTGCCTTTTGCCTGAACCGAGCCAATCTGTTGCGGACGAAAGCACACCATATCTGAGACCTTGGGAAAAAGCGGCAACGTCACCGCCAGCAGGTATTTTCCCGCCAGTTCAAGCTGTGCTGGCTTGCGCAACGGCGGAACAAAACGCCAATTCGCAGGCCTTCCCACCGGCGCGCGGCGATCAAAAGAGCCGACAATGATCGGGCTGATCGCATTGGCACGGTTCTTGAACTGGAGCCGCGCAATCTCGCCGCTGCCCGCACCAAATCCGCGCTCGTGGCGCAGGATCAGATGATAGATTGATATGGCTTTGTTGCGCTCTTCCTTGGCCGTCGGATTCATGATTTTGAATCAGCCGATTAGGCTGGCACTATGAGCAAACCCGTCCCCCCTTTTCCGCACGACGAACTGATCCTGCTACAACCAGGCTCTAAAGCGGCGCGGCGCGCTCTTGGTATGGCTTGACCCAGAGGTGTCATGTTTCGCGGCCCGAACGGCAGGCCAGACCATCCTGAGAGGTGTCTGCCGCAACCATCCAAGTCGGCCTTTCGGTCAAGGTGCTGTTCGGGCGACCGCTCCGACAAGCAGCTGCGTTCCTAGAGAGCCTGCTAAGCCTGTCCGGTCTCAACTGGTCGGTGCCGGATTGCACGACGCTCTGTCGCAGGCAAACGCATCTGAAGGTGCAGATCCCCTATCGTGCAGCGTCCGGCCCCCTGCATCTGCTGTTGGACAGCAGCGGCCCTAAGCCCGCGGGCAAAGGCGAGTGGCAGGTTCGCAAGCAAGGGGCCAGCCGCCGTAGGCAGTGGCGCAAGATCCACATCGGCATCGATGCCGAAACCCTTGAAGGTCGCGCGGTGGCGATATCGCGCCGGTGAGGCGCCACCGATTCGAGCGAACTGGCAGGGCGTTCTGCCCGACCCGTTGGCGCAGACCCCGCCCGAGGTGTCGATGCCAACATACCGTCGCGACGATAGGCCCGGGACTGGAAGGGCCCCGACCCGGGTCTGAATGCACGCAAGGAAGTATTGCAGGCCCGCAAACGCTTCGGTCGGGCGAACTGGAAGAAGTGGTCCGGATATCACCGACGGCGTCGTGTCGCGGCCAAGATGAGGCGCCTCAAGTTGCTGAATGAGCGCGTCATGGCCAGAGAGTTCGACCGGCAGGATGCACAGGTTCAGATCCGCATCACACTCATGAACCGCCCCACATTACTCGGGACGCCCGAGACCGTTCGCATGCGCTGAAACAAGCCGAGAAAGGGACACGTACAGCCTCAATCAGCATGCCGCAGCTAAGCCAAGCAGGACAAGACTGAGCAGGATCGCGAGAACGCCCGCCAAAATCAGCCTGACATCCCGTAAGGCGGGACGGGCGATTGGCGCTTCAGTAATCCACAGCTTGTCTTTCATCGTTGCTTCGCCCACTCCCGATCTTGCATCGGGCGGGCCTGACCCCGCCCGATGCAAGATCGGCCTAATCGTTCGACACGGTTTTCAGATCGAAGCGCTGGTCAAAGCCCGCGCCGCTCAGGGGCTCATGCAGGATAATTTCGCGGAACTTCACTTGGGCCGAACGTAACTCTCCGACCTTGCGACCATCGCTCATCAAAGCGCGCGGCTCGACGCTGGTCGAGGCGACATAGCCGACCGGGGGAATGGTCTCGACCGAGGATTGCATGACCACGGGCCGGTCGGTCTTCATCTCAAGCTTCAGGCTCGGCATCCGCACAGAAACGGCCAGCGGTGCAAGACAGGTGCAGGGCGCATTCTCGGGCGGAGAATTGCCCTTCGGCGGTTTGCAGGTCGGGCGCCCCATCTCGTCGATATCGCTTTGATCGACGCCGACCATGGTTAGGAACGCGGGCGGCACTTTGCCGTCGGGCCAGGCGCCGACCCGACCAATCGCGGGCATGTCGGGATTGAGCGAGACCTCTATCGGACCAAAGAGCGCGCTTTCGCCCTTGAGGGAAAGGCCGACGAATTCGGTTCCGACCTGTGCATTACCCCAGCGCGGCGCCTGCCCCGGCTCGATCGAAACCGGATCGCTGTGGACCACCGCGATCCAGCCTGAAAGCTCGACCGTATCGCGGCCGATGCCGTCGATCGTATAGGTTTCCTCGACTTTGGCACGCAGCACGTCGACGCCCGCCGAGGGCAAGGTGAAACGCTGGACCGAAAGGCTCGGCATCGCGTTAACATCCATCGTTTTCATCCGTTCGAGAAGGCTGTCGATCTTGGCCTGATTTTCCGGTGCAATCGGCGTGCTCAGATCGCCCGCGCTGACGGAAAGCGACAGGGCCAGAACTGCCCCGCTGCCAAGGATCATGCGTTTGATAAGCTGCATCTCTTTCTCCTGTTGGGCTCTGCGACGAATGTCGCCTTCGGTCAGTCTTCGGATGGTTGGCTAGAATAATGCTCATGGACGACCCGCCACGCGCCGTCGGGGAAATGCCGGGCGACAAGCGTCCAGCGGAATGGCTACCTCGCCGCGAGGCCGCTGATTTCGACGACGGCGGTGCCCTCTGCGGTCATGATCGCAATCGGTTCGTAATCCTGCACCTCCAGATTGCTGATGCCGATTTCGACGTGATCGAAATTCTTCAGAATCAAAGCCTGCATCTGCAAAAAGGCATCGCCGCCCTGCGCGACGATGGCATTCGGTCCGAAAAACACATTCTGCGGATCGAAGGAGTAATAGGGCCGCAGCGCCTCGACATCGCGCGCCTCAAGCGCCGACGATGCCTTTGGCCATCTGCGTTACTTGCCGCTCGACCTCGGTTTCGGCTTTTGCGGGCGCAACCTGATCGTCGCGCAAGGCAAGCAACCTGGTGAGGTCGGACGCGGTCTCGGCATGGGCAGAGGGGATTGCACCCAAGATCCCGAGCACCAGCCAGCCGAGACATAAGGCCACCGCCCCTTTGCTCCGTCCTGCCTTGAGCCCGCAAGCCGCAATCGACACACTTCCGCCCCCTGTTCCGGCCTTGGCCTTCGAAAGAGCCTAACCGTTGAGCGGAGCTCGCGACTTCTCAAAAATTGCGTGGGTGCGTTGGGCGACGCGCGGGGCAATATCAGGCGTAAAGCTCAGCTTCTGCTTACGCCGCAGCGGCCCTCAATGGTCATGAATTTCACAATAAAATGACGCAGTTCGGCCGGAAAAGCATCGCGGTCGATCTGACGATCACGCATGATTTTTTGGTGAAGCGCGCCGTCGAGCGCATGAAACAGCAGCGCGGCGGTCGTGTCGGTCGGCACGCCGGGAGCAAGATCCGGCTGGTCGTCGAGGATGCCGATCAGGCGCTCGAGAATCGCCTCGTCAGAGCGTTTGCACAGCGCGCTCGCCGGGGCATCGGCCGCGCCGTAGATTGTACGGTGCAGATGGATGTGATCCAACGCATGTTCGGTCAGGCGCATCAAAAACGCGACCAACCGTAGCCCGGGGCTGTGCTCTGGCCCGGTTATCAGAGCGTCGGTTAAGGTCATAAAGCCCGACACATAGCGCTGCCAAAGTGCGGAAACGATTTCGTCCTTGAATTTGAAGTAAAGATAGAATGTCCCGCGCGCGACGCCGATGCGGCAGGTGATATCGCCAATCCCGGTCTCGGCGACGCCTTTTCGGTGAACAGCGCTGATGCCGCCTGAAGTAGCTCTTCGCGCCGGACATCAGGAGCTTCGCTAACGCGCTTCTTCTTCGGCTCTACCGCGAGGGACTGCGCGCTGAAGGTTAGGCCGGGCATCTGGCGAGACTCACAGATCGACAGAGATTCACTGAGACTGACGCCCGCTCAGTCGCGGGCGGATCTATCATGCCGCATGTCGTGAACCAAACCCAATGATCCCGCTCTCCCGTTCCCTGGAACCTCGGAAAAGCCGCCTTCGCGCTCTTTGTCTTGCTGGTCGACACCAGCTTCCCGGCACCCCTTGACCACGGCTACGAGCACGCCTTTGGCCACAGCCCTTTCGTCACTAGGCCGATCTTCGCCGCATATGTCGCGACGCTCATTCCAGCCCTGCTGATTGTCGGGCCGCTTACGGATGCACTGGGGCGCCGCGCGATACTGGTCCTGCTTTTTGCGACCGGCACGGCGTGGCTTTTCTGGACCCGCATCCTTCAGGGATATGTCGTCGGCGCGTCTTCGGGCGCCCTGACCGCCCTGACCGGTGAGGTAGATCCCTCAATCAGCCGCTCTGATCGCCGCAGCCACCTCGGCGGCAGGCTTGGCGATCGGGCCGCTCGTTTCGAGCATCCTTGCACCATACGGGCCTGCACCTTTCGTCACGCCCTATCTCTTCGAAACCGTCTTGCTGCTGATCGCCCTCGCCCTTCTATTCACCATTCCCGACACCGCCGCCCGGCATCCATGGAAACCGCGCCAGCCCTCGGCCCCCAAGGAGATGGAGGACATCTTTCTGCAGAGTGGGGTCGGCCTATGCATCGAACTGTCGGGACGCGTCAAGCTGGCGGCCCCCGGGGGGCAGCACCAGCGTCTTTCTCACGGCGTCGATCCTTGCCCAGATCCTCGGACGGGAGGGACCCGCGACGCCGTTGCAGCGGTTTGGACTGCTCTTGCTCTTGCCTGGTCTGATTTATCTGATCCTCGGCGGGCGCCAATCCCCGCTTGGCCTGCTGATCATTGCCGCTTGCATCGCCGGATACGGATACGGGCTCATCTTTCTGGGCAGCCTTGCGGAAATTACCCGATGCGCGCCGCCAGAGCACCGCGCCGAGACCGTCTCGACCTATTACGTCATCGTCTATCTTGGCATCGGCATGCCGATGATCGCTGTGGGCTATCTCGCGACCTATGTCGGCCTTTCGGCAGCCGTCCAGTCCTTCTCGGCTGCACTGATCCCCGCAGTGCTGGCGGTGCTGATCCTGATGCGGCGGCTGCCAAGCTCGTTGAGCTGCTAACGCGTCAGGATCTCGCTGGCCACTGATGCCGAGCATGCAAAGCGCCACTTCGATCAGTTTGCCGACGCTGCTCTCGGGCCACCAGGTGGGATACAAGCCAAATGGGCACATCGCATTGACATTTCGGCGGCCCACATCCCTCCGCCCGTGCCCTCACATCCGATCATAAAGCAGCAGCAAACCCGGCAGCCAGCCCGTGACAATCCCCGCGATCAGGGTCGTCCAGGCGGTTTGCTTCAGGATGGGCTTTCCAAGCGCCAGAAGCAGGAAATACATGAACCACAGGACCGCCCAGATCAGCCAGTTGAGCGCGAGCCAGATCTCGCTGGCGTTTGCGGCCGCCTGAAAGCCGCCCAGAATTTCCGGCAGCAGCGTGATCGAGACGAAGAGGCTGAACCAACCGAGCCCCCGCCCGTTCACGCCCGACCAGCGATTATAGGCGACCCAAAGGTAGGTCGTGGCGAAAAGCAAAGTCAGGGCGCCCGCGCGGATGCTGATGGTCGTGGCGGCCGGGCCAAAGATCGATTGCGCGGCCACCGCCCCCGCGACCAGACCCGAGACGAGATTGATCACGACGATCTCGCGATCCTCGATCTTGGCCATCAGCCAAAGCCCGTTCAGAAACAGGACAGCGCCGACCCAGAGCAGCAGAAATCCAAGCATCATGGTCATCCTTGTGAAAGCGGGGTCAGGACCCGGGCGGCGGCGAAGGCGGCTGGTAGGGGATCACCAACCGGATCGCGAAAACGCAGCTGCCCGCCTCGGGCTGCTCATCGCCCGGCGGCAGGCGGCAGGCGAGTATCCCGGTGAAATAGCTCTGGATGTTTCGGGCCGCGATCGCGCTGACCGCCGGTTTGAAGATCCACGGATCGCGGTCGAGATCAGCGCCCGGAATAATCTGCATCTCTCCGGCAGGGTCGTCGCTGGTGCCGATGGTCCAATGACGGAAATCCGCGTCGATTGCCTTCATATAGCCAAGGAGTTCGTATTTGATCTGTTGAACGCTGTATTTCATTGGCCTCCTCCTGCCTCGGTGGGCACCGAAAACGATTGGCCCAACCGCGTCGCGAACCAGTCAATCACCTCGCGCTGCAAGGCATTCCGGCCAAGATCAGCCGCCGTCGTCGCCAACTTCGCCCGTTCGGCGCAGCGCGCGAGCAGGCCAAGCGCACGCGGCGCCCCCCCTTTCCCGCGCAGCGCAAGGCGCAGCAGGGTCAGGTTTATGCCCGTCGGCTGGAGCGTGGCGGAAAGCTGGCTGCCCTCTTCATCGAGGATGAGCAAATTGGGCGGATAGGCCCGCAGGCGCAGCCCGGCGCGATTGCGCCCGGTCAGCGCCGAACCCGCGCCTTCGTCGCGCTCGAATTCCGCAAGCACGGCCTGCCAGAGATATTTCCAGTTGCAGGCGGGCTCGAGGGTCGCGCTTTGCGCCTCGCCGGACAGCAGCGCAATCGGCGCGGGCCCCTGCGCCGCCGGATTGGCCCCGCCCAGATGGACGAGGATCACCTCTCCGGCCAGCCGAACACCGACGGGAAAGCCGGGCGTTTCGGAAAAACCCAGAAAATGATGCGCGCTCGGATCGGAGCGGTTCAGCGAGGTCGGAAACCCCTCGACCCGGTCACGGCTATAGCCGCAAGAGAGATAGGAGCAGCGCGTTCTGGTTCCGGTCTGGCATTGCAGGGGAATGCTGCGACAGCCGCCGTGCTGGACGAAGTTGAACCGCGCCGCAATGCTGCCATCGGCCATGCGCTCGACATGGATGCCGTGATTGCCGACGGTGAAGGGCAGGATATCCCCGACAGCCGGAATCTGAGCGGCATAGCCGATCGCGACCCATTCGCGCGACCAGATCAGCTGGTCTTCCAGCGCGACGAGCGCCCGCGAGGTCCAGGGATCGCGGGCCCCGCTCGCCGGATCGGCACTGGCCGGAGGACCCTCCTCTGGCAGAAGAAAGGAGGATGTGGCGATTGCCTTGCTGTGGCTTTGGATGGTCATGGCTTGCTTTCCTCAAGGAAATCGCGCGGCCGCCGGATCAAGGGCAGCCGCGCCACAGGTCACACCTTGGCCGCGCGCCGGAAGGGCTGGCTCTCGCTTGGCGCGGCGGGAATGTCCTGCACATATTCCGCCCTGCCGCGCGGCTTGATCGCCTCCTCGGGCGCGGCTGGAAGCGCGCCGTCCTGCATGAAGCGGTCAAGCACATTGCCGACGAGGCGCGAGATATTGTTTTCCCCGTCGTTCCACGGCAAAGCGCCGCAGAAGGCAATCGAACTGAAGGCAAAGACGCCGCCGCCATTCGGCGTCTCGTGGAAGGCAATATCCGAGCGCACGCGCGGATGCTGGGTGCCATCGAGCCCTTGCTGGTTGAAGCCGAAATCCTCCATCACCAGCAGATAGCACTCGGTATGACGCCCCGCCGAGGTCGCGACGACCAGCGTATGGGGCGGCGAGCCGAGCATGGTGTCGACGATATCCAGCTCAAGCCCGGCCGCACCGCCGCCGACAAGGCCGAAGTTGCCAAGCTTTTCGTCGAAGCCGATGCCCTCGAAAGCCCAAGCGACGCGCGGATCGAGGCTTTCCGGGGTTCGGCTGTAATAGGTCGAAATATCAAACCCTTCCGCCGACATGCCCGTGCCGCCGACCGTATGGAGATAACGTCCGCGATAGCGCCACATGCCGCCCAGCTCACCGCTGCCCTGATGGTAATATTCGCCCGGATCGGCGCGCCAGGTGCGGATCCCGGATTCGCAGCGGCGCATCTCTGTCAGGACGCCGCGCCCGCGATCCTCATAGGCGGGATGATAGGAATGGACCCAGTAGAACCCATCCGCCCCCATATACATCAGCCGCCCGCCGCGCTGCTTGTAATTGTGCAAAGCATCAAGCTGGCTGCCCACGACATGTTCGGGATGCGAGCCGGTGATCAGGACGTTATAGCCTTCGAGCAGGCGCAACCCGTCATAGGTCACGTCCTCGTCGGTCAGAACGTCGTAATCATAGCCCTTCATTTCGAGCCAGCAGATCAGATGAAGATCCGCCGGATATTGCCACGGGGCCTGCGACAGGAAGTGGTCGTATTTCGGCCGCATGCTGAGGATCGGGCGCAGCCGCGACGACAGACAGAGCCCGCTGCCATCGGTATGGGTGTCATAGACCGAGCCGCCATATTCGCGATGCTCGGACAGATACATGTTCTGTTGCTGCATGACCGGCACGCGATAGACCAGCAACTCGGCCCCGCCCGCGTTATTGGCAAGGTGCTCGTTGGCATAGGCGATATAGCTGGTCGTCGGCATGATGACCGCGATTTTCGCGGTGGGCTTGCCGGGCCAGGGCGTGACGAAGAAGGGAATGTAATCCTCGTGGCCCTCGGCGCTGGTCAGCTTGACGGCATAGGTCGCGCTTTTCTGGGTCTTCGGCACCTCCCAAGAGAAATCGACCTGCCAGCGCGCATCATCGAGATCGTCGTCGTGAAAATGGATCGCGCCATATTGCTGCGGCGCCTGTTTCCAGTCGAAGACATGCCCGTCCCAGTTATGGCCGGTCAGGGCGCGGGTCGGGGCATTGATCAGCACGGCGTCGAACCGGTAGGGCCCGCGATCGGTGGCGGTCATCGTGTCGATGCCAACCGAGAAATCCCAAGCGCCGACCAGAGCTTCGCTGAGCGCAGGCGTCGGGCCCGAGCCGCGTCGTTCATCCTGTGCGCTTTGCCCGCCCATTTTCATGGTTTCGATTTCCAACCGGCTCAGCGCGCGATTACAAAGCCGGGGGCTGTCGAGCTTGCCGTTGTAATGATTGGCGATCACCACGCCCTCGGGGCGCGAGGCCTGCGCCTCGGGCTCGGGGGCTTTGTCCAGACGCTCGGGACTGCCTGCGATCACGAAAGGCACGGCGGGGGTCTTGATCTTTTCCTTCCAGCTCGCACTGGCGGCCTCGCTTTGCGGATCGAGCGCATAGTGGATCTGCGGCTCGCAATAGAGCACGGCCTTGCCGGTCGCCCCGTCATAGCTCGCCGCGATGAAATGCCAGGCATGGTCGCGCAGCGGAACCGGGCTGCGCAGGCTTTTCCCATTGATACGAAACTCGACATGTCCCTCGGCGTCGATGAAGAGGCCATAGCCCTTGCCCTCGGACCATTTCGACATCAAGGCCTGCGCGCCGTGTTTCCAATAGCCGGGGTCAGTCTTCGGGATCGTCGGCCAAGCCCAGCATTGCAGGGTCACGCTGTCGAGATGGAATTGCGGCAGATCCTCTACATAGCCATAAGAGCCGCTGTAGATCTTCTGACGCCGCGCCGGATGCGCGCCGTTGAACGCGGCCTTTTGCGGCTTCTCGATCAGGCCGGGGCCGCGCGGATTGGTGTTGCCGTTGATCAGATGGACGAGCTGGGCATCATACTCGCCCTTGAGATCGGCGTTGATATGGAAGCGGATTGTTTCGCCGGGACGCACACTGAGGCGATCGGCATAGCCGGTCAGTTTCATGATCGTGGTCTTTCTGCTGAATGGGGTGGGTGGGGTGTCGACCTGCCGCGCGAGGCGCTCAGGTGACCGTCCAATTGTCCGAGCGGCGCTTCCAACCCTCGTTGAAATCCTCTGGCTCGCCGTCGGTCTCGCTCATCTCATCAAGCCGCATCAGGAAGATGGCGTGCTGGACCTCGTTCTCCTCGGTGAAGACGCGGTCATCGACGAATTTCGGCGGAACCCCACGGACCCCGGACAGTCGGGCGATGCGCCATTCCTCGTCGATCTTGGTGCAGATCGAGACGAGCTTGCCCTTCGCCTCTTGCGCGCGCATCCGCAACAGCACGCGGTTGAGCTCGATATCCCCGTGCATGCCGCCCGACACCTCGGTGACATCGCCCTGCGTGGCGCAAAGCAGCGAGGAATAGCCCGCCACCCCATACATGGATTCGGTGCAGGCCTTGTGTTCAGCAATCAGTCTGTCCCGCTCTTTCGAGCCCTTCGGCGGAATTCGATACATGATGACCTCCCTGTCGAGATGGACGGCAGCCGTGCTGCCCGTCCCATCAGAGTAGAAATCCGCAGAGGCCTACGACTATCGGACTATTCTGATTTTTCTTTGAGGAATGTCCCATTCGTGCCAGCTTACCCGGATCGTGGACGCAAAGCGCCGCGACGCCGCACTGAACAGCACAGCCACGGGATCAGCCGATATGACGCGGAACGAGGCGCTTGCAGCGCGGGACGACATTCCCGTCGGCGTGATTTTTTCGGCCACCGGACATCTCTCGGTCATCGAGAAAAGCTCAATAGATGTCACGCTTTACGCGATCGACCGCATCAACGAGGCGGGCGGGATCGGTGGCAGGCAGGTCACGCCCTATCTCTTTGACGCCTGCTCGGATGTCGGCACCTATGCGGTCGGGATCGGCGAATTGATCCGAAAGCATGGCGTGCTGTGCACCTTCGGCGGCTATACCTCGGCCAGTCGGCGGGCGATGTTGCCGACCGTCATCGCCAACAATCACCTGCTCTATCTGCCCACCTGTTGGGAGGGCAAGGAATGCGTGCAAAACATCATCTATACCGGGCCCGTCGCCAATCAGCACTCGATCGAGCTCATCCCCTATATGATCCGAAACTACGGCCCCCGCGCCTGTTTCGTCGGCTCGGATTACGTCTGGCCGCGCGAGTCGAATGCCGTGGCCCGCGCCTGGATGGATCAGCATGGTGGCGCGGTCATCAGCGAGCGCTATCTGACACTTGGCGTCACCGATGTGGCCGACCTTCTGGCGCTGATCCGCGCCGAGGCGCCGGATTTCATCTTCTCGACGCTGGTCGGCAATTCCGCTTTGGCCTTTTATCGCGAATATGCCCGGATCGGCTTTGACCGGGCCAGAACGCCCATCGCTTCGCTGACCACCAGCGAGGCCGAGGTGCGCGCGATGGGCCATGAGATCGGCGAGGGGCATATCCTCTCGGCGCCCTATTTCCAGTCGCTGCAAAATCCGACCAACGCACGGTTTGTGCGCGCCTTTCTGTCCAGCCCGCATGGGGAATCCGGGGTCACCCATTTCAATCTGGAAAACACCTATCTCGCCGTTCTCGCCTTCGAGCGCGCGCTGCGGATCAGCTTGACCAGCCGGGACTGGGCCGACCTGACTGCGAATGACATCCGCAATGCCTCGGCGGGATTGGCGCTTGAGAATGAGGTCTCGCCCGAGGGTCATGTCTGGATCGATCCGGACAACTTTTGCATGGCCTTCGTGCCGAAAATCGGGCGCTGTGGGCCGGATGGCCAGTTCGAGGTCCTGCACAGCTCGGTCCGCCATGTCCTGCCCGATCCTTACGCGCTTTATCCCGAGCGCGGCATCTGCCGACGCGACGGGCTGCATACGCCCGACGGCATGGTTGTGCCGAATGCGCTTTACTGACCTCTGGGGCGGCAAAGGTTGACACAGCCGATCCAGCTGCCGTTACCTTGAGCATCAGCGCGCGAAAACGGCGCGCATCCTCCGGTTTTCAGGTCACGCCATGTCCCAGATAGCCAGACCGATCGACCTTTCCTCTGCCGGGTCGCAGAGCGCGACCTGGGCCGCCTCGCTCTTTGAAAACAACCCCGCCGCTATTCTGATCGTCGAGGATGACGCGGGGCGCATCCTCGCGGCCAATGGCGCCGCGTGCCAACAATTCCGGCTCTCGGCCGAAGAGCTGCGCAACCGGCGCTATGGTGAGCTGCTCAGTGCGGTTTCGACCCCGCCCGGCGAGCATGGCCGCTATCAGCGCGCCGACGGAACCGAGTTCCGCGCCAGCGTCAGCCGCATTCCGATGGACCTTGATGGGCAGGCGGTCAAAGCCGTGACGCTGCACGATGAGACCAGCGCAACCGAGATTCAGGAATCGCTGACCGCCACGCTGCATCGGCTTCAGCGCGCGCAAGAGATCACCGAATGCGGCTGCTGGGATTGGAACATCCCCGACAATCTCATTCTGCTCAGCCGAGAATCCCTCGTCATTCTGGGCCTGCCGCCGGGAGACCGGCTGGAAACCCCAATCGCCTTCGACGTGTTTTTGCGCCGCGTCCATCCCGATGACCGCTCGCATGTGCTCAAGACCATCGGCGAAGCGGTGACCGCAGCGCGTCCCTTCAGCGTGGATTACCGGATCCTGCGGGCCGGCGACGAAATCCGTTATCTGCGCACCGTCTGCGAGCTTCAGACCGCCGAGGCGGGCATCGTCGTCGGCTTTTTCGGCACGATTCAGGATATGACGCTCGCCTGGACAGCCGCGCGCAATCTGGATCGGCAACGTCTCAAACTCGAACGGCTGACCGGCCATTTGCAAAATGTCCGCGAGGAAGAGCGCAAGCGCATCTCGCGCGAATTGCACGACCAGCTCGGCCAATTGCTGACGGTGCTGCGCATGGGCATCAGCTGGGTGCAAGATCAGCTGCCGCCCGAAACGGCCGAGACCCGCCGCCTCGCCGAATTGAAGCAGATCGCGGATACGACGGTCGATGCCGTCCGCCGCATTATCGCCGATCTGCGGCCTTCCGAGCTGAACGATCTGGGTCTCGTGCCCGCCGTGAGCAATCTGCTCGAAAGTCTGGAGCATGAATCGGGCATTGCCTTCTGCCTCGATGCCACCGAACCGCCCGAGGATCTCTCTGAGGCCATGGCGACCGGGCTCTTCCGCCTGATCCAGGAGGCCTGCACCAATATCGTCCACCATGCGCAGGCCCGAACCGGGCATGTCAGCCTTGATTGCGCGCAAGACAAGATCACCGTGACCGTCGCCGATGACGGGATCGGTATGCAGGACGACCTCTTCCCCGCCAATCCCGATTGCGATGACAGAAAGCCCTCCTTCGGCATTCTGGGTATGCGCGAGCGGGTCCGGCAGCTCCACGGCTCGATCACCTTTCAAAGATCCGCCATGGGCGGCGCAAGCGTCGCGATCACCGTGCCATTTGCCGAAGCACCCTTCCGCGAAAGGTCACGAGAATGATCCGCATCGTGCTGGCAGATGACCATCGCATCGTAACCGATGGGCTCGCGCAAATCCTGTCCTATCAGGAGGATATGGAGATCGCGGCCGTCGTCGAGGATGGCGATCGCCTTTGCGCATTGTTGCAGACCGGGATCGAGATTGATGTGCTCGTCCTCGACATGTCGATGCCGGGGCGCACAGGGCTTGACCTCATCAAGCATCTGAACCGCCACTGGCCGAAGCTGCCGATCCTAGTCCTGAGCATGCATCCCGAAGCGGTTTACGGGATGCGCGCATTGAAGTTGGGCGCGAACGGCTATTTGACCAAGGACAGCGACGCAAGCCAACTCGTCCGCGCCGTGCGTCAGGTCGCGGCGGGCCGGTCTTACGCCAGCGAAGCGTTGATCAGCCAACTGGTCGATTCCGCACGCGGGGCACCAAACAGCGATATTCAGGCGCTGTCGGACCGCGAATTGCTTGTGCTGCAACTTCTCGCCTCGGGCTCATCGGTGACCGATATCGCCGAGCGGCTGTGCCTGAGCGTGAAGACCGTCAGCACGCATAAGGCCAACATCCAGCGCAAGTTGGGCGTCGTCGGCACGGCGCATCTCGTGAAATATGCGCTGAGCTACGGGATTTAAGCGCGGGCTGCAGCTTGTGGGGCGAGGTTGCTTGGACAGAACGGCAAGGAGCAACACGTAATCCGTGTCGGAAATATCGGAGACGACCGCGCGGCGCGCGCCCGGGCCGTCACTCTTGCTCAAGGCGGAGAGCCCGCTCAGCTTGGCCTCGGCGCAATGGTGACGGTGGTCGTATGGCGTTTCAGCCGCCGATCACCACGTCCTGAAGAACCTCGGTCACAGCTCCCACCCCGATCGCGATCGCGACCGGCAGGTCGAGCGAAAAGCCGGCCATGAAGATCATCGCCGCCGCCCTCACCTCCAAGCCCATAGAGACGAACGCGCCCGAGAGCATCACCGGCGTCATACCAACCGCAACGATGCCGACAAAGACCATCGACAGGAGAATAACCTGATCGTTTCCGGCCGTGAAAAACCCCTGCGTTGTCGCCGCAGTCCGCGCGATCGCCAGAAGCGGAGCGGCGGCAAGCGCCGGAAAGAGCAGGCAGAGGCCGCGCTCATGGGGTAAGCTCCGCTTCGCAATCCCCATGCATCATATCCGACAACAGCCGCAGCTTGTCGGTGTTGCGGGCGGGGTGCTACGACATGACCACGCCGAGCGCCGCACGACTACGTCGTCAGCAAAGCCCGGAACTGCATCAAGATCGGAAGGGGCGATGCCCCACGCACGACGAGCGCGCGCAGCAGGCAATGGATCTCGGCCCGGCCGCCGACATCGACCCCACGCGTCGGCTCGTCGCGCAAAAGCCCGCGGATATCGTCACGCTCAAGGCATTTGCCGAAGAAAGCCTTATGTCGATTGCCGCCGCTGAGCTGGTCGACCGGATGTTGCAATCGGCTGGTATCAATCCCGACATGGATAGCGATCCGTTCCACAATCGCGCAACAACTCTCTGGTCGACCGGGCATGCGGGCGAGCTACCATCAGCTTCCCGGCGACCAGACGCGACAGAAAGAGCCCGTCCCTCTTGCGTGCGACAACAGAAATCCGATCCCCGTGGCGATCGATGCCAGCCGCCCCAAGCGCCACCGAGCTGCCCGCGATCGTCAACCTGTCCCGCGCGCCGGGCATCAGCCCGCCATCGCGCGCGGCATCGCTGCCCCCCGATCCGCCCCGACCTGCAATGACAGAGATGCTGCCCGTCGACAGCTTCATGTCAAAGCCGTCCAAACACGACCGGCAGACCGCACCGCTAGGTCAAGCACGATCTCAGCCGAGCGCACCGCCCCGTTCCGACACGGGGGCTCGGGCGCAGGACCGCTCACCAGCGAGACGAGTCGATCCTGGCTCAGGTCCGCCACCAGCGCGACCGCTATGACCGCCTCATCGCGCATGATCCCGACCCGGTCGCAAACCATCAGGTCCTCCTCGAGTCGATGCGAGACATAGAGGGAATCGCAGCCCGAGGCAGCAACCCAGCGCACCGCCGCAAAGATATAGGCAATGTCGGCGGCGTTCCGGGTCGCGCTCGGCTCATCCAGAATGAAAAGGCGCGGCTCGCGTCCTATCGCCCGCCCGAGGTCAACAAGCTGCCTTCCGCCGATCGGAAGATCTCCGAGATGGCAGGACGGATAGGGACGCACGACGCGGTCCGCATGAAGACGGCGGATCCTCGCGGCTTGCGGCAGGCAGTCGTGCAGCCCAAGGCAACTCTCCCCCAAGCGAGGCCTCAGCGACGATCAAAGCCAGGATAGCGCTCAATTTCTGCTCGACCAGCGCCACGCGATGTCCTTACGCGTCGCGCATGCTTTTGAAGACCAGCGGGCTGCCGTCGATTACCATCCAGCCCTCGTCCGGGCGATGAAGCCCGAGAGGATCCGCATCACTCTGCTTTGCCCGCACCATTTTGCGCGCAATCTCCAAGCACATCGCCCGCGCCGACCGGGAAGCTCACCTCATTCCCCGCTTTGAAGCTGCCGTAGCGCAACGAGACCTGATCGAAGGACAAAAGCGGCACCCTTGCAGTCGTTTCCCGCAGACCTTGGCAGTTGCCTCGGCATTGGCGGCGGTCACGTGATGCTTGGGCACCATGATGATTTTTCATAGGGCATGCCCGATAAGAAGAGGATCGCGGCCGCATCGCCTCGAAGATCGGGATCGCCATGTTATCGGCATCCGCGCACGGCCTAAATACCGCCCTGCCAGAGACATTGAGCGAAAAGCTGCTGCGCCATGCGGCCGCTTTCGACCGAGTCTTACGTGTTGGCCTGAACCTCAACGACCTTATCGCCTCCCTGAAGCCGCGCTGGCGTTCAGGCGCCATGATGGTCCTCACCGACCCGGTGATTGCGATCTCATTCGCCGTCTGATGGCTCGTCACCTTCAGCCACTCGATAATTTGCTCGCCCGCGAATCTCCCGAGGCTGTAATCGTCGGTGATGATCTGACCCGCGATGGCGAGATCGGCGAGGGAAAGCGCCGCAACCCCGGCGGCCGTGGCCTTTGTGATGGTCCCGATCAGCCACTTGTTATCGGCGGGCTCGACCATGATCACGTCGGGCGCCATCCGCTGATTGAGCTGGATGGGGATCGAGATCGTTTTCAAGCACCCACACCTTGACCTCGGTCGCCAAAGGCACAGCGGATGCTTTGCGTGAGGGTCTTGCACCGCGGATTCGAGGGGCCGCATGTCACCAAAACCAGATGCGTCAAGGTCGGGTCCTTCGCGCGAGACATGCCGAGGGGCAAGATGGGAGTCATGGCGGCAAGAGCGAAGCTCAGCCCCAGACAGGCTGAATGCCGTTTGATCATGGCGCTTCTCCCTTTTACCCGGCAGTTGGTTGGATTCATGTGCATTCGCACCCTATAACTGCCGTCCAAAACGACCTCGACCGTCATGCCCATGATACGGCGGCCCGTCGCGCCGTCTCCGGCCACCACATGGCTGTCGGACGGGTTCAGCCTCTCGTTGTCCGTATTCTTTTCGATCGCCGCGATCATTTTGGGGCTCGACGTGGCGTGGATCGCAGAGGCCGCCTCAAGCCGCGAGATTCCCATACGCACGGCAATCGCATCGGCGCCGGTTTCGACGCGCCTTTTGTCTAGCGAGATCGCGTCGCCCAGGAAGAAATCGGGATCGAGAATGTCCAGAGCGTTCTCGGCAGCGGTCACCCTCGCTAGCCTGCCGCCGGCGCCATCGCAGACCGGACGGCGCACCGCGCGCGCGTTACGACCCGACATGCCGCAGCCCGCCACCGTTGGCCCCAGCCAAAGTGCCGCCCACGCCTACCGCGCGGATGGCCACTATCGGCACGTCATGTTCATCGATCATCACCTCGGGTGTCACGAAGATCTGGTCCGCGCGGACCGCCGCCACGTCAAAAGTGGTGGTGCCCATATCCGCGACCACCACATCCTGACCGAGCGCGAGATATCGCGTGGCACCCGGCGCCTTGGTCGACCCGAACGTGACGGATTGGATCGGATCTCCTCGGGAGCATCATGCCTCCGGTGCAAGTGGCCGTCAGCTGTCGTCCGCCATAGTCTGCCCGACCAACGCGCCAATATAGGAATTGACCACGGCCGCGGCGCAGCATCAGTCGCGATGTTGCGGCGGTATTCATGCGGGATCGAAGTAACGAGACGGCTGAGGCTGACGGCAATCGCCTCGCCCCCTGCTTGGCTCAGTAGCCAAAACGCCGCGGGGGCGTGGCCCTCGGCAAGCCGCTCGACCTCTTGTCAGAGCGAGCCGATCCGGTCGCCGAGCTCGACAGTGCGATTGCGGGCAATGACGGGATCAGGATAGTCGAGCCGCTAGATCCAAGCCCTTCTGCGCTAGGCCTCGCGCCGCGTCAGCACATCGGCATGGTCGCGTGTGCCAATCAGCACGGTTGGCGTGGCGCGCCGCGTCACCATCGCATTGGTCGAAGCGGTGATCATAGGTCAAAAGCCCGCAAGAAAAGTCGCGCGCATTGGTGATCCCCGTTGAACGATGTGTATTTTCGGTGAGATTCGACATCTCTCGCACCACCGACTTTATGCCGTTCGACAGGACGGCGCGCAGCAAGGGATCGAAATCGCTGAATTCTGCGCCGGGATTAGCCATTCGCGCCACGCCTCATTCTGGACTTCGTGGCGATCCGATCAAATGGAGCGGTACTGAAATGGGCGGATTTGAATATTTATATATACTTCAAACGGTTGAATACGATTTGGTGATACCCTTGGCGGCGTCACGCTTTGGATCGCGCGCGCCTGTTCGGGCGTGGCCGGACGATGGCCAAGAGCGCTACCAAGGCCGCAGCATCAAGGGCCAATCCGCATTGTGCCAACACGCCACGGCTGCGGTAGCGATTGTCCCCCAGCCCGACGCGCACCCGCCCTCCCGGCACGCCCGAGCGCGCCGCGATTTCCATCGGCGCGCCCCACACTGAAAGCGACCCAAGCGCTTCCGACCGGTGGCATGTCCAACATCGCGAGAAGCAGCCGCGCATCCACACGGGCACGCCCCATTTCAGGCCAAGCACGACTTGCACCAGCGGGCAGCGGCACAGTCAGACCCTCCCCGCACGCACGAGTGCGCCGATCAGATGGCTGAGTTAGAAGATCTTCAAACTCAGCGATGACCGGGTGCTGACTTCGGTCTCATTGGCAAAGTCCGAGCTGAAGCTGCAACAATCGCGGCTGCACATCTTTGGCCGCCGCGCCTCGACCGACAAAGGCGGGTCGCGGCATTCCTCACATCGCTCTCAGGCGCGGGCTGTAAAGGCCTATCGGGCCCGAAGACAACTCTGCCGACACGCCAGCGGTCAGATTGATCGGCGCGGGGCAGCCCGCCGCGCGGCGCGGCGCGACCACATCGGCATAAAGCGCGACCTCGCGGCTGCCGCGCTTGGTTTCCGGGTCGCGCACATGAATATGAAGGATCGCCGCGCCGGTCGCGATCGCATCTTAGACGGTTTCATCGAGCGTCACCGAGACATGAGGGCTTTGCTCGGGCGTGTCGCCGTCGCTGGTCGGCGCACAGGTGATGGTGGCGGGCCTGCTCATGGGACGCCCGTCACCTTCGGAAAAACGCTCTGATAGTCACTCAGAAAGAGATCACGCCGCGCGGTGTAACATACTGCCCCGCCAGCATCATTTCGAGATGCCAGAGCTTGCCGGATCGCGGATCCACGCTTTCGGCCGCCGCGGGCGCGACGCTGCCTGTCGGCAGGAAATGTAGATTGAAGAGCGACCATCAACCAGCGCGCAACCGGCAATGCCACGGCGCTCAAAGCGGGCTTGCATCGCGATTTTGAGCAGGTCGCCAAGGGCGTTGAACCGGGCCGAGGTCTCTGCCGTCGGCACCTGCATCAGCGCGGCATGACCCGCCGCCATCGAGAGGATATTTTTTGTTAAACGTGCCGCCATGGTGCCGGCATCGGGCGTGGTCGGGGCGACGCGATCCACCAGATCGGCGCGGCCCCCGAAGGCGTCAAATCGGGGATGATCCTCGCCACCGATTGCAGTCCGCCCAAGGCGAGGCGCGAGGTTATCACCTCGTCAGAGATCAGGATCGCACCGATCTTCTGAGCCACGCGGCGCAGGACCTTCAGATCGTCGTCGCTAGCTTGAATGCAGCCACCGCCGCCGAGCATCGGTTTCAGGATTCCTCGGGCGAGTCATCGGCCTGTTGCCGCAGAACGGCCTCAATTCCCGCGAGATCGCCGCAATTGAGCATCTCCTGAAGGAAAGGCAAATTCAGATCAGACCCGCCTTGGGCAAAGATCAGGACCCCGCTTTAATAGCCCTCGCACATGGTCCCGGCCTTGGCGCGCCCCGTGACCCAGCGCTCGGTCGAGATCGCCATGATACTCGGGAGGTCTCGGAATTGGTGAAGCGCGCGCGATCGAGTCCTGGGAGGCGGCGGACAAGTTCCTTTGCCAGCGCAGCCTCGAGCATATCCGGCCCGCCGAGCCGCGACGCCTACCCGCGTCACCTCGATCAGTCTCGCCTGAATGGTGGGATCGGAGTGGTCATCAACATCGCGCAGCTCCGCCGCGGCCTCACCTGCCATGGCCACGGGGAGCGGGTGATACCCCACCACTGAGCGGGCGCCTCCGCCCGGCAGGTTGCTGCGCATGTCGATGTGGCGCGCTCGGATTTTCGGGTTGGCGGCGATGTCGCGGGCTTCGGCATCAACGACCGTCAAGGTCGGATCGGAATTGTCGCGGATCCCGAACATCTCGGCTTCGAAAGAACTGATCGAACTCTGAGATGAATCTTCAAAATGTCCGGATCTTCGGGAGGCTCTTGAGATCCTGTCTTACCGCCACGCATTCGGCGCGAAAAATGCGCCGCTCTGCCGTCGGATGGATTGCATGGGCAGCTCGTCCCGCTGCCTCCGTGCGCACTTCCCGAGAGGCGACCGGCTAGCGATCCGCGTCTTTGCGCCCGATCCGCGCCAGAAGAATGACCGGCAAGATGCCGACGGCCACAATTGCCAAAGCAGCGAGCGAGGCCTCTTCATAGGTGCCGCGTGCGGCCTCTCCGTAAAGATGGGTCGCGAGGGTCTCGAAGTTCAGGGGCCGCAGCAGCAGGGTGGCCGAAAGCTCCTTCATGCAATCGACGAAAACCAGCAGCCCGGCGGCGGCCATCGCAGCTTTCGACAGCGGCAAGTGGATGTCGCGAAACGTCCCGGTCAGGCCGCGCCCCAGCGTCCGCGCGGCATGGTCGTAGCTTTGCGGAACCCGCGTCAACCCAGCCTCGATCGAGCCCACGGAAATCGCAAGAAAACGCAGGAGATAGGCATATCCGAGCGCGAGCCCGGTGCCGATCAGCACGAGCCCGGTCGAGACGCCGAACCACTCCTGTGCGCTGCGATCAATCAGCCGGTCGAGGCTTGCGGCAGAGATCAAAACCCCCAACGCCAGAACGGTGCCCGGCATCGCATAGCCAAGGCTCGCCACCCGCTGGATCAAGGGCATGGCGCGACCGGGAAAGGCGCGGGCGGTATAGGCGATGATTAGGCCGCAGATCAGCACCCCCGCCGTGGCGACAGCCGAGATCGCCAGCGTATTGCGGGCCTCGGTCAGCAGACGGTCAGACAGGCCCGCGAAGCGAAAGCGATGCCAAGCCTCGACCGCAAGAAAGCCCGCCGGGATCAGAAAGCCAAAGAGCACCGGCAGCGCGCCCAAACCAAAGGCCGCCCATTGCGCCCGTCCGGTCAGACGCTTCGGGGCGAAACTGCGGGCGCGTTGGGCGCTGGTGCTGTAACGCTGACGCCGCCGCGCCCATCGTTCGAGCGACACCAGCGCAACCACCAGCACGATCATCGCCAGCGAGATCTGCGCCGCCCCCGGCAGGTCAGAGCGCGTGACCCAGGTCGTGTAAATCGAGATGGTCAGCGAGCGCACGCCGAGAAACTCTGAGGCGCCGATGTCGTTCAGCGTCTCCATCAGCGCAAGGCTCACGCCAACGGCAATCGCGGGACGAGCCAGCGGCACGGCAATGCGCCAGAAGATCTTGCGGCGCGGTGTTCCCAGTGTGCGCGCGGCCTCAACCAGATTGGCGGCCTGCGTCAGAAACATCGCTCGCGTCGGCAGGTAGACGTAAGGATAAAGCACGAGGCTCAGAAGAATGATCGCGCCGGTCATCGAGCGAATATCCGGCAGACGGAACTGCCTTGGACTGTCATAGCCAAGTAGCGTTCGGATCGCCGATTGCACCGGCCCAAGTGGATGCAGCAGATCGAGATAGGCGTAAGCGACGATATAGGTCGGAACGGCCAGCGGCAGCAGCAGCGCCCATTCCAGAACGCGCCGGCCTCGGAAATCATAGGCGGTCACCAGCCAGGCCGCTCCGGTTCCGAGCATCGAGACCAGCACTCCGACCCCCAGCATCAGCATCGCGGTCTGGCCAAGCGCATGGGGCAGCACATAGGCCAGAAGATGCGACCACAGCCCGTCCGAGCCCTGCGCCGCCTGCCAGATCAGCGCGCCAAGTGGCGCCGCCACCAGCGCCGCGATCAGCAGGCTGGCGTAAAACCACAGGCTGCGCGGGCGGCGTGCGGGTCGAGCAGGATCGGAAAGAGACGGCAGCGGCGTGGTCATTTCAAAGCGGGGCAGCACCGAAGCGCTGCCCCTGTTGTCCTTCAGTTGTCGAAGCCGACCTTGTCGACCAGAACGCTGGCTTCCTTGCGGTTTTTGACGATCTCGGTCAGCGGGACCGGATCAACCTTGAGCTCGCCGAAGGAGGCGATGATCGGATCGATCGCCACGCCCGGCTTGACCGGATATTCGTAATTCGCCTCGCCGTAGATCTTCTGGGCTTCATCCGACACGAGGAATTCCAGCAGCTTGACGGCTTCGGCTTTGTTGGGCGCATGTTTCGCCACGGCCGCGCCGCTGATGTTCACATGGGTGCCGCCGTCCTTGAAGGTGGGCAGCACAACCTTGATCGCATCGCCCCAGGCCTTTTGATCATCGCCGCCTTTGCCCGAGCGCATCAGCCCGACATAATAGGAGTTCGCCACCGCGATATCGCAGATCCCGCCGAGAATATCCTTGGCGCCGTCGCGGTCGCCACCGCCCGCCTGACGGGCGAGATTGGCCTTGAGCCCGGTGAGCCAGCTCTCGGTTTCAGCAACGTCGTGATGCGACAGGAATGCCGAGATCAGCGCGGTGTTATAGGGATGCTGGCCCGAGCGGATGCAGATTTTGCCCTTCCACTTCGGATCCGCGAGATCTTCATAGGTCACGCTCGCAAGGTCGAGGTCCTTGGCGGCATAGATGACACGCGCGCGCATCGACAAAGCGAACCATTGATTGCCCGGATCGCGCAGGTTTTCCGGGATCGCCGAGGTCAAAGCCTCGGATTCGACCGGCTGGGTCAGGCCCTTGTCGACCAGATCGGCGAGATTGCCGACATCGACCGCCATCAGCACATCTGCGGGCGAGCTTTCCCCTTCCGAGGCGACGCGCTCGGCCAGACCTTCTTTCAGAAAGACCGTATTGACCTTGACCCCGGTCGATTCCGTGAAGGCCGCCAGCAGCGGCTCGACCAGACCCGGCTCGCGCGAGGTGTAGAGATTCAGCTCTTGCGCGGCGAGACTGGTTGCGCCGCCGGTCAGCATAACGCTGGCCAGAAGGAGCGAGGAAAGTTTCTGTTCGATCTTCATGTTTCGGCCTTTCAGCGGGTCGGAAGGAAGCATTCCGACAGATTAGCCGAATGCGCTCAATTGACTTACACTTTTTATCAAGTTTTCGCCAGTTGAGACAAGTTGTCGCGGTCATCAGGCGCCGAAAAAAGATGAACCTGCGCGCCATTCAGCTTCAACCCGACCCGCGCGCCCACCGCCATCGGCACCCGGAAGTGGCTGTGCATGCGCAAAGGCTCGCCCAGAGGATGGACCTGAAGGTCGATCATCTCGCTTTCGCCGATGAAGGTTTTGGCGAGAATCCGCGCCGAAATCCCGTCACCATCCGGGACAATCGACAGCGCCTGTGGGCGGATGCAGGCCAAAGCCAGCTCGCCGTCGTTCAGGGCCAGATCGCCCGCAAAAGTGCCGATCGGCGTCTCCAGCGCCCGACCGTTCCAGACCCCGGTCAGCCGGTTGCAGGGCCCCATGAACTCGGCCGCATAAAGCGAGCGCGGCGCGTCATAGATCTCGTAAGGCGTGCCGGTCTGCTCGATCTGCCCTGCGCGCATCAGCACGATCAGATCGCCGACCGCGAGCGCCTCATGCGGGTCATGGGTGACGATGACCGCAGTCGCCCCAAGCTGGCGCAAGGTCGAGACGGTTTCCTGCCGCACCCGCTCACGCAGACCACGGTCGAGGTTCGAGAAGGGCTCGTCCATCAAGAGGATCGCGGGTTTCGGCGCCAGCGCACGCGCCAGCGCAACCCGCTGCTGCTCGCCCCCCGACAGCGAATGCGGAAAGTGATCGCGCAGATGGGTGATGCCGATCCGCTCGGCGATTTCGGCGACCCGCGCCGCGCGCGCGGATTTCGGAAGATCGCGCAGCCCGAAGGCCAGATTGTCGTCGACGCTCAGATGAGGAAAAAGCGCGTAATCTTGAAACATCAGCCCGATCTGGCGGTCTTCGGGCTCGACGAAACGTTGAGGCCCCGCAACCTCACGGCCGTCGATCACGATCCTGCCGCCGTCGGGTCGGTCCACCCCGGCAATCAGCCGCAAAAGCGTGGATTTCCCGCAGCCCGATTGCCCTAGCAGACAGGTGATCTGCCCTTCGGGCACGGCCAGTGAAATTCGGCTCAAGACATCACGCGACCCAAAGCGGCGCACCAATCCCTCAAGCTCGACTGCGATGCGCGCGGCCTGCGCCATGTTCCTGCCCTCCAAGCTTGGGCCAATGCCCCACCGCTCTTTACGGTCGGTCGGGCCGCCTTGTCTATCGCGCAAGTCGCGACAGATTGGCCGGGTCTCCAGCCGTCGCCGCGTGGTGGAGATCCCACTCTTGAAGCCAATCTTTGCGCCGATTGACAGAATCGGTCACCTGACCTACTTCTTGATTTCAAGGATCAGCGACGGCACGGCTTTATGAACAAGGGCTCTGTTTCAGATGCAGTTTGAACCTCGGATGATGGACGACGTTTCTTTTCAGTCCATAGACGACCTGACGCCCTCTGCGCCGCCGCAGGATGGTGGACTTACCGGGAATCTGGAGGTGGCCATCGGACGCGCCCTGCGCGAACTGCGCCGCGAAAGAGGGGAAACGCTGACCTCTTTGGCAGAGCAGACCGGGCTGTCGAACAGCATGATCTCTCGGGTCGAGCACGCACAGGCCAGCGCGTCGTTAACCACGCTCCAATTGCTCAGTGAGGCATTGGATGTGCCGATCACGAGCTTCTTGAAATATTATAAAGAACGCTTTGAAACCCAACACATCAAAGCCAGCGAGATGTTGCATCCTGAAAGCGACGGCGCTGAAAGCTCGCCGCGGTTTCGTTTGTCCAGAAATGCAGGAGTCACCAAATACGGCGTGTCAATTGAACCGTCGCTGGTGACGCTGAGTAAAGAAAATCTGCGCAACTATGCAACGGGCCGTGATTTCGGGATGGGGTTCATTTATATGCTGGAAGGCGGGATGGACTATACCTACGGCAAAGAATGCTTCAAGCTCGACGCCGGAGATAGCCTGATCTTCGACGCAGATATGAACCATGGCGTCGGCGGATTGCGCAAAGGAGTTGCGAAATTTTTGGAAATAGCCGTGTTCTCGGTTAAGGAATAACCCGCAAATCGTAGATCATCTGTCGATCATGGCCAGATTGCGAGTTTCCAGATCGCTTTCGCAAGTTCACTGTCGGGATCGAAAGACGGACGATCCCCCCGCACATTCATCCGCACCATATTTCCTTCCAGGAAGAACAGCACGCAGGCCGCGCGCTCTTCTCGTGTTTCAGCGGGCATTTCTGGGCTTAGCTCTTCAATGATATCCTCAATCCGCGCTTGAAGACGTCCGTACATTTTCGCGACCTGTGTCGCCACATGATCGGCTCTTTGCGACAAGGCCCAAATATCGAAAAACAATCTGCTCACGGATCTTTCAAGGCTATCGCCAAACAGGAAATTGATCATCATGCTGAACTTTTCCTGAGGAGCAGCCTCGCTTTCGAATTTGATCTCTTCAAGCCTTTGCTCATAAGCAGAGGAGATCAGCTTAAAAAGATCCTCAAGAAGCGCGTCTCTGGTCGGATAGTAATATTGAAGGTTCCCGAGCCTCACATTCGCCGCACGCGAAACTTCACGCAATGTAAGCTCGCTATATCCTTTTTCCACCAGGATAATACGCGCGGCTTCAAGGATTTTAAGCGTCGCGTCTCGGCCTTTTCCGGTCAGATTGCGATTGAGCAGGTGATTTGACGCAAAGTAATCAGCACTCGACAGCAGCGTAAATTCACCACTTTTGATCTTTTCGCTGGTGCTGGCCATATCCGTCATTCTGCGCTGGATCGCTTTCGATGCTCATGCCGTCTTGGTGACGAAGCCATATAGAAGTTCAGGCGCTGAGGATACTGTTAATGGAAAGCGGGACGCAAAAGTTAAATCCGGGCTGCGGGGGGCGCGGCAGAGGCGGAATCGGCGGCGTCGCAGGCAGTCTGTGTAGCAAGATCAGGGCCTGCATTCGCGGGCAGAGATAAGCCTACCCGCATCTCACATGCGAAGACGCCCCTCACGGCTTGGCAAGGGGCGCCCGAAGTCAATGCGTCGGGGCCTCAGGCGGCTTCGGCCAGCTGCGTGCGCGCGACCAGATGGACGCCCGCCAACATGCAGCGGACCGAGCCGCCCGCAAGCTCGATCGTCGGGATCTCGAGTGGCAGAAGGCTCGCGTGACGTTCCAGCGCCTTGACCTGCGCGGGCTCCAGCGCCGCCAGAGCGCGCGAGGACAGCGCCACAACTGGCCCGCCACGGCCATCGACCTCAAGCGCATTGCCGCAGAACTCGCCGATCTGGGCATGGCTGAGATCGATCACCTCGCGCCCGCTGCCCGCCAGACGGTCGCGGATCTCGGCACGGCGGGCGGCATCCTTGACCGTATCCAGACCGATCATCGCGAAATCCGTGCCGATGCACATCAAAACGTTGGTGTGATAGACCGGCTTGCCCTGCGCATCCACCGCGTCAAAAACGATCGGCTCGAAGTTGAAATGCGTGCAGAACCGCTCAAGAATGACCTCATTCGTGCGCATCGAACGCGCCGCATAGGCCACCCGCTCGATATGGTCGAGCACCATCGCCCCGGTGCCTTCCAGATAGATCCGATCCTGTTCAAGCCCCGAATAATCGATCACATCCTGCACGCGGTAGCGATGCTTGAGCATCTCGATGATGTCGGGACGGCGCTCTTTGCGACGATTGGGCGAATACATCGGATAGATCGCGACATGCCCACCGGCATGGGTCGAGAACCAATTGTTTGGAAAAACGGAATCCGGGGTCTCGGTGGTTTCATCCTCGAAAAGATGCACGGTGACGCCCGCCGCTTGCAGGGCTTCGGCGGCGCGCGTTGCCTCGCTATGGGCCGCGCGGGCGATCTCGGCGGCGCTGCGCAAAGCATCCTCCGTCTGGAAGGCATTATCCGCAGCCGTAGAGGGATTCGGCGTGAAATGGTGAGGACGGATCATCACCACGGCGCGGGGAGATTGAACGGATGCGGGCATTCAGGCGGCCTCGGGCTTGGAAAGAAGGCCAAAGAGATCGCGCGGATCCTCGGGCGTGGTCAAAAGGTCGATGATCTGGCCATGTCCGGTCGCCTGGACCTGATCCCACAGGTAACGCAGCGCCGAGAAATCCTCGATTGCAAAGCCGACCGAGTCGAAAATGGTGATTTCATGCGCGGACAGACGGCCGGGCGTCGCGCCGGTGATGACCGACCAGAGCTCGGTCACGGGGAAATCTTCGGGCATCTGCTGAATCTCGCCCTCGATCCGGGTCTGGGGCGGATATTCGACAAAGACGCGGCCCCGCGTCAGGATCGAGGCCTGAAGCTCGGTCTTGCCCGGACAATCGCCGCCGATCGCGTTCACATGGACGCCCGCGCTGACCATATTGTCCGAAAGGATCGTCGCATTGCGTTTGTCGGCGGTCACGGTGGTGATGATATCGGCGCCCTGCACGGCTTCGGCAGCCGAGCCGGCCACGGTGATCTCGATCCCCGAACCTGCCAGATTGCGGCGGTATTTGGCGATGGCTTCGGGCGCGATATCATAGACCTGCACCCGGTTGATCCCAACGATCTCCTTGAAGGCGATGGTCTGGAATTCCGATTGCGCGCCCGCACCGATCAGCGCCATGACCTTGCTGTCGGCCCGCGCGAGATGCCGCGCCGCCATGGCCGAGGCCGCCGCCGTGCGCAAAGCCGTGGCGATGGTCATCTCGGAGAGCAGCATCGGATAGCCCGTCGCCACATCGGCCAGAACCCCGAAACCGGTCACGGTTTGCAGGCCCGCGCGGAAGTTGCCGGGATGGCCGTTCACATATTTGAAGCCGTAAAGCTCGGCATTGGCGGTCGGCATCAGCTCGATCACGCCCGCATCGGAATGGCTCGCGACGCGCGGGGTTTTGTCGAAATCCGGCCAGTTGCGGAAGTCTTCCTCGATATAGGCCGCCATGCCCTTGAGCACGTTGCCAATGCCCAGCTGTTCGATCAGCGCGATCATATCAGCCACGCCCAGATACCGCATGTTCCGCATCTGTGATTCCTCGGTCATTTCATTGCAGACAGTTTAGCGCATCGCAATTTGCGCAGTGAATGTTCACCTTTTTTAGTTTTCATGCGATGATTGCACAAATTGAATAGGCATATGCAGCACCATGTCAGAAATTCTCGACGAGCTTGACCATCGCCTCATTGCGGTTCTGCGCGAGGATGGCCGCACCCCGATCTCGAGCCTTGCGCAAATCCTTGGCGTGTCGCGGGCCACCGTGCAGACGCGGCTCGACCGGCTTTTGGATACGGGGGTGGTGCTGGGTTTCACGATCCGCGCGCGGCAGGATTACGACGAGGATGCCGTCCATGCGATCATGATGGTCGAGGTTGCGGGCCGCTCGACCACGCAGGTCATCCGCCAATTACGCGGTCTGCCAGAGCTGCATTCGCTGCACACGACCAATGGCGGCTGGGATCTGATCGCCCAGATCCGCGCCGAAAATCTGCGCGATTTCGACCGTGTCCTGCGCGAGGTCCGGCTGATCGAAGGCGTGCTGAACAGCGAGACCAGCATCCTGCTCAGCACGGTCTGAGAAAAGGGAACCCGCCGCGGGGGACGCGGCGGGTTCGAGGGTAAGCGCTCATCCAGCCTGACGCGCGATCACCCCCATGGCGGTGATGATGGTGCGCGCGAAGGTCAGCGCGCCCATCCCATCGATATCCCGCTCGGGCATGAATTCGACGAAATCCATCGCCTTGATGCGGCCCTTCGCGGCGGCGGTCTGGATCAGATCGACCACCTGATAATATTCCAGCCCGCCCGGACCACGCGCGATCACGCCCGGCAGATCCGACGAGTTGAAGGCATCGGCATCGATGCAGATGACGATATCGCTGCCTTCAGGAATGCTTGCGAGCGCGGCCTCTGCGCCGATCTTGTGCAGCTGGGCCGCGGTGACGAAATGCACGCCCCAAGCGAGCGCCGCCTCATAATCCTCGGTCGCGCCCGAGCCGATGCCGCGCGCGCCGATCTGGATGATGCGCTTGACCTGCGACAGTTCCGAGGCGCGGCGCATGGTCGAAGAAAGGCCATAGCGCTCGCCCATATGGATCTCGCGCCAGTCGATATGCGCGTCGATCTGGATGATGGTCAGCTCGCGGCCCTCGGCTTCGGCCTTGGCGTTCAGGGCCTCGAGCATCGGCACCGGGATCGAATCGTCGCCACCGACCAGCAGCGGAACCGCCCCGCGCGAAATCAGCGTCGAGACAGCCGTGCGGATGCGGTCGCGGTTCGCTGCGCTGTCAGTCTCGTCATAGTCGAGATCGCCGCAATCGACGGCGCGCAGGCGCGGCTCGGGGAAGACCTTGCCGCCGATGTCGAAATCATGGCGGTCGATATTGGCGATGAAGCTCGCCGTCGCAGCACGGATCGCGTCAGGCGCATTACGGCAATAGGCCCCGACCGAGGCATAGGGCGTCGCGCAGGGCACGCCCAGAAGCGCCATCGGCGCCGAGACCGCGTTCAGATCACGGACCTCTTCCAGCCCCAGAAAGCTGTTTTTGTCGCTGCCTGCGCCAAACAATGCGCCCAGATCAACCTTGCTCATGAAATCGTCCTTCTTCGGATGGATCAGCCCCGGCGCTGGTCGAGATAAGAGGCATAGCGCGCCTCGGCGACCTGCACGGCGACCACCAGAACGGCGGTCAGGGCGAGATAGATGATGGCTGCGGCCACATAGGGCTCGAGCTGGATGTAATAGTTGAGCGTGATGTTGCGCGCGACGCCCGTGACCTCCATCAAGGTGACGGTGCTGGCCAGCGAGGTCGCATGCATCATCATGATCATCTCATTGCCGTAAAGCGGCAGGGCGCGGGTCAGCATCCCCGGGATATAGATCTTGAGCGCAGCACGCAGCGGCGAGAAACCAAAGGCCTCGGCCGCCTCGATCTCGCCTTTCGGAATGGCGCGCAGGCCGCCCGCAAAGATCTCGGTCGTATAGGCGCCGCTGTTCAGCACGAAGACCAGAAGCGCGCAGAACATCGGGCTCGACAGCCACGGCCAGAGGATCGAGCTGCGCAAGAGCTCGAATTGCGCCAGTCCGAAATAGACCAGAAACAGCTGCATGAGCAGCGGCGTGCCGCGAAAGACCGTGGTAAAGACCATGACCGAGCGGCGCAGCCAGGCGCGTTTGCTGTTGCGCGCAAAGGCCAGCGGCACCGAGATCAGAAAGGCCATGACCAGCGCCGCGACGCTCAGCTTGATCGTCAGCCCGGCGCCCTGGGCATAGAGCCCAAGGTTTTCGTAAACCACGTCCCAGTTCATGTGCGCCCCGCATGGATCGTCTTCTCAAGCCGGCGCGCCAGAACCATCAGGCCCCCGGTCGAAACCAGCGTGACCGCGAGATAAAAGCCCCCGGCGAGCAGGTAATAGGTGAAGGGCTGGCCCGTCGCCTCGGCTGCTCCCTTGGCGCGGAACATCACATCCTGCAGCCCGATCAGCGAGACCAGCGCCGTGGCTTTCACCAAGACCAGCCAGTTGTTCGTGAAGCCGGGAAGCGCGAGCTGAGCGAGTTGCGGCAAGGTGATGCGCCAGAAGATGCGGACCGGGTGGATGCCGAAGGCATGGGCCGCCTCAAGCTGGCCGCGCGGAATATTCATCAGCCCCGATTTGAAGGTCTCGGTCATATAGGCGCTGAAAATCACACCAAGCGTCACCATCCCGGCGCCGAAGGGCGGAAACTCGACGCGGCCATTGATACCCACCGCCGCGATCAGCTGATTGAGCAGCGCGGGCAGGCTGTAGAAGGCCAAGAGGATCAGGACGAGATCGGGAATCCCGCGAATGATGAATGTATAGGCCTGCGCCAGCCGCCGCAGCCAAGGGCGGCGCGACAGCTTGGCGAAAGCCAGTGCCAGCCCCATGATCGAGGCAAGCACCAAGGCTCCGACCGCGAGGACGAGGGTCAGCCCCCCGGCGGCGAGAATGGTCAGGGCGTAGTTGAAAAACATCGGCTCTTATTGCGCGAAATATTTCTGGTTGAGCGCCTCGAGCGTGCCGTCCTCGCGCAGCTTGGCCAGACCGCCGTTGATCTTCTCGACCAGCTCGGTGTTTTTCTTGTTGATGGCAATCGCGACGCCTTCGCCGAATTCGGGCGCGTCCTTGCCGGTCAGTTCCGGGCCGACCAGTTCAAAATCCTTGCCGGAGTCCGATTTCAGGAAAGCCTGAATGATTTGCGCCTGATAGGAAATATGGACATCAGCCCGACCGCCGGTCAGTTCCAGATAGGGCGCGCTGCCGGTGTCGTAGCGTTTGATCGTCGAATTCGGGTAGTATTTCGTGACATAGGCATCCATCGGCGTGCCGGTCTGGACCGCGATGGTCTTGCCCGCAAGCCCCTCGGGCGAGATCTCAAGCCCCGCGTCTTTCTTGGCGACGAAGCGGAAGACCGGATGCTCGTAGATATCCGAGAAAGCCATGACATTGCGGCGCTTTTCGGTGACGGTCAGCTGCGAGATCAGCGCATCATATTTGCCGTCGAGCAGGCCCGGGATCATGCCGTCCCAAGCGGCATTGGCGATATTGCAGTCGAGCGCGGCGGCCTTGCAGATCGCTTCCATCAGCTCGATGTCATAGCCGACAAGCTTGCCGTTCTCGTCGATCGACTCGAAGGGCGGGAAGGTCGCGTCGGTCGCGATATTCAGGGGCGCTGCAACCGCAGGGGCAGCAATCAGGGCCAGCGCGAAGGCGAGGTTCAGGCGAAGCATGGCATTCCTCTCTGTTGGTTTCTTGGTTTGTCAGTGTTGCGGACGGCTGGACAGAAAACGCGCCAGCCGCTCGGATTTCGGCGCACGGAAGAGCTCTTCGGGCGTGCCCTCTTCCTCGATGACGCCGCCGTGCAGATAGACGACCTGCGTCGAGGCATGGCGCGCAAACGCCATCTCATGGGTCACGACGATCATGGTGCGGCCCTCGTCGGCAAGCTTTTGCATGACCTTCAGCACCTCGCCCACCAGCTCGGGATCCAAGGCCGAGGTCGGCTCGTCGAACAGCATCACCTGCGGTTCCATCGAGAGCGCGCGCGCAATTGCCACACGCTGCTGCTGGCCGCCGGACAGCTGGCCCGGATAGCGGTCGAGGACCTCGCGCCCGAGACCGACCTTTTCCAGATTGATCCGCGCGCGCTCTTGCGCCTCGGCCTTCGAAATCCGCTCGACGCTCATCGGCGCCTCGGTGACATTGCCCAAAACGGTCATATGCGACCACAGGCAGAAATTCTGAAAGACCATGCCGAGACGGCTGCGCATCTCGCGTAGCTGCTTCTGGCTGACCGGCACCAGCGTGCCATTGCCCGCGCATCGGGTCTGCAGCTCTTCACCCTCGACGCTGATCGAGCCTTCATTCGGATGTTCAAGAAAGTTCAGGCAGCGCAGAAAGGTCGATTTGCCCGAGCCCGATGAGCCGATGATGCTGATCACATCCCCCGCCTTGGCCGCCAGCGAGACACCTTTCAGCACTTCGGTGCCGCCGTAGGATTTGCGGATTCCGGATGCGATCAATTTGTGCATAGGGGCCTCGTGCCGCGACTTCGGGTTTCGGTTGCGCACTTCGCGTTCGATCCGGGAAAAGCGCAAATGATGGATTGTCATGGCATAGATGAATTTTCATCATCTATCGATTCAACCTTTGCGGAGCACAGCACTGACGGCCACATCCTTTTGATTGTGATAGCGTTTTTTTCCACGCCCGCGGCTTGGTCGCAAAAGAGCGCGCGACAGCCTGAGCTTGAACAGAAAGATTATTTCTTCGCGGTCGCCCTATCTGACCATTTGCTGCGGCTTTGCCCCGATTTCGTCATCTGAGAAACCCTTCGGCCAAAGTGCGGCCGAAGCGGCCAAGAATCCAATGCAGAAACAGCCGGACCCGCGACAGTTCGAGATTCGCCGGTTTCGTCACCACATACCAACCGCCATTCGGGTTGATGGTTTCGGGGAAGGGCCGGATCAGGCTGCCTTCGCGCTGGTTGAGCCCGGTCAGCGTCTCGCTGGCCAGAGCGCATCCCACCCCATGCAAGGCAAGGTCGATCGCCGCGCCAAGATCGCTGCAATAGAGATTGCGGGTAAAGCTTGCCGTATCAGGTTGGCCAGCCTCGGTCAGCCAGCGCCGCCATTCTGACCCGTCGTCCCAATGCAGCAAAAACACCCGGCGCAGATCCTCGGGGTGACGCAGCCCATGGTCCAGCCGACTGAGCAACACCGGGCTGCACACCGGGCCGATGGTGATATCCTCCAGCAGCACCGAGCGCAGATCCGGCCAGTCTCCAGCGCCGAAAACCAGCCCGAGATCGGCCTCGGCGAGATCGGGCGTCGTCTCGTTTCCGGTCAGCTGGATATGGCATTCGATCTGCGGATGGGCCTCGCAGAAGCTGGCGATATTGCGCGACAGCCAACCGCTGACAAACATCGGCGGACAGCGCAGCGTCAGCCTGCCGCCGACCTCGACCTCTTCCGAAAGCCGCAAAGCGGTGCCGTAAATGTCTTGCAGTGCCGCGCCCACGGTCGCGGCGAAAGCGCGCCCCGCTTCGGTCAGCTGGATGCCGCGCCCGACCTTGGTGAAAAGATCGAACCCCAGTGCGAGCTCGAGCCGGCTGATCTGATGGCTGATCGCGGAATCGCTCAGATGCAGCTCGGCGGCGGCACGCGAAAAGCTCATATGCCGCGCAGCCGCCTCGAAGGCGCGCAGATTGGCCAAGGGCAGATGGCGCAAATCGGTCTTGGGGCGGGCAGAGCTCACGGCGGCAAACCTGTCGGGGCAAAGAAAGTCCCCCGCCTTAGCACAGGCGCCCCGGTTTCAGAAAGAACGAACCCCGCGCTTCGGCTGAGGCCCAAGCAGGCTCAGCCGCAGATCTCGCGCAGAACCTTGCCAAGTTCGGCCGTGCCGGTCGCGACCTCGACCGCCCCCGCCGCACGCAGAACCTCGACGCGCCCCGAACGAGGATCGCGCGGATCGACAAAACCAATGGGCAGAACCCCCGCCGCACGCGCGGCCAGAATACCATGCGGGCTGTCGTCGATCATCAGGGCACGCGGGGCGGGCGTCTCCATCCGGCTCAGGCAGAGCTCGATCAGATCGGGCGCGGGTTTGCCCTGCGCCACCTGCTCGGCGGAATAGACATGGGGCGCGAACTCCGACCAGATCGGCAAAAGCCCCAGCGACAAGCGCAGCCGCTCGAGCAGGCTGTTCGAGGCCACGCATTTGCGCATCCCGCGAAACTCGCCCAGCAGCGCGGAAATCCCCGGCATCTCCGTCAGCTCACGGGCGAAACGTGGATAAAGCCCCGCGTTCATCTCGGCAAAGATCGGGTCCATCTCGGTGATGTTCCAGCGCGTCCGGGCAAGCTCGCGCGCCTCAGCCTGACCAAGCCCGGTGAAGAGTCGATGGACCTCTTCGACCGAGGTCTGAACGCCCGCGCTGGTGAAAGCGTCGAACATGCACGCCGAGGCGAGCGGCTCGGAATCGATCAGCACCCCGTCGCAATCGAAAATCAAAAGGTCAATCATTCCGTTCCCGCATCCTGCTTAAGCTCATGTCTGGATGGGCTGCGCTTGGCCCGCGCCCCCACTGGCCCTGTCCTGTCGGCCTTTTCATATCGGCGGCCCTTGCCAAAGTTTGGTGACAGTCGCCGCCACCCGCCAAAGCCGCCGCCGCGATAGCCGAGCCCGTCCAGCAGGCGCAACCCCTGCCCCAGCGGCCTGCCCGGGAATCTGCCGAAGGACCGCGCCCGGCCCTGCGTGGAATTGCGCCAAGGCTGCCGCGCTGCTAGGGTCTGCCTATGGTCAGATATCTTGCGCCCCTGATCGGATTTCTGATGCTCAGCCTTCTGGCCGTGCTGCCTTTGAGTGCGCAGGCCCTCCCAGTTGGGGCTGCCGCGCCGGACTGCTGCGCGCAAGGTGCAGAGGTGCATCATGCGGGCGCCAAGACCAAGGCCCCCCATGAGAGCAATGGCGCCGCCCATCACGTCCTCTGCGAGCTGATCTGCGCCGGGGGCTTTACCGTCGCTTCGCCTGCCCCTGTCCTGCGCCGCGAGCTTTCCTTGCGCAGCCAAGATCACCCGCGCGATCCGCCCGCGCTTGAAGGCCGCGCGCTCGCGCCGCCCTCACCGCCGCCGATCGGTTCTTTCATCTGATGTCGCGCCCCGAAACCGGGGCAATCGGTTCCCCTGTCCGCGGACAGATCATGAAAGAATTCCCCATGTCCTTCACACGTCGCGGCGCTTTGGCCGCAACTGCCGCTTTTGCGCTACTTCCCGCCATGCCCCGCTTGGTGCGCGCCGAAACCACGCCCATGACCTTACGCACCACCACCCGCGTCATCGAGGTCGCGGGCAAAGCCGCCACGGTTTTCGGGATCGAGAACGCGCAGGGCGGCGCGGGGCTCATCCTCGATCCCGGCCAGCGCTTCCACGTCGATCTGCGCAATGAGGCCGGGGTCAGCACCTTGATCCATTGGCACGGCCAGATCCCGCCGAACCTGCAAGACGGCGTGCCGGACGCGCCTTTGGCGGCGCTCAATCCGGGCGAAAGCCGCAGCTATGACTTCGAGCCCGCGCCCGGAACCCATTGGATGCACGCCCATATTCCGGTGCAAGAGATTGCGATGATGGCCGCGCCCCTGATCGTGCGGCGGCCCGAGGATCTGCGCGCCGATCGTCAGGAGGTGGTCATGTTCCTGCATGATTTCACCTTCCGCACGCCGGAGGACATGCTGGCCGAAATCCAGTCCGGGCATGGCGGCCCCGCCCATGCGGGCACCTCTGCCGCGCCCGCCATGGGGGCCATGTCCGGGATGGATCACAGCGCGCATGGCACCGCCCCGGCGCCCTCTGCCCCAGCGCCTTCTGGCCCTGCGTCCTCTGCCCATGACGGGCATGACATGTCGGGAATGGCGATGCCCGGAATGGCGATGTCGGGCCACGATATGAGCGCCATGTCGGGGATGGATATGGGCGCGATGGATCTCAATGATTTCGATTTCGACGCCTATCTGGTCAATGACCGCACGCTCGACGATCCCGAAATCATCCGGGTCGAAACCGGGGGGCGGGTGCTGCTGCGGGTGATCAATGCCGCCTCGGCCACGACCTTCTGGATCGACAGTGCCGCTTTGCCGATGCGGCTGGTCGCGGTCGATGGCCAACCGGTTCAGCCTCTGGCCGGGCAGCGCTTCGGCCTCTCGATGGGGCAGCGCCTTGATCTTGAGATCGATCTGCCCGGAGCCGGTGCCTGGCCGATCCTCGCCTTGCGCGAAGGCGCGCGCGAGCAAAGCGGGCTCGTGCTCGCCACGGCAGGCGCGCCCGTGGCGAAGCTGCCGCTGCTGGCCGAAAACCCGGCCCCGGCCTTCGATACCGATCTGGCGCAGGAATCGCGGCTGCGCGCGGTTTCGGGCCTCGCGCCCATCGAGGGCATCGCGCCGCGCATGGTCATGCTCGGCGGGTCAATGCAGCCCTATCGCTGGACGATCGACGACCGCACCTGGCAGGACCGCGCGCCCATTGCGGCGACATCAGGCGAGCGCATGGAGATCATGTTTCACAACATGTCGATGATGGGCCATCCGATGCATTTGCATGGCCATCATTTCCAGATCGTCGGCATCAATGGCCAGCGCTTTGCTGGCGCATTGCGCGACACGGTCTATGTGCCCCCGATGAGCAGCGTCACGCTGGCCATCAACCCCGGCGAGGCCGCGCGCTGGATGCTGCATTGCCACCACATGCCCCATCTCGAAACCGGGATGATGACGGAATTCGTCGTCTCGGCGTGACCTGAGCCTCACGCCTCGCAGATCAGCGGCTCGGATCCGGGCTCAGATCTGCGGGGCGATCTCGAACCGGGGATCCTCGGACCAGGGACGCGGCGGCCATTTCGCCGGATCGGGGTTCGGATCATGCCCCGGACGGAAGCCGCGGAACGTCGGGGTATAGCCTTTCGAGGTGACCCAATGGGCCAAAGCATAACCGCCGCCACCGGGCCAACAGGTGACATCCGCGGCCGATTGCCAGCGATATTCGACCAGCTCGGGCGACAGGATCACCTCACCCTCGGCGCGGATGTGATAGGCGATCATCACCTGATTCATCCGCAAAAACTCCCACGCGCCAAGGAAACGCAGCACTTTGGCGCGCAGCCCGGTTTCTTCGAAAACCTCGCGGCAGACCCCGGCCTCGGGGCTTTCACCGGCCTCCATGAAGCCGGTGATCAGACCGAACGAGCCCTCTTCCCACAGGGCATTGCGCGCCATGAGAACCTCGCCGCGATCATTCTCGATCACCGCAGCCAGAACCGGAGTCGGATTGCCCCAATGGGTCCAGGCGCAGGCCGGGCAGCGCAGGCGCTCCTTCGGGCCCCCGTCCTCAAGGGCCGAGGCCATGGTCAGCGCAGTCGCGCAATTCGGGCAAAACCGCATCTCGTAAGGGGCTGTCATCGTCAGATCTCATTCGCACAGGGGTCGCGTTGCGCGACAGACTGAAACGAACTTTGCGCGATTACCAGACGGATCTTCGGGCGATCTTTGCGCGGGCGGAACCCGGCTTGCGAGCCGCGTCGGCACCCCTGCCCGCACCTCCGGCGGACAGGGGACCGGCGCCTCGATCAGACCCGTTCAAGCGCAACGGCAATGCCCTGACCGACGCCGATGCACATCATCGAGAGCGCGCGGCGTCCGTCGGTCAAGGCAAGCTCCAGCGCCGCCGTCCCGGTGATGCGCGCCCCCGACATGCCAAGCGGATGCCCCAGTGCAATCGCCCCACCGTTGCGGTTCACGCGCGGGTCATCATCGGCGATCCCGAGCTGGCGCAACACCGCCAAGCCCTGCGCGGCAAAAGCCTCGTTCAGCTCGATCACGTCGAAATCGCTTGCGCCTAGCCCCAGCCGCGCCATCAGCTTTTGCGCGGCCGGAACCGGGCCGATCCCCATGATCCGAGGAGGCACACCCGCCGCCGCTCCGCCCAGCACCCGGGCGATCGGGCGCAGGCCATGCGCCTTGGCCGCGGCCTCCGAGGCAAGGATCAGCGCGGCCGCGCCATCATTGACGCCCGAGGCATTGCCCGCCGTCACCGAGCCGCCCGCGCGGAAGGGCGCCTTGAGGCCACGCAAGGTTTCGATCGAGGTCTCACGCGGATGTTCATCCTGCGCGACCAGTTTGGGCTCGCCCTTGCGCTGGGGAATGCGGACCGGGGTGATTTCCGCGGCAAGCCTCCCGTCAGACTGAGCGCGCAGCGCCTTCGACTGGCTGCGGCAGGCAAAAAGATCCTGATCCTCGCGTGAGACCGCAAAATCCTCGGCGACGTTTTCGGCGGTCTCTGGCATCGAATCCACGCCATATTGCTCTTTCATCAACGGGTTGATGAAGCGCCAGCCGATGGTCGTGTCATGGATCTCATTGGCACGGGAGAAGGCGCTTTCGGCCTTGGGCAGCACGAAAGGCGCGCGCGACATCGATTCAACCCCGCCCGCAATCATCAGCTCGGCCTCGCCTGCGCGGATCGCGCGCGCGGCAGCAATCACCGCATCCATGCCCGAGCCGCACAAGCGGTTGATCGTCGTCCCGGGCACGGAGACCGGAAGCCCCGCCAGCAACAGCGACATGCGCCCGACATTGCGGTTGTCCTCGCCCGCCTGATTGGCGCAGCCGAAAATCAGGTCATCGACCGCCTCCCAATCGACCGAAGGATTGCGCGCCATCAGCGCCTTCAGCGGCACCGCGCCGAGATCATCGGGGCGCACCATTGCCAGCGCACCACCAAAGCGGCCGATCGGGGTGCGGATGTAATCGCAGATATAGACGTCGCGCATGTCAGAGCTCCGGAACGATCAGATCGGCGGGCGCGCCGTCAAGGTTAAGCCGCGCGCCGGTCAGAGATTGCAAGGTCTCGAAGGACAAAGCGGCCAGCTTTTCGCGCAGGACGAACCGGCCCTGCTCGATGTCGATCACGGCAAGCGAGCTATAGACCCGAGTGACGCAACCGACCCCGGTGAGCGGCAGCGTGCAACGCTCGAGGAGTTTCGGCTGGCCGTCCTTGGTCACATGATCGGTGATGACCGCGACGCGTTTGGCGCCGTGAACCAGATCCATCGCGCCGCCAACGGCGGGAACGCCCTTGGGCCCCGTCGACCAATTCGCGAGATCGCCGGTTTCGGCGACCTGATAGGCGCCGAGGATCGCCACATCGAGATGACCGCCCCGCACCATCGCGAAACTATCGGCATGGTGGAAAAAGGACGCGCCCGGCTTGAGCGTGATCGCCTTCTTGCCGGCATTGATCAGATCCCAATCCTCGGTCCCCGCTGCGGGTGCTTCGCCAAAGCCCAGAACGCCGTTTTCGGTATGAAACACCGCCTGCCGCCCCGGAGGCTGGAATTTCGCCACCATTTCAGGAAAGCCGATCCCGAGATTGACATAAGCGCCATCGGCAATGTCTTGCGCCGCGCGCCAGGCGATCTGGGCATTGCTCAATTTCTCGGTCATGCGCGAAGCTCCGGGTAATGGGCATTGGCGCGGTTGAGCGCCTCTTCCTGCTGGGGGGCGGGGACCTCGACGATCCGGTCGACGAAGATCCCCGGGGTGACGACGCTTTCAGGCTCGATCTCGCCCGGAGCGACCGCGCGGCTCACCTGAACGATGGTCTCGGTGGCCGCCATCGCCATCAGAGGCGCGAAATTGCGCGCGGCCATGCGATAGGTGAGATTGCCGACCGCATCGCCAAGCTCGGCCTTCAAAAGCGCGAAATCGGCCTTGAGCCAGCGCTCTTGCACATAGGAGCGGCCATCAAATTCAGCGACGGGTTTGCCCTTGGCGAGATCGGTGCCGTAAGAGCTCGGCGTGTAGAAGGCCGGGATCCCAGCCCCGCCTGCGCGGATCCGCTCGGCCAGAGTGCCCTGCGGCACGAGTTCGAGCTCGATCTCTCCGGCCAGATATTTCGTCGTGAAAACAACCGGATCCGCCGAGCGCGGGAAAGAGCAGATCATCTTCTTGACCATGCCCTGCTCGATCAACGCGGCAATGCCGACATGACCATTGCCCGCATTGTTGTTGATGACCGTCAGCGCCTTCGGGCTGCCGGTTTCGAGAAAGCGGCCGATCAACGCGTGAATAAGCTCGATTGGCGCGCCCGACCCGCCAAAGCCGCCGATCATCACGGTGGCATGGTCGGGGATCGGGGCGACGGCGTCGCGCAGGCTCGCGATACGCTTGTCCATGGGGGTCTCCGTTCATGAGTTGCGCAGAGATTAATCCGCGCGCGCCGCTCGAACAGGACTTTTGTGCGCATATTGATCTTTGTTCACATCGCGCGCTAAACTGTGCGCATGGTGAACAAAACCGATTATATTGCCTCATTGGCCAAGGGATTGAGCGTGATCGAGGCGTTTCGCGCCGAATCGCCGCGTCTCTCGATTGCCGAAGTGGCGGAGACGACCGGGCTCGACCGCGCCACCGCCCGGCGCTGCCTGCTGACGCTTCATGAGCTGGGCTATGCGGCCTATGACGGTAAATTTTTCACGCTGACGCCGCGCGTGCTGCGTCTGGGCATGGGGGCCCTTGCGGCGCTGCCTTTGGCGCAGATCGTCCAGCCCTGGCTCGATCAGCTGTCGGATCGGATCGGGCAATCGGTCTCGGTCTCGATCCGCGATGAAACCGAAATCGTCTATCTCGCGCGTGCGGCGCAGCGCAAAGTCATGTCGATCGGGTTGATGCCGGGCTCGCGTCTGCCGGCGCATTGCACCTCGATGGGCCGCGTCCTTCTGGCCGCCCTGCCCGAGCCCGAGGCCCGCGCGCTGATCGAGCGTTCCGACCTGAGCCCTCGCACCTCGTTCAGCCTGACGGCGCCCGAGGAGATCATGGCGCGTCTGGCCGCGGTCCGGCGCGACGGCCATGCGCTGATCTTTCAAGAGGTCGAGCTGTCGCTCTGCTCGCTCGCCGTGCCGCTTTACAGCAGCAATGGCCGCGTCGTCGCGGCGCTCAACACCGGGGTCGCCGTGTCCGAGGGCGTGCGCGAGCGGCTTCTGGGCGATTACCTGCCCGCGCTTTTGGCGGTGCAGGACGGGCTGCGCCGCGTCCTGTCCTAGCCGAAAAGCGCCCTAGCCTTCGATCAGGATCGCGCGGAAATCATTGACGTTTGTCAGCGTCGGCCCGGTCACGACCTGCCGGTCGATTGCGGCAAAGAAGCTATGGGCATCATTGCGCGCCAAAGCCGCTGCCGGGTCCACGCCATCCGCGTTGGCACGGGAAAGCGTATCGGGCCCGACCAACGCGCCCGCCACCTCGGCTGCGCCATCAACGCCGTCGGTGTCACAGGCAATCGCGTGAATGCCCGGCGCGCCATTCAACGCAAGCGCCAGCGCCAGCGAGAACTCGGCATTCGGGCCGCCGATCCCATCCCCGCGCCGGGTCACGGTCAGCTCACCCCCCGACATCAGGATGCGCGGGCCGCTGGCGTTTTTCGCGAGCGCCGCCTGCTCGGTTGCGACTTCGCGGGCCTCGCCCTCGAGATCGTCACCCAGAAGATCGACGGCGTAACCGGCATCCCGGCCGATCCGCGCCGCCGCCTCCAAGGATTGCGAGGGCGCGGCCACGATCACATTGCTGACCCGCGCCAGTCGCGGATCGTCGGGCTGCAAAACGCCGGTCTTGCCCGACAGCGCGCGCTGCACCGATCCCGGCACGTCGAGATGCCAGCGTTTGACGATGGCGCGCGCATCCTCGGGCGTGCTGCGATCTCCCACCGTCGGGCCCGAGCCGATCAGCGCCGGGTCATCGCCCGGCACATCGGAAATCAGCAGCGCGAGCATCTTGGCCGGATAGGCCGCCGCCGCGAGCTGGCCGCCCTTCACCCGGCTGATATGTTTGCGCAAGATATTCATCTGGCCAATCGGCGCGCCCGAGGCCAGCAGCATCTGGTTCACCTGCTGCTCTTCGGCCAGCGTGATCTCGCCCGCCGGGGCCGAAAGCAGCGCCGATGCGCCGCCCGAAATCAGCGCCAGCACGAAATCATCCGGTCCGAGGCCAGAGAGCAGCGCCAAAAGCCGCTTGGTCGCCTGCAGCCCGGCCTCATCGGGCACGGGATGGGCGGCTTCGACGATCTCGATTCCTTGGGTCGGTCGGCCATAGCCATAGCGGGTGATGACCAGCCCCTCGCAGGGACCCCAGGCCGCCTCGACCGCCTCGGCCATGCGCGCGCTCGCTTTGCCCGCGCCGATCACCAGAACCCGCCCCTTTGGCTTTTCCGGCAGATATTGCGCAAGGCTGCGCATGGGATCAGCGGCCTCGACGGCGCGGTCGAACATCTGGCGGAGAAGCTGGTCAGGGCTCATGGCAGGTCCTGTTCTGAAGACGGCTTGCGACGGTCGCCTATCCATAAGTCGCTTTCGCCCCCCTGTCAGCAACCTCCCGCGCGATCTAGGACTTAGGCCTTTGCATCGGGTCAGAGGCAGAGGCCGGACGGCCACGATTTGTCACAGTCGCAGTCAGGCGAATCGTGACGCTTTCGCGAGGACGCCACACGAGAGGCGCCATGCGTTCGCCCCTAGAAATTACAATCATGCTGAAATGACGTCGCGGCTGAAATAATCTTTCAATTTTTCTCTCGGCAGCGCATTGCCTTTCCCTGTCGCGAAGCGCAGTTTCGCGCCGATCAATCAAGGCCAGGAGAATGGGCTCATGCAGTGGACGGATGTGCTCGCCACGCGAAATTCGAGAATGAAGGCATCGGAGATCCGGGAGCTGTTGAAGCTCCTCGATCAGCCCGACATCATCTCTTTTGCAGGTGGCATTCCTGATCCGGCGCTGTTTCCGACCGAGACTTTCGCCAAGGCCTTCGAGAATGCGATGTCGCCCGAACATGCGGCGACGGCGCTGCAATATTCGGTCTCCGAGGGCTATAAGCCGCTGCGCGAATGGATCGTCGGCGAGATGGCCAAGATCGGCGTGCCCTGCGATGTCGACAATATCTTCATCACTTCGGGCTCGCAGCAGGCGCTTGACTATCTGGGCAAGCTCCTGATTTCGCCCGGAGATACGGCGATGGTGACCTGGCCGACCTATCTTGGCGCTTTGGGGGCGTTCAATGCCTATGAGCCGCGTTATGCCCGGCTTGATCCCTTCTCGAATGCCGAACCGGCGACCTTGCAGGCCGAAGCGGCGGCGTCCTCGGGCGGCGCGGGCAAGGTGAAGTTTTCCTATCTCTCCGCGGATTTCGCCAACCCGACCGGCGAGAGCCTGTCTCAGGCAGGGCGCGAGGCGGTGCTCGATCAGGCTGAGGCGCTTGGCATCGCGGTGATCGAGGATGCCGCCTATCAATCCCTGCGCTTTGACGGCGAACCCGTGCCGCCGATCATGGCGCTGGACATCGCCCGCAATGGCGGCATCGAAAACACCCGCACGATCTATTGTGGCTCGTTTTCCAAGACGCTCGCGCCGGGGCTGCGCGTTGGCTGGGTTTGTGCGGCCAAGGATGTGATCGGGCGGCTGGTGCTGATGAAACAGGCGGCCGATCTGCATTCGCCGACGCTGAGCCAGATGGCCACGAATTACGTCGCTCGCGCGATTTTCGATCAGCATGTCGCCAAGATCAAAAGCGTCTACAGCGGGCGGCGCGACCGGATGCTGGCCGCGCTTGACCGCGAGATGCCGGCTGGCGTGACCTTCACCCGGCCCGAAGGCGGCATGTTCATCTGGGTGACGGTTGATGAAGCGATCAACTGCGCCGAACTCTTGGCCCGCGCGGTCGCCGAGCAGCGCGTGGCCTTTGTGCCGGGCGGTGCTTTCTATGCCGACGGCTCGCGGCTGAATTCGCTGCGCCTGAGCTATTCCTGCGCCAATGACGCGCAGATCGACGAGGGCATTGCCCGCATCGGGCGCCTGCTTCGGGCCTGAGCCGAAAGGCGTCCGAAAAGAGCATCGCGACCAAGAAAGGCCGGGCTTACGCCCGGCTTTTTTCATCTCGACACATTGCTTGCCTCGGCGCGTGAAATTCATATATGAATATGTATTCATATGTTGATGCCGAGAAGGACCAGACCGATGCAGGACCACGCACAGCATCCCGGCGGCCATGACCACGATGGTGGTGGACACGAGGAGCATGACCACGATCACACCCCGATCGTCACGACCGAGAACGAGCGCAAGGTCCTGATCGCGCTTGTCATTACCGGCTCTTTCATGGTGGTCGAGGTCATCGGCGGCTATCTGTCGAACTCGCTCGCACTGCTGGCCGATGCCGGGCATATGCTCACCGATACGGCGGCGCTGGCGCTGTCGTTCTTCGCGTTCCGGATCGGGCGGCGGGCGGCGGATGGGCGGCGCACCTTCGGCTATCTGCGCTTCGAGGTGATTGCGGCCTTTATCAACGCGCTCGCGCTCTTCGCCATCGTCCTCTGGGTCGCCTTCGAGGCCTGGCACCGCTTCAGCGCGCCCCCCGAGATCCTCGCAGGGCCGATGATGATCGTCGCCGTTCTGGGCCTTTTGGTGAATATTCTGGTGCTGCGCATCCTGCAAAGCGGCGAGCATGACCATGTCAACATTCAGGCGGCCTCGCTGCATGTGCTGGGCGATCTTCTCGGCTCGGTCGGTGCAATTGGTGCGGCGGTGGTGATCTGGCTGACCGGCTGGACCCCGATCGACCCGATCCTGTCGCTGGTCGTCTCGCTTCTGATCCTGCGCAGCGCATGGTTTCTGGCAAAGCGCTCGCTCAATATCCTGCTCGAGGGCGCGCCCGAGAAGCTGCATCCCGAGGCTTTGCGCAGCCATATCCTTGCGGGCTTTGCCAGTGAAGTGATCGAGGTCGATCACATCCACATCTGGCAGATCACCGACAAGCGCGTGCTCGCGACGCTGCATGTGCGCCCGAAAGAGCTCGCCCCGGCGCGAGATCTGGGCAACCGCATCGCGGCCTCGCTGCACGAGACCTTCGCGATCGAACATGCAACCGTCGCGCTCGACTGGTCGGGAGACGGGCAAAGCTGCTCGCTCACCGCGACGAGCCAGCGAATGGAAGGGCGTTCGGCATGACCGCCCCGACCCGGAATTGCGGGCTGACACTTGCGGCCGATGAAACCACGCGGCTCGCCGAAACCTTCCGCCTGCTCGGCGACACGACCCGCCTCAGCATCCTGCTTTGCTGCCTCGCAGGCCCGCGCGCGGTCGGCGAGATCTCGGATCTGCTTGGCCAGTCGCAATCGCTTGTCAGCCATCATTTGCGGCTCTTGCGCGCCGCCCGGCTGGTGCGCGGAGAGCGGCGCGCGCGGCAGGTTTTCTACAGTCTGAGCGACCGCCATGTCTCGGATATGCTGCATGACATGGCGCATCACATCGCCGAAGAGAGGGCTGAGACCGCGGCCCTCACCGCCGAGGGCGAGGTCAAATAACAAGGGCGGATAACGCGAAAGTTCACTGCAGTTTTGCACAGTCTCTGTGCGCTGGGGGCGGTTTAACGCTGTCGTCAAAAGGTCATATTCACCAGGACGCAAACATGGCGGGCCATGAAGACCCACCCGAACTGGAGAAAAGTTATGATTGCCAAATCCTTTATCGTCGCCCTTGCGGTTGTCGCCGCAGCTCCTGCCATTGCCTCGGCCCAATCGATCAACAGCGGTCTTTCCATGGAAGCGCGCCTGCTCAACGTCGATGCCTCGGCCTTCACCGCCAATGAGCTTGCCGTGATTTCGGCCGAAGATGGCAACGTGAACCAGCAAAGCCGCGCGGCCTATATCACCGCCGAGAAATCCCGCAATCTGAGCACTGCGATCGCCAGCGACGACAATGTCACCGCTTTCGGCATCAACGCACCGCAACGCGTCGGTCGCGACTGATTTCGGTCACGCTCCGGACCGCAAGGCGCGCCTGCTCCCCGGCAGGCGCGCTTTTTCATATCTGTCCACCGCCAAGGCTGGATTTCGGGGTGGGAATTGCCAAGACTGGCGCGCTCTGACCCCAAGCCAGCCAAGGACCCGCGCCGATGACCAACCCGCTTTACGACGCCCTGATCGCGCCCCAGTCCCGGCACAGCGGGCCGCTGCTTCTTCTTGCGGATGGGCGCGAGGTTTCGGGGTCCGGTTTCGTGACGCTCGTGCATGGCTTCGCCGCAGGCTTGACCGCGCTTGGTCTGAAACCCGGCGATCGGCTGGCCGTCCAGATCGAGAAATCGGCCGAGGCGCTCGCGCTTTACGGCGCGGCCTTGGCGGCTGGCATCGTCTTCCTGCCGCTGAACACCGCCTATACCGCCGAGGAAATCGCCTATTTCGTCGAGGATTCCGGCGCGGCTTTGCTGATCGGCGATCCGGCCAAGGCCGAGGCGCTGGCGCCCATCGCCGCGCGTTTCGGGGCAAAATTCGCGACCCTCGACGGGGCGGGGCGCGGCTCCTTCGCGGATCTCGCCGCGAAGCAAGGCGCCGATTTCACCCCGGTCCCGCGCAGCCGCGATGATCTCGCCGCGATCCTCTACACTTCGGGCACCACGGGGCGCTCGAAAGGGGCGATGCTGACGCAGGCCAATCTTCTGGAGAATGCCGAGGTTCTGGTGCGCGAATGGCGCTTCACCGCCGAGGATCGCCTGCTGCACATGCTGCCGATCTTTCACACCCATGGGCTTTTTGTCGCCTCGAATGTCGTGCTGCTCTCGGGGGGCTCGATGATCTTCCTGCCCGGCTTCAAGGTCGAGCAGGCGCTCGCGTGGTTGCCCCAAGCCACCACGATGATGGGCGTGCCGACCTATTACACCCGCCTTTTGGCCGAGCCGCGCTTTGATCGCGATCTGACCGCGCATCTGCGGCTCTTCACCTCGGGCTCGGCCCCGCTTCTGGCGGAAACCCACCGGCTTTTCGAAGAGCGCACCGGCCATCGCATTCTCGAGCGCTACGGCATGACCGAGACCAATATGTCGACCTCGAACCCTTATGACGGCGAGCGCCGTGCCGGGACCGTGGGCTTTCCCCTGCCCGGCGTCGAGCTGCGCATCACCGATCCCGAAACCGGGGCCGAGCTGCCCACGGGCACGCCCGGCATGATCGAGGTGCGCGGCCATAATGTCTTCAAGGGGTATTGGCAGATGCCGGAAAAGACCCGCGAAGAGCTGCGCGAGAACGGCTTTTTCATCACCGGCGATATCGGGGTGATTGATGCAGAGGGCTATGTTTCGATCATCGGGCGGCAGAAGGATCTGATCATCTCGGGCGGCTATAATATCTATCCCAAGGAGATCGAGCTTTTGCTGGATGAGGCGCCCGGGGTGCTCGAAAGCGCGGTGATTGGGGTGCCCCATCCCGATTTCGGCGAGGCGGTGGTTGCCGTGTTCGTGGCCGCGCCGGGAGAGGCGCCCGATCCGCAGGCTTTGGCGGCGGGGCTCGCCCCGCGCCTTGCTCGGTTCAAGCAGCCCAAACGCTACGAGATCGTCGCGGCGCTACCGCGCAACACCATGGGCAAGGTCCAGAAAAACCTGCTGCGCGACACCTATCGCGGGCTTTTCGCAGACTAAGCCTACGAAAAGCGGGCCCCGGATCAGATGAACCGGGACCCGCCTCTTGCGATTGTCTCAGCCGCGCGAGTGGCGCTCGCTGTATCTTTGCGACCAGCCCCGGATCAGGAAGTCAGCCATCAGCCCCATGGCCGCCACCGCGCCGCCCAGAACCAGCCCCTTGCCGACATCGGCGGTCGAGAGCGCGCGCTGCATTTCCTGCCCCAGATCCTGCGTGCCAATGAAGGCCGCGATGATCACCATGAAGAGCGAGAACATCACCGATTGGTTCAGCCCGACCAGAATGGTCGGCAGGGCAATCGGCAAGCGGACATGCCAGAGCATCTGGCGCCGGTTCGCGCCGCTCATCTCGGCGGCCTCGACCAGCTCGGGCGAGACGCCGCGCAGGCCCTCGATCGTGTAGCGCGTCAGCGGCACCAGCGCGACCACGACCACCGCCGAGATGACCGCGACATCATTGACGCCGAAAAGCATGATGACCGGGATCAGATAGATGAAGCTCGGGAAGGTCTGCAGCGAGTCGCAGATGAGCAAGGTCGCCTGCGCGCGCCGCTCTGTCCGCGCGCCCCAGATGCCCAGAGGCAGGCCGATCAGGCAGGCAAGAAACACCGAGAAGCTGACGGTATAGGCGGTGATCATCGCGCGGTCCCACCAGCCGGTCAGCGCAATCAGCCCAAAGGCCGCCGCGCAGACCAGCGCACCGCGCAATCCCGCCGCCGTCCAACCCAGTGCGGCCAGCGCCAAGATCAAAGCCGTGTAGGGCAGCCAAAGGGCGAAATCGCGCAGCGGGATCAGAACCCAGGTGATCAGGAACCAGCGCAGGAACTGGGTCAGCGGCGTGACAAGCTCGATGAAACCATTCATCAGCCGATCCAAGGGCCCCGCGATGCTAAGCGCCTGACTGCGCGGCACGATATGAAGATAGGGCACCATCGCCGACAAAACCAGCGCCACGACCACGGCGCCAAGCCAGGCCAGCAGCAAGCGGTGCCGCCCAGCCCAAGAGGCATTCGCGGGATGATGGGTCGGCTGATGCATCGCCCAAGCCTTGGAGAGCCGGTCGAGCATGACCGCCAGCAAGACGATGGTGATGCCGATCTCGATCGAGAGGCCGATGCGCAGGGCCTGCAACAGTTGGAGCAGCTTTTGCCCAAGGCCCGGCATGCCGATGAAGCTCGCCAGGACCACCATCGCCAAGGATTGCATGATGACCTGGTTGACCCCGATTAGGATCTCGCTGCGCGCGGTCGGAATGCGCACGCGGGTCAGCAATTGCCAGCGGCTCGCGCCGCTCATCTTGCCGCCCTCGATCACCTCTTCGGGCACTTTGCGCAGCCCGAGCAGCGTCATCCGGATCATCGGCGGCACCGAGAAGATGATCGTCACGATCGCGCCCGCCTTGGGTCCGACGCCAATGAAGACGACAACCGGGATCATATAGACGAAGTGGGGCAGCGATTGCGCGATGTTCAGCGCGGGGTTGAGAAAGCTCTCGAAGCGCGGCCAACGCCAAGCCGCGACCCCGGTCACCAGCCCGAGCAGAACCGAAAACGGCGCGGCAACGACGATGACCGAAAGCGTCTCCATCGCCCATTGCCATTGGCCCATCAGCGCGATCCAGACGAAGGTGCCGCCGCACAAAAGCGCCAGCCGCGTGCGGCCAAGCGCATAGCCCGCGAAGGCCGCGCTGACGGCAATCACGCTCCACGGGATCGCACCGATCCGGGGCCAGCGCGCCTTGCCGTAAAGCAGGTTCGCGGTCACATCGAGGCACCATTGCACCATATCGGCGAAGGCGCGGGTCACATGGATCAGGCCGAGATCATCGCGCAGAAAGGCGAAACCTGCGTTGAACCAATTGGCGAAGGGCACCACCGCCCAATCGGGCAGACGGATCAGCCCGGCGGGCAGAAAGGCCTTGCCAAGCGCCAGAGCCACCGCGAGCCCGAACAGCAGGCTCGCGGTTTGCAGCGTCGAGGGCGGGGATTTGCTCGGGGCCTCGGGGCGGGCGATATCGGTCACGCGGCACCTCCGAGCAGCAGGTTCAGCGCGGCTTGACGTTCGAGCACGCCGATCAACGCGCCCTGACGATCCGCGACGGGGATATGGCTGCGGCGATCGGAAACCATCTGGCGACCAAGCTCGCGAATGGTCAGCTCGCCCGCAACCGCCGCGCCCTCAAGCGCAATTCCATTCACCGGACGCGCCAGACCCGAGGCCCGCACCACTCGCGCCCGGTCGATATCGGCGGTGAATTTCGCGACATATTCCGTCGCGGGCGCCAGCACGATCCGGTCGGGCGTGTCGCATTGCTCAATCGCGCCGTCCTTCATGATCGCGATCCGGTCTGCCAGCCGCAGAGCCTCGTCGAAATCATGGGTGATGAAGACAATCGTCTTGTTGAGCAGGCCCTTGAGGCGGAGGAATTCATCCTGCATCTCGCGCCGGATCAGCGGATCGAGCGCCGAGAACGGCTCGTCGAGAAACCAGATATCGGGCTCGATCGCGAGCGAGCGGGCAATGCCCACGCGCTGCTGCTGACCGCCCGAAAGCTCGCGCGGGAAATAGCCCTCGCGCCCGGTCAACCCGACGAGGCGCAGCATCTCGCGCGCGCGCTCATAGCGGGCGTTGCGATCCTGTCCGCGCATTTCCAGCGGAAAGGCGACGTTTTCTAGGACGGTGCGCTGCGGCAAAAGGCCGAAGCTTTGAAAGACCATGCCCATCTTGCGACGACGCAGATCAATCAGCTCGGCCTCGGACATGGCGCCGATGTCCTGACCCTCGACCGAAACGGTGCCGCCGGTGATTTCGATCAGCCGCGAGAGACAGCGCACCAGCGTCGATTTGCCCGAACCCGACAGGCCCATGACGACCAGCATCTCGCCGCGCGCAATGTCGAGCGTGACATCGCGCACCGCCGTGACATGGGGGCTGCGAATCTCGTCACCGCCGCGTTTCAGGCTGTCGAGATATTTTTCCGGCTGGGCGCCGAATATCTTCCAGACATTGCGGCAGGAAATGGCGGGGGTTGAATCTGTCAAGGCGGTCTCCTGATCCGGAAGGTGGTGCTGCGAAAGGCTCACCCGGAGGGTCTCCGGGTGAGTTCGGCCCATGGGATTATTCGAGCCAGGGCTTCCAGACATCTTGATGGGCGTCGAGCCAGGCCGTCGCCGCGTCCTCGGGCTCCATCCCGTCGACATCGACGAGCTTGGCCATTTCCGAGATCAGCGGGTTGGAAATGCTCATCTTGGTCAGGACCTTATAGGCATCCGGCCATTTTTCCTGCATCCCGTCCCAAGCCGCGGTCTTGAGATAGCCATTCGCGGGATTGCCGCAGTCATAGACCTTCTCCGGCACCGGCCCGACCTTGGGATCGGTGTTGCAGCCTTCGACCCACGGCGGGAACTCGACGAATTCACCCTTCCAGACCGCCTCGACGAAATTCGGGGTCCAGTTGAAAAGAACGATCGGCTTTTTGTCCTTCTCGGCCGCAGCCAACTCGGCCCACAGCGCCGCCGCCGAGCCCGCATTCACCACGACGAAATTCATGCCAAGCGCGTCGACTTTCTCGGCGTCATGCTTCAACCAATCGACCGGACCGCCCAGAAAGCGCCCCTTCTCACCGGTCTCGGGCGTGGCGAAAATCGCGGCGCAATCGTTCAGAGCCTTCCAGTCCGGCAGCCCCGGGCAGGCCTCTTTCGTCCACATCGGATACCACCAGTCCTCGCGGGTGATCGCCTCATGGGCACCAGCGGCGTGGATGCCGCCCTTGGCGACAGCGGCATCGAATGAGGCCCCAAACGCGCCTTCCCAGACCTCGACCTCGAGCGCGGCATCGCCCAGACGAATCGCCTCATAGACTGCTTGGCTGTCGGTCGAGACATATTCGACATTGTCGCCAAGCTTTTGGAAGAGCTGGCCGATGACATGGCTCATTACGATCTGGCTGGACCAGTTATGGGTCGGGATCACGATCGGATCGGAGGAATCCTTGGCGCTGGCCTGACTTGCGAAAACCGCAAGCGCCGTCGCGCCCAAAAGTAACATTCGGCTGCTTTTCATCGGATTTTCCCTGTTGGTTTCCTGCGGGACCGCAGGATTGTGCCCGGACGATCATCTGCCGTCCTGACCTCAGACTATGGTCGGGTTGTGAACGAGTCAGACCCCACAAGCGAACAGATCTGGCTAAGTTGTGAAAAAATGTTAACCAGAAGAAAGTTTCTGCTAGGCTCGACCTGCCCCAGCCTCAGATCCGACCGGAGAACCGCGCGCTTTGAGCCCCGTTCCAGCCCATATCGTCCTGATCGAAGACGAGCCGATCACCCGGATGACCCTTGCGACCTATCTTGGCTCGTTCGGCTATCGCGTGTCGGAATGCGACACCGCCCAACAGGCGGAGGCGCTTCTGGCTTCGGAAGGGGCGGATCTGCTGATCGTTGACATCAATCTGGCGGGCAAGGACGGGCTTGAGATCACACGTGAACAGCGGTCGCGCTCGGAGATCGGCATCATCCTTCTCAGCGGGCGCACCGATGACATCGACCGCATCGTCGGGCTAGAGCTCGGCGCGGATGATTATGTCTGCAAGCCCTTCAACCGCCGCGAATTGCTGGCGCGGGTGAAAAACCTGCTGCGCCGCACGATGCTGATCAAACACCTCAACCGCCGGGTCGCCCAGTTCTGCGGCTTCACCTTCGATATCTCGCAGCGCAGCCTGACCGACCATGACGGCGCGAATATCCCACTCACGCGTGGGGAATTCGAGCTGCTGCGGGTCTTTCTGACCAATCCCGGCGTGGTGATGGATCGCGACCGTCTGAGCCATGCCATCACCCATCGCCAGATTTCGGCCAATCCGCGCACGATTGACGTGCTGGTGCGCCGGTTGCGGATCAAGCTGCGCGACGATCCGAAACAGCCGCGCATCCTGTCGACCTCGCATGGCGAAGGCTATGTTTTCACGGCACCGCTGGACTGAGGACCTCGGTTTCCAACCAACCGAGTGCGGTTTCCAGCTCGGCCCGCAACGGCGGCACAATGGCATGAAGCCGCGTCAAGGCACGGTCGATCGCATCCGGGTTTTCGGCGCGCGCCCCCGTCTCGAGACCATGGAGCGCCGCCGCAAGCGCGCTCAGATCGAGATTGCCCGCTGCACCCTTGAGCTGATGCGCCGCACGCGAAAGCTGCTCGAGCCTGCCGCGCGCGCGGGCCGTCTCGATCTCGCCGAGCTCGGCGTCCAGACGGTCCAGAAACAGCCGGGCAATGGTGATGGTGCGGTCGCGGCCGACATCGTCGAGCAGATGCTGCAAGATCGCGCTTTGTGCGCCCGTCTGCGGCGCGATCTTTTCCAGCGCGGCATGAAGTTGCTGCGGCGTCAAGGGCTTGGGCAGAACCTCGGTCATGCCAGCGGCCAGATTTTCGGTGATCTCGGCGTGATGGACATGGGCGGAAATCCCGATCACCGGCACCTGCGCACCCGCGCGGTCGGACAAGGCGCGGATGCGGCGCGTGGCCTCGGTGCCCGACAGGCCGGGCAGGTTCACATCCATCAAGATCACGTCGAAGCTTTGCGTCGCCGCCGCCTCAACCGCCGCCTCACCGGTTTCGGCGACCTGCCAGCGATGCCCGCCCGCCTCAAGATAGGTCTCGACCACCATGCGGTTGATCGGATGATCTTCGACCACCAGCACGAAAAGCGGGCGCAGCGCCAACTGGGGCTCGGGCACGTCGCGGGGCAGATCCGCCGGATCGCCGCTGGCAAAGCCGACATTCAGGGTAAAAACCGAGCCTTGGCCAAGCGTGCTTTGCACCGACAGCTTACCGCCCATGACCTCGGCAAAGCGGCGGCAGATCGCAAGCCCGAGACCAGTGCCGCCATATTGCCGCGCGGTCGCCGCATTTTCCTGCTCGAAAATCTCGAAAATCCGCTCGCGCGCCCATTCGGAAATGCCTTTGCCGGTGTCGCTGACGCTGAGGGTGAAGGGGATTTTACCGCCCTCTTCTGGCCCTTGGGTGATGCGCAGAAGAACCTCGCCCTGTTCGGTGAATTTTACCGCATTGGCGACCAGATTGAAGAGGATCTGGCGCAACTTGGCGACATCTCCGCGCAAAGCGGGCGGAAGATCCGGCGGCAGGTCGATTGCGAAAGTCAGGCCCTTTTCCTGCGCATTCGGCGACATCAGATAGGACAGATCGCGAACGAGTTCGGAGAGGGAAAAGGTCGAAACGGTTTCAATCAGCCGCCCGGATTCGACCAGCGGCAGATAGAGAATATCATTGAGGATAGCCATCAAGCCATGACCCGAGACCTCGGCGGCGCGCAAATAGGACCGCTGGCGCGGGGTCAGATGGTCACGGCCAAGCCCACGCAGCATCCCCAGAACGCCGTTCATCGGGGTGCGCAGATCATGGCTCATCATGGCCAGAAATTCGGATTTGGCGCGATCCGCCGCTTCGGCGCGGCGCCGCGCCTCGGCATGGGCGGCCACCTCGCCGCGCAGCTCTTCGGTCTGGGCGCGGACAAGGCCTTCCAACTGATTGCGGTGATGGCTGAGCTCGTCGAGATGTCGACCGCGCTCTTCCTCGAGGCGCCGGTTTTCAATGGCTTGGCGACGAAAGACCTCGACCGCCGCCTCCATCCGCGCGATCTCATCCGTGCCGCGCGGGATGATCGGATCGCGCGTGTCCCCGCCCTCGAGCCGCGCCATGGTCGAGGCGAGCCCGCCGAGCCTGCGCAGGATATTGCCCCGGACATAGAACCACAGCACCCCGAGCGACACGAGCAGCGAGACAATCGCGCCAAGGGTGGTCAGTTGGCGCGCAAAGCGGATCGTCTCATTGGCCTTGCCGCCCGAGGCCGCCGCATTCGCGTGGATCTCATCGGCCAGCGCCGCCGCCTCGCGATCCATCTGCGCCGCTGCCGCGCGGACCGCCGCCTCGACCGTGGCGATCCGGGTATTTATCCCCAAAAGCCGTGCGGTGACCGAAGCGAGATCGCCGCCACGCGCGTCGCCATCCGGGGCGATGGTCGCCAAAAGCTCCTTGGCATGGGCGGCGCGCACCGGATCTTCGATGGTGCGGATCCGCCGCGCGATAATATCGGTGCGCCGCTTCAGATCCTGCTCGGCCAAGGCGAGCGCCGCGGGCGTCTCTGCCGCGGCCATCCGCGACAGGATCATGCCGAGTTCAGCCGCATGGGCGCGCAGTTCGAACATCAGGCCAAGCTGGAAGAGATCGACCTCGATCAGCTTGTCGAGCGCCTGCATCTGATCCTCGACAGCGCCGGGGCGCAGCGCGAAATCATAAAGGCTGGTGACCCCGGCCGCCGTGCTCATTTCCGAGTTGGCGACGAGCGTATCGGCGATTTCAGAGAGCTCGGCCGCAGCCTCTAGCCCCGCCGCCAGCCGCATCCGCTGCTCGCCAAGCGCGGTGATCCGGCGCTGGACCAGCACGTCCAGCACTCCGATGCTGTCGCGCATGTCCAGAACCGTGCGCGACAGCGCATAGGGCGGCAGGTTGCTGTGATTGCGGTTGCGCTCCAGTCGCAAATGCAGCGCATCGACCTGACCAAGCAGCGAGGCGGCGCGTTGCTTGCGATCAGCCTCGCGGGTGACGGCGGCGAATTCGGGGGCGGCGGCAACAACCTTGCTGCTTTCCTCGGTAAAGCCGCGCACATCGATGATCGCGGGCAGGGTCTTTTTGATCAGGGCATCTTGATTGCGCGCGACATCGGCCAGCAGAATCCAGCCCCAGAGCCCGGTCAGCGCAGGCAGGCCCGCGATGATCAGAAATGCCACGAAGAGCCTGCGCCCGAGGCTCGAGCCCTGTTTCATATATCGCTTGTCGCCCCCCTGCCTTTCAGCCCAGAGTTACTATGCCGAAGACCGGCGCGCAGAGGTAGGGAAACCGCATGACCCGGCTGAAAGGATTATTCGGGGCTCTGGCCCCTGCGCTGGTCCTGTGGTTGGCCGCCCTGCCTGCAGCGGCGGAAGACTGGCTTCTCGACGCCCATCTGCTGCCCTTCGACGATCAAAGCCCGACCCGCGCCATGCGCTATGAACCGCTGGATCATGCAGCGCGGCCTTTGCGGTTCTGCATTCTCTATCCGCATCTGAAGGATGCCTATTGGCTCAGCGTCAATTACGGCATGGTTCGGGAGGCGCAGCGTCTGGGCGTCGGGTTCGAGCTGTTCGAGGCAGGCGGCTATCCAAATCTGCGACGGCAGGCCGAGCAGCTGAAAGCCTGTGGCGCGGGCGGATTTGATGCGATCATCCTTGGCACGGTCTCTTATGACGGGCTGACGCCGCTCATCCGCGAAATCAGCCAAACGACACCGATCATCGCCACGGTCAATGACATCGACCCCGAGGGCATCAGCGCGAAGTCGAGCGTCTCTTGGCGTGATATGGCCGCCGCCGCCGGGCAGGCTTTGGCCGCGCGTCACCCCAGGGGCAGCCCGCCGGTGCGCGTCGCCTGGTTTCCCGGCCCGAAAGACGCGGGCTGGGTGCGCTTTGTCGAAGAGGGGTTTCGCGCGGCGCTGGCCGAAAGCTCTGCCGAGATCGTGGTCACGAAATACGGCGATACCGGGCGCGAACAGCAGGTCGTGCTGATCGAAGAGGCGCTCGAGGAAGATCCCGACATCAACTATCTGATCGGCAATGCGCCGATGGCCGAAGCGGCGGTCGCCATCACCCGCAACCGGGGCCTTTCGGATCGGGTCGGGATCATTTCGACCTATATGACCCATGGCGTTTTTCGCGGCGTGCGGCGCGGGCGCATCCTTGCTGCGCCAAGCGACTTCCCGGTTATGCAAGGGCGGCTTGCAATCGAGCAGGCGGTGCGGGTCGTCGAGGATCGGCTCGAGGTCAAACAGGCCGGGCCGCGCATAGTCGTGCTGACGCCTCAAACCATTACGGATTTCGACACGGATGAGGCGCTGACCCCGGCAAGCTTCGTCGCCCGCTTCAGCCTCGCCCCGAAGGCCGCAGATCGTCGTTGACGGAGAGGCTGACGTAATCTCTTGTTTCAAAAAAGAAAGAAAGGGCCGCAGATGCGACCCCTCCCCATGCCGCTCTGGCACGTTTATTTGTGCTGAGGCGATTTCGCTTTCTCGAACTCACCGGTTTTCGGGTCGCGCCGTGGGGTCGCTTGCGACTGTTGGTGCTGGGACGGCTGCTGCTGGCCAGGATCCTTGCGCGGGGCGCTGGAATGTGAGGCGCTGCTCGACTTCGGATCGTGTTTATGGTCGGCCATTTCACTTCTCCAAGGTTTTTCCGTTGGGTGTTGCTGCGGGCCCTCTGTTGAACCCAGCAGTGTGCGTTCAACCGCGCCGCAGAGCACTCGTTCCGCGCTGACACAGAGACGTGTCTTCGTCGCGACCGCGCCGATTTCGGCTGCAAACCCGCCGCGTTTTCCTAAGCCCCTCAGCCTCCGGATTAATTCGCACGCTCGGGTCGCCCGAACTGCATCGCCGCTCATCACGAAGTTTCTGCGCCTCACGCGCGCGTGTAGGACAAGGCCCGGAGACGGTCGCCAGCGATGGCAAATTTCCCGACTGAAACCCTAATCTATTCCTTGCGCCGCTGTCGAAATCCGGTTACCGCCAAGGTCAATCTCTGGTTTTGACGTTGCCCCTCCCCTCATGTCCAGCTGGCGTGACACGATTGCAGGCCTGTTTCTGACGCACCGCCGGCGGCTGGAGCGCAGCGTGCGTGCGCGCGTCGGCAATGCCGATATCGCCGCCGAAATCGTGCAGGACGTGTTCTTGCGCACGTTGATGGCACCGCCGCGCGCCAGCGATGAAGAGGGCCGCCGCCTGCTTTACGCCGCCGCCCGCAATGCCGCGATCGAGCATTACCGCAGCGAAACCCGGCGCAGCCGCATCCTGCAGGCGCTGCTGCCCGAGCAGCTTGGTCGCACCGCGACGACCAGCGGCGAGGATCACACCAGCGCGCGCGAGGCCTTGGCGACGCTGGAAAAAAGCCTTGCCGATCTCTCGCCGCGCTGCCGCGAGATCTTTCTGCAACGCCGGGTCGAGGGGCTGTCGAATGCCGAAATCGCGCGCCATCACGGCATTTCGGTCAATTCGGTCGAGAAACATATCGCGCGGGCGCTTCAGCATTGCGCTGCCCGTCTCTCCGGGTATCTCGGTGACGAATGACCTCTGCGGAAAACTCGGCTACAGACACGGCAGAGCGCCGCTCGCCCGTTGATCAAGACAAGGCTGACAAGAGCAGGGCGGATGCGCGCGGCAATGAAGGGAAGGATATGACGGCAGGCCCCATTCCGGACGAGATCCGCGCCGAGGCCGCGCTGTGGCTGGCACGGCATGAGGGTGGCTCGCTCGATGCCGAGGCCCGCGCGGCATTCGAGAACTGGCTGACCGTCGATCCCCTGCATCGCCGCGCCTATCATCAGATGGTCTCGGTCTATGCCTTGCTGGACGCCCCGGCGCGCAAGCTTCATGCCCGCGAAAGCCGCAGCAGGGATCTGCGCCGCGCCTTCCGGCCCCGCCTGGGCTGGCTTGTGCCCCCGGCGCTGATCGCCGCGCTTTGCGCCGGGGTCTGGCTGGTCACGCCCGGGCTGATCCAGAACCTTCAGGCCGATATCGTCTCGTCGCGCGATCTGGTGTCCGAAATCACCCTGCCCGATGGCTCGCGCGCCTATCTGGGGGCCAACACGGCGCTGGCCCTCGATTTCAGCGCGGGCCGACGCGAGCTGACGCTCTTGCGCGGCGAGGCCTATTTCGACGTGCGCCATGCGGATACCGGCGCGGATCTGGCTCCGTTCACCGTCCATGTCGGCCCCGATCAGATTCGCGACATCGGCACGCGTTTCGCGATTGAGCGTCAATCCACAGGGGCAACGGTCGCGGTCACGCAGGGCGAGGTCGAGGTCCGCGCGCAAAATGATGCAAACCCGCAGCGCCTGATCGAAGGCGAGCGGCTGGTGATCACCGAGGGTCATGCCCAGCCGGTTGAACCGAGTGATACCGACACGGCGCTTGCCTGGATGGACGGGCGGCTGGTGGTCGAGGCGGCCCGACTGAGCGATGTCGCCCGCACGCTCGAACGCCATACCCCGGGGCGGATCGTCCTGCGCGGCGATGCGGACAATCGGCTGATTTCAGGGACATTTCCGCTGACCGATGTCGATGGAACACTTGAGACCATGGCGGCGGCGCTGGACCTCTCGGTGACCCGGATCACGCCCTATCTCATCATCCTCGGATAAATTTCTGATTTTTTTCGTCAGTTAAGACACGGCAGTCCAGATCTCGCCCGTTCATCTATCCGAGAGCCGCAAAAAAAGCGGCACAGGATGGACAGGAGAAGAAGAATGACGGCACGGCTTCGGCCCGGTCTGGGACTATTGCTGGCGCGGTTCCTTGGCTCTACCGCAATGCTGACAGTGGCCGCGCTGCCCGCAGCGGCGCAGGAGACGCGCGGCGGTGCGAGTTCGACAGCCAGCTATGAGTTCAATATCCCCGCCCGCCCGCTTTCGGGTGCGCTGGCGCAGGTCGGCGCGGTCAGCGGCTGGCGCATTGCCTACGGCTTCTCGCTACCCTCGGGGCTGAAAAGCCAGCCGGTGACCGGCCGCATGACCCCGACCGAAGCGGTCGAGCGGATGCTGCGCGGCTCTGGCATCAGCTGGCGCCAATCGGGCGACCGCGCGATCGTCTTGATCGACGCGCGCCGGGGTGCCGCAGTGGGACCGGCGGTTGATGGTGCGATCCAGCTCGATACGGTGGTGATTTCGGCAGATGCCACGACCGATGGCTCGACGAGCTATGCGGGCTCCGAGGCTTCGGTCGCGGGCAAGCTGGCCGCGCCCTTGAAGGAAACGCCGCAATCGGTCTCGGTCATGACCAAGCAGCGCCTGAACGACCAAAACATCACCACCGTCGCCGATGCGATGCGTCAGGCGACCGGCGTCACCGCCGTCAACTATGGTGACGGCACCTATTACATGAACGCGCGGGGATTCGCGCTAGATGCGCAATATGACGGCATGGCGGTCAGCTCGGGCATTCAATACACCAGCCAATTCGACCTTGCGATCTATGACCGCGTCGAAGTGCTGCGCGGCCCGGCGGGCTTGCAGCAGGGTCTGGGCGGCGCGGGCGGCACGGCGAACTTCGTGCGCCTGAAACCGCGCGACCAATTCGGCATTTCGACCGAGACGCGGTTCGGGTCGTGGAACCTCAAGCGCCAGAGCGTCGATGTCACCGGCCCGATCAACGCCGACGGCAGCCTGCGCGGCCGCTTTGTCGGCGCTGTCGAGGATCGCGACGGATTCAACGGCACCGGCTCGCGCCACGGCACGCTTTACGGCGCGCTGGAATATGACATCGCCCCCAGCACCACGCTGAGCTTCTCGGCGGCATGGCAGAAGGAAAAGCTTGCGCCCTTCGATTACGGTCAGTCCATCATGATCGGCGGCGGTTTCCTCAATGCACCGCGCTCGACCTTCTTCGGTGCGGATTGGTCGCGCAGCGAGACCGAGATGCACGAGATCGCCACCGGCCTGCGCCATGATTTCGGCAATGGCTGGGTCTCGAACACAAACCTGTCCTATCGCTACACCGATGGCGCGTCGAAATATGCCTATATGATGAACGGCATCGATCCGACGACCTTCGAATCGAACTATGCGATCCAGCGCAACGAGATCCAGGAAAAGCTGCTCAACCTCGACACCAGCCTGACCGGCTCGGTCGATGTCTTTGGCCGCCCGGCCGAGATCGTTGTCGGCGCAAGCATGGCCGAAAAGAACCGCGACCGCGCGGGCGGCTTCATGTCGGGCGGGCGCTGGAATGTCTTTGATGCCCATCACCAGATCCCGAATGTCGATGCGCCCTATACTTGGGCCAATTCGGCACGTGCGCGCGAAATGGGCCTCTATTCGCAGGCCCGCATCAAGGTCACCGATCCCCTCACCGTGGTCGTCGGCGGGCGTCTGAGCTGGTATGAGGCCAAGAACCGCAACCGCATGCCGGTTGGCGAGTGGGAGCAGGAGCCCGATATCAATGCGCGCTTCTCGGGCAATGTCGGGCTGCTTTACGACATCACGCCCTCGACCACGCTTTATGCGAGCTATGCCGATATCTTCACCCCGCAGGCCGACAAGTCGACCTTTGAAGGTGTGACGCTGAAGCCGCGCGAGGGTCGTCAGATCGAGGTCGGCGCCAAGACCTCGCTTCTGGATGACCGCCTGCTGGCGACGGCCGCGATCTTCGAGATCAAGGACAGCAACCGCCCGATCGACGATCCCGACCATGCGTGGTTCTACCGCCCCGGCGGCAAGGCCCGCAGCCGCGGCTTCGAGACCGAAGTCACCGGCGAGATCACCGATGGCTGGAGCCTGACCGCCGGTTACACCTATCTCGACACCAAGATTACCGACAACGAGAACCCGGCCTTCATTGGCCAGTCCCTCGACACCGAAGAGCCGCGCCATAGCCTGAAAGTCTGGAGCAAATACCAGTTCCAGGAAGGCAGCCAGCTCGAAGGTCTCAGCCTTGCCGCCGGTCTGCGCGCCTATAGCAAGACCAAGCGCATCGACAGCATCCGCACGATCTATGCCGAACAGGGCGGTTATGCGGTGGTCGATCTGCAGGCGGGCTATCGCTTCAACGACAAGCTCGACGCGGCGCTGACGGTGACCAATGCGTTCGACCGGACCTATTGGGACCGCCTGCCCACCCGCTTCTTCGGCAATTACGGCGAGCCGCGCGCCGTCCAGCTGAGCATCAGAAGCCGGTGGTAACGCCAGATCTTCCGGTCATGCCCCGTCTCGGCCGCCGCCTGTTTTTGCAGGCGGCGGCAGTTTCCGTCCTGGCCCCTTCTCTGATCGCCCCCAAAGCCTTCGCAGCCCCTGCCCCGCCCCCCAAAGGCGGGATCATCGCGTTGGATTGGGCCTTGGCTGCGAATGCGCTGGCGCTTGGCGCGGATGTGACGGGCGTGCCCAGCACCGCCTATTATAACCGCGCCACGGTCGAACCCGCCTTGCGCCCCGACACCGTCGATGTCGGGCTGCTCTTTACCCCCAACTTCGAATTCATCGACGAACTGTCCCCGCGCCTCATCCTGATCCCGCCGCGCCTTGGCCAGATGCTGCCTTTCCTGCGCCGCATTGCCCCGGTCGAGGTCGTCGATCTTGCCTCGAATGGCACGGCCACGCTGGACGCCGCGACCGCGGCGCTGATCCAGATCGGCACCCTGACAGGCCGCGACCCTCAGCCCGTGATCGCCGAGGCCGAGACCACTCTGACCGAGGCCGCAGCCGCGCTTGCCCGCCATCGCGGCAAGCCGTTCCTACTGCTCACCTTGGCCGATGACCGTCATCTCTCTGTCTTCACCGCCGAAAGCTTCGAGGGTCAGGTCATGGCGCGGCTCGGGCTGGTGAACGACTGGACGCGCGGGGCCTTCTTCGGCAGCCGCGCCACGGTCGCGCTCGATGAGCTCGCCCAACATCCAGAGGCCAGCCTCTTGGTCCTTGATGCGGCCGCGCTCAACGGCCTGTCGGGCTCCAGCCCCGGCGGCCTCTTCTGGGAGGCCCTCCCCGCCGTGCGCGAGCATCGCACCCGTCTCCTTCCCGCCCTTCTCGAAGACGGAGGCCTGCCCTCGGCCATCCGTCTTGCCCGTCTCCTTGCCGAAACTCTCGCCTGATCCCGCATGACCTTTCGCCGACATCTGCCACTGATCCTTTTGTGCCTGACGCTGGCCGCGCTGGCGCTGGCCTTTGCCGCCCGGACCGCCGCCCTGAACCTGCCGCCGCAAGAGTGGCTGAAGGCGTTAAGCCAGCCCGATCCGACCCGGATGGGAGAGCTGGTCTTTCACTATAGCCTCGTGCCGCGCCTGCTGCTGGCGCTTCTGGTCGGGGCGGCGCTCTCGCTCGCGGGCGTGCTGGTGCAGCTGGTTTTGCGCAATCCCGCCGCCGAGCCTGCGACGCTTGGCACTTCAGCCGGGGCCTTTCTCGCGGTCAGCGCCGCGACGATCTGGGCGCCCGGCCTTCTGATCGGCGGCAAGATGCTGGTAGCGCTGGCGGGCAGCGCGATTGCCGGCGCGCTGGTGCTGGCGCTGTCATGGCGTGCGCGGTTGGCCCCACAGGTCGTCCTGCTCGCCGGGCTGGTCGTCAGCCTTTACGCGGGCGCGATCAACACCTTCATGATCATGCTGCATGGCGGGCTGATCAAACTCTTCATCTGGGGCAGCGGCTCGCTCGCGACGCAGGATTGGAGCACGTTCAACCTGCTCGCCCTGCAACTGCTGCCGGTCGTCCTGCCCTGCCTGATCCTCGCCCGCCCGATCGCGATCCTGAGCCTTTCCGACGAGCTCGCGACCGGGCTGGGCGCGAACCCTTGGCTGGTGCGTGGCGCGGCGATTGCGGTGGCTTTGTGGATTGCGGCGGCAACTGTCGCGGCAGTGGGCGTCATCGGCTTCATCGGCCTTGCCGCGCCCGAGATCTTGCGCCGCATGGGCTATCAACGCGCCGAGGCGCAGATCCTGCTGGCCCCGCTGCTTGGCGCGCTTCTGCTGGTCGTGACCGATCAGATCTTTCTGGCGCTGCCGACGCCCACGACCATCCCCGCAGGCGCGGCGACCGTGCTGATGGGCGCGCCACTCCTTATCTGGTTGATCGCCCGCAACCGCATCGCGAACCGCCCGCCCGCGCCCACGCTGATCGCCCGCACGGAAGACGAGGCCGCCCCGACCCGCCGCCTGATCTGGCTGCTCATGGCTTTGGGTTTACTGGTGCTGGTCGCGCTCTTCACCGGCAAGGGGATCGGGGGCTGGTCCTTCGGCGGGCTCTCGACGCTGCACGAGACGTTTTTCTGGCGCGGTCCGCGCGCGCTGGCCGCAGCTTCGGGAGCGGTCATGACGGCGATTGCGGGCGGGATCATTCAGCGCCTGACCTCGAACCCTTTGGCCTCGCCCGAGCTTTTAGGCATCAGCTCGGGAGCGGCCTGCGGGGCAATCGTCGCGGCCTTCGTGCCGAGTCTCGGCTTTCTGGGCGGGCTTGGCGCCAGCATGGCCGGAGCGGGTTTGGTGCTTGCCTGGCTGATGGCGCTGGCGTGGCGGACAAGCTTTCGCCCGCATGATCTCTTCATGCTCGGCATCGCCATCACCACCGCCTTCAGCGCGCTGGTCTCGCTGCTTCTGGCCAGCGGAGACAACCGCGTCTTTGGCCTCTTGCGCTGGATGAATGGCGCGACCTTTCTGGCAACGCCGATGCAGGCGGGGATCATCGCCGCGACCGCGCTGATCGGTCTGGCCGCCCTGCCCCTCTTCCGCCGCTGGCTCGCGATCCTGCCGCTGGGGCCGGTCGTCGCGCGCGCGCTTGGCGTGCCGGTCGCGCGGGCGCGGGGCAGCCTTCTGCTCTACGCCTCGTTGCTGGTCGCGCTCTCGGTGACGGTGATCGGGCCCCTGAGCTTCGTCGGCCTGATGGCCCCGCATCTGGCGCGGCTGATGGGCTTTCGCAGCCCGACGGCGGAACTCACCGCCGCCGCGCTTTCCGGCGCGGCCTTGATGGTTGTCGCCGACTGGCTGGGCCGGGTGCTGATGGTGCCCAATCAGATGCCTGCGGGGCTTTTGGCCACGCTGATCACCGCGCCGCTGCTCGCCTGGCTTTTGCTGCGCCGCTCTTCGACCTGATCCTTTCGCAAAGACCTTGCCATGACGCTTTATTCGCTTACCGATGTCAGCTTTCAGCTTCCCGAGCGCAAGCTGCTGACCGATCTGACGCTTGATCTGCCTGCGGGCAAGGTCGTCGGGCTGATCGGGCATAATGGCTCGGGGAAATCGACGCTGCTGAAACTGCTCGCCCGCCAGCTGCGCCCGAGCGCCGGTGGGATCAGCTTTGAGGGCCGCGCGCTTCGCGATTGGCCGGGCCGCGACTTTGCCCGCCGCATCGCCTATCTGCCCCAAGACCCGCCGCCCGCCACCGGGCTGACCGTCCGCGATCTGGTGGCGATGGGGCGCTATCCCTGGCATGGCGCGCTTGGGCGCATGAAGGCCGAGGATCACGACCGCATCGACGAGGCCATGACGCTGACCGATGTCGCAGCTTTCGCGACCCGACAGGTCCAGAGCCTTTCGGGAGGCGAGCGCCAGCGCGTCTGGCTGGCCATGCTGGTCGCGCAGGAAGCTGGGGCGTTTTTGCTCGACGAGCCGATCTCGGCGCTGGACATCAGCCATCAGGTCGAGGTGCTGTCCTTGGTGCGCAAGCTTTCCGAAGACGGCGGCGCGAGCGTCATCGTCGTGCTTCACGACATCAACATGGCTGCGCGCTATTGCGACGAGATCATCGCGCTGAAAGGCGGCAGGCTGATCGCGCGCGGCGATGCGCAAACGCTTTTGGCCCGCGATACCCTGCGTGAGATCTATGGTGTCGAGATCGCGACCTTCGCCCACCCCCGCAGCGGCGCGCCCATCGCTTATCTCGACTGAGCCGCGCCCCGACATCCCTAGCGCGAGCGGCGCCCGCCGCAGCCGCGCCTCGCGTGAAATCAAACGTGGACAGCCGTTCGGGCCAGAGATATTCTGCGCCAAACTTTCCATGATTTGAGTTTTGGATGAACAGGTTACGGGGGCGACTGGTGATCCTGGCGATGACTGGGCTGGTTGTTGGTCTCATCTGGACATTCAATGGACATGAGCCTCAAATCGACACGCCCCTCCCTCTCCTTCATGTCGATACGCTGCCGCCGCAGGCGCAGGTGCAGCTTGTCGATACGGCCCTGACAGGAACGCCGCTGGCTGTCCGCCTTGAGGGGCGGCGCGCGGTGGCCTCGGATGGGGTCTGGCATCAATGGCCCGGATTTGCCGCTGAGGGGCGCTTTGACGGCCCGGCGGTGTCCATGCGCCTCGCCGATGCCACCAACCGGCTGCGCGTGGTGATCGATGACGGGGCGAGCGGCAAGATCACGCTGGTGCGGCCCGGAACAAAGACCATCGAGATCTCTGGCCTGCCCGCCGGGCCGCATCAGGTCCGGGTCGAAACCTTAAGCGAGGCCGACCGGCCCGCCCGTTTCGTGGGCTTTGCGACCCCGAGCGGCGGTCAGGCGCTTCCAGTTGCCGCAGCCCTGCCGCGGATCGCCTTCATCGGGGATTCCGATACGGTCGGCTATGGCAATACCGGGCATCAGCGCGAGTGCAGCGGCACGCAGGTCTTTGCCGAGACCGATACGACCCAAAGCTTTCCCGCCCGCGTCGGTCAGGCGCTGAAGGCCGAGGTCACGGTGACCGCGCGCTCGGGCGTCGGGCTTTTGCGCAATTACGGCGGCTCTGCCGGACCGACCATGGCGGCGCTTTATCCGCTGGCGATCCCCGACCGGCCCGACCTGCCCGACGACCCGCCCGGAGCGGTCGCGACGCTGGTCGTGGGCCTTGGCTCGAACGATCTGGGCTCGCCCTTTGCTGCCGAAGAGAAATGGGGCTCGAACGCGGCACTGCAATCGGATTTCCAAAACGCGCTGATCGCCTTTCTGAAAGCTCGCCAAAGCGAGATGCCGGGGGCGCGGATCGTGCTTTTGTCCTTCACCGAATATGGCGAAGAGATGATCACCTCTTACCGCGCCGCCGAGGCCGCGCTGCGTGACGCTGGCAGCGAGGTCGCGCTGATCGAGCTGCCCAAGCTTGAGCGAAAAGGCTGCCACTGGCATCCCTCGCTCAAGGATCATGCGCTCATTGCCGACCTGTTGATTAAGGCAATTGACTCAAAACAATGAAGCCTTAAGGCTGATCTCATTCCATCTGTGAACAGGTGATCACAGCCAACGCACCTGTGGCTGTGATTGCATTGTGGTGTGATTCAGAAGGGCAATTGATGTGGAGTTGGCGCCCCCTGTCCTATCGCTTGGGCCGTCTCGCGGGTCGTGGAACGCGTGAACTGGCTGGGCTCGCCGTCGAGCGCGAAGAGATCGCGCCGGGCGAAATCCGCCCTGTCCCTCCCGTCATCATCCTGCCCGGACAGGCCGAGCGCATCACCCGGACCGAATTCGCCCCGCGTGACATGGTGCTGCGCTCGCTCGCGGGGGATCCTGCCGAGCAGATCGCGCCGACGCTCGCCTGGCATCTGCGCGATGTCGATCTGATTGACGGCGTGCTCTATACGAACGGCCTTTCGCTGCATCTGCACCGCCGCACTCGGCTGCCGCGACCGGCGCGGATGGAGGATGCAGGCTCGGGCGCGCTATATGAGACTTGGGTCGGCAACCGCTGGTTCGGGAACTGGTTGCTTGACGATTGCCTGAGCTACCGGTTGGCAGAGGCCGCAGGCCAACCGGTCACGACGCGGTCTGGCAGCGGTGGCCATGTCCCGCGCTACGAAACTCTGCTTGCGATGGCTCCGCGCCGGGTTGGCGATGTGCATTTCGACGAGCTGATCGTCTTCGACGACCATGCAAACAACACCAACCGCCTTGCACGCGCGCAAGACATGCGCCGCCGCCTGATCGGCGCGGGTCACCCCACCCCGTCACCGGGGGTTTTCTTGTTGCGCGGGCACAGCGGCGATCAACGGCGGCTCCTGAACGAAGACGAGCTCGCCGCGCGGATGGCGCGCGACTTCGGCTTCAGCGTGGTCTTTCCCGAGGATCACAGCGTCGATGAGCTGATCGTGCTGTGCGGCGGCGCGAAGGTCGTCATGGGGGTCGAGGGCAGCCAACTCAACCACGGCATCGCGGTGATGCCCGAGGGCGGCACGCTCTTCACCCTTCAGCCCGCCGATCGTGCCACGACGGCGATGAAGCTCTTGAGCGACCGCTGGCAGCAGCGCTTCGCCATGGTCATTGGACAAGGCGAGGCCAGCGGATTCACCATCAAATGGAGCGATATTGCCCGAACCATGGAACTGATTGCCTCCCCATCCGAAATATGCTGATACAACCATCAAGGGAAAAGCCGGCGGACGATAAGATGTTTAACACCTTGCGAGACGATTACAAACGGCACGGCGAAACTCTGGCCGGTTCGGGATTTGTCTCATTGACGGTCTATCGCTATGGTCGTTGGGCACTTGCCAGAAAAAACCCGGTGGCGCGTTGGGTTGCCAATAAAGTTTACGGATTGATGAAGATTTTCATCCTGAACGTGACGAAAATCTGGATTCCGCCGCAGGTAACCCTCGGGCAAGATTTTCATATTATCCATGCCGAAGGATCACTATCGATTCATCCGGATGTGGTAATTGGGGACCGTTGCGGCGTTATGCATAATGTGACCATTGGGACCAATATGCGGGGCGGGGCTCCGATAATTGGCGATGATGTCTTCATCGGCGTGAATTCGACCATTCTCGGCCCGATCAAGATCGGCGACCGGGTGCGGATCGCCGCCAATACCGCTGTGACGACCAATGTTCCGGCGGATTCCGTGGTCGTCGGCTCTCCGGCGCGGATCTATCCCAGCCTGCCGATGATGTCCAAAGCCGCGGGACCACGTCATGATTGAGACCTTCGATCGCGCGCTCTGGTGGCTTTTGGCCGATAACCTGCCCGACCGCGCCGACAAGATCGCGGCGGTCGATCCCGGGCGGCAAGCGCGCTATGCCGATCTTGCCGGCGAAGCCGGACGGATTGCCGATTGGCTGATCGCGCGCGGCATCGCAGCGGGCGACCGGGTGATCGTTCATCTGCGCAAAGGCATCGACGAGGTTGCGGCGATGTTCGGTGCCTGGAAAGCCGGGGCGGTGGTCGTCAATGTCAACACGCGCTGGACCGCGGCGCAGCTTGCCTATGTCGCGCGCGATTGCCGGGCGCGCGCGGTGATCCTTGAGGAAACGGCGCTTCGCGGTCTGACCGGCGAGCATGCGCTTGCCCCGGAAACCGCCCTGCTCGTGCATGGCAAGGGCACCGAGCCGCCTGCGGGCGCGGATCTCTGGGCGGCGCTTCCGGCCGATCAGAAGACCGCAGCGGTCGAGGTCGATCCCGCAGGCCTTGCCGCGATCATCTATACCTCGGGCTCAACCGGGATGCCCAAGGGCGTGATGCTCAGCCATCGCAATATCCGGATCGGCGCGATTTCGGTCACGGAGTATCTGAAGCTCGACGACAGCGACCGGCTGCTGTCGGTGCTGCCCTATAGTTTCGACGCTGGGTTGAACCAGCTGACCACGATGATGCTGACCGGGGGCACGGTGGTTCACCAGCCCCTGACCATGCCTGCCGAGATCTTGCGCATGGCCAAGGCCGAGCGCGTGACCGGCATCGCGGGCGTGCCGCCGCTCTGGGGCCCGATCGTGCGGATGCAGCAATCCAGCCCGACCGATCTGCCCGATCTGCGCCGCATCACCAATACCGGCGGCAAGATCCCGCAACCCGTGCTCGAGGCGATGCCGCAGGTCTTTCCGGGCGTCGACATCTATCTGATGTATGGGCTGACCGAGGCCTTCCGCTCGACCTATCTCCCGCCCGAGCGTTTTGCGCAAAAGATGGGCGCGATCGGCCAGCAGATCCCGAATGCGCGGATCTTTGTCGTGACACCCGAAGGTGGTCTTGCCGGTCCGGGGGAGCAGGGCGAGCTCGTCCATGCCGGTCCGCTGGTCAGCCTAGGCTATTGGGAACGCCCCGAAATCACTGCCGAAAAGATCCGGCCCTGCCCCGCGCTTGAAGGGGTAATCGGCGCGGAGCCGGTGGTCTGGTCGGGTGATCTCGTCCGGATCGACACGGATGGCGATCTGTGGTTTGTCAGCCGGATGGACGATATGATCAAGACGCTCGGCTTTCGGCTTAGTCCGACCGAGGTCGAGGATTTGATCGCGCAAAGCGGGATGGTCAGCGATGTCGTCGCCTGGGGGGAAGAGGACCTCGATCTCGGCGAGGCCGTCCATGTCGCCGCGACCCTGCTGCCCGGCGCCGAAGAACGTGAGTTGAACAGTTACTGCAATCGCCACATGGCCCATTATATGCGTCCACGCCGCCTCTTTGCCTGGGCTGAGGGCATGCCGCGCACCGCCAGCGGCAAACTTGACCGGCCAGCAATTATCGCCGCCGCCCGCAACTCGATGACCTCAGTCTAAAACCCAAGGATTTTACGAATATGACCCTCGCCGCCGACGATTTGATCTCTTACCTTATCGAAGAGCTGAACATTGCCCCGCCGATTGATCTCGACACCGAACTTTTTAGCAGCGGCATCCTCGATTCCGTCTCGCTGGTCAGCCTGATCGGCTTCATCGAAGAGAAGGCGCGCACCACCATTCCTCCGGTGGATGTGACCCTCGAGAATTTCGACAGCGTGGACCGGATCGTGGCCTATGTCAGCTCACTCGAGTAACCAGATCGGCCCAGACCGCGACGCGGAGCTTCAGACCGTCGCCGCGACGTTCGGCACGCCCGCCTATGTCTATTTCACCGATGTGCTCGCGGCCCGGTTGGCACGGCTGAAGGCGGCTTTTGCGGGCCGGTTCGACATCAGCTATGCGGTGAAAAGCAATCCGAACCCGGCTCTTCTGGGCTGGATGCGCGACCGTCTTGAGACCCTTGATATCTCGTCGGGCGGTGAGCTTTCCCTTGCGCAGCGCGCCGGCTGGCCGCCCGAGCGGATCAGCTTCACCGGCCCGGCCAAGCGCGAAAGCGAGCTCCGCGCCGCAATCTCCGCGGGGATCGGCGAACTGGTCCTTGAAAGCCTGCGCGAGGCGCGGCTGGCCAATCAGATCGCGCTCGCAATTGGCAAGGTCCAGCCGGTGCTCTTGCGCCTCGGTCCCGACCGTGTGCCGAAGGGGTTCGGCGATCAGATGGCGGGGCGGCCCAGTCCCTTTGGCATCGACATTGAGGCCGCGCCTGAGGTCATTCCCGAAACTCTGTCACTGCCCGGCCTGCGCGTCATCGGGCTTCATATCTATTCGGGCACCCAATCGCTCAAAGCCGATGCAATCTGCGAAAATTGGCGCGGTTTCATCACGATCTTCCGCGAGATCTGTGCGCGCTACGATCTGACGCCCGAACGGCTGATTTTCGGCGCGGGCCTTGGCATCCCCTATCATCCCGGCGATCAGGAGCTTGATCTTGAGGCGATCGCGGAGGTGATCAATCCAGATCTCGACGCGCTGAAAACCGATCCGCGCTTTGGCGAGACCCGCCTTGCGCTGGAGCTTGGGCGCTATCTGACCGGACCGGCGGGCGTCTTTCTGACACAAGTGCTTGCGACGAAACACTCGCGCGGACGGGACATTGCCCTCTGCGACGGTGGGCTGAATGCCAATCTCGCGGCCACGGGCAATTTCGGCATGGTCCTGCGCCGGAACTATATTCTCCGGCGGGTTGGCGGCGATGATGCGGGCTCCCGTCCGATCGGTCCCGTCGATATCGCGGGGCCGCTTTGCACCTCGATCGACCGGCTCGGCACCGGGGTCGAGCTGCCGAGGCTTGATGAAGGCGATCTCGTCGTCATCCAAAATTGCGGCGCCTATGGTCCGTCGGCCAGCCCGATCAATTTCATCAGCCATCCCTGGCCGAACGAGGTGCTGGTCACCGAAACGGGGATGCAGGATGCAAACTGGCTTGGGCAGCAACCCGAGCGATAAGATTCTGTTCTCGGGCGGCGCAAACCTGCGGCCCGAGAGAGAACGACTACTCCCGTGACCCGGAGTTCAAAGGCACAAATCGACTCTTATGCGAAGGCCGTGTGCACTGTTATGTGCACGGTGCTTACAACTGCCGGGCAATCGCGCGCGAGCAATTCTCTGCGCTTTGACGGATCATCTATTCGTGCTCATGAGAACAGATCGAGCGTCGCCGCCAAATCCTTCCAATCGAGCGTAAAGGCGGTCTCATGGCCTTCCGCGACCAGAAGGCCAAATCGCTGATCCAGCCGGTCCGAGATTTGCTTCAGCGTCGCCGCAACCCGGTCAGGCGGTTGAATTGGCACGATGGCCGCACCCGCCGGTGCGCTGATGATGCCATGGACCAACTGGCTCCCCTCGACACCGACAATCGCTTTGGCCGCGCCGCAAGCCGCAACAATTTCGTCAACGGTTGAAACCATGGGATCGAGCACGAGGAACCCGCGCTCGGCCGCCAGACGCTCAGCCAATTGACGCTCATTGAGCAAAAGCCGCAGATCGCCCCCGGTTCCGCGCAAGAGAAAAACGCCGGGAACCGATGTAAGCTGACGCCCCTGTAGCAATTTCTCACGCAATTGCCGCTGACGCGTCCATTTTCCGCGGTTGTTCGCGAGATCACCGAAAAGGATGAGCTCGTCAAAATGCACATCGCCTTGAATGCGCCGCGGCACGACTCCCAAAATCTCTTCGTAGCGGGCAGCATGGCCCCCCAATTGCGGCGCGGCTCCGGTGCGAAAAGCGGCGCCCGTGGCCTGAGCCAGCGGCCAGGTCAGCAGCTCATCCATCAACCAACTGCCAAACCAGCGGTTGGTGGTCCAGGTTTCGTAAAGGGCGCCGCTCGCCGATTGGCGCGGGCGGAACGCAAGCCCCAGCCGGTTTTGGCGCGCGCGCAGATGCATTTCCGCCCCGCGACCGTAGAGCACGCCATCCACCAGATCGACATTGCGAAAGCGCCAGCCCATGGTCGGCCCCTCCGAGGCCGTCCCGTCGCGGGTCAGCGCCTCGATGGTTTCTGGGAGCGAGGCAAAGATGCTGCTTCGGATACGGTCGATCTGGCCCGACAGTGCAAGTGCAGGATGAAAGGGAAGCTCCTCGCCCGGGGCCTCCTGCCAAGTCTCGACAGCTTCGGAGAAAAAATCCGGACCTGACCGTCCGATCAGTTTCCGCAAGCGTGTGCCATAGGAGCGAAGCGGATTAACCATCGGGGCGACCCTCAAGATTGGCACCCGTCGGGCGCGAAATGCGTGGTCGGCCGAGCAATGCCGCAGACCATCGGGACAGATCCCGCGCTGAGGACCCGCTGATATGACACCGCACGATTGATCGCGCGAGAGCGTCAACGCTTTCTGTCAGAGACCCAGCCGCCCGGCAACCGCTCTTTTGCTGAGACTTCCCAAGTATTTGAAAGATCAGGGTGCCGCATCACAATCGAGGCGGAGCAATCTTAGGGCAGGGCTTCAGGTAGATGCCGCCCTAAATGGCAAGCCGTTTGCTCATGATAAAATTTGATTACTTGCGTAGGCCGCAATGCTAGAGCGCCGTCAAACACGCCTGTCCGAACTCGTATTCTTTCTCGCGTCAGGGGGCCAAGCGGTCGATTGGGACTTCCGATCAGCTGAGTAGGGCTCTACCGGTCATCGCGACATATCTGCACAATCCTCTTATTATGCGGAATTTGTATCGAAACCTCACTCACTCACGAGCCTGAACCTGCGGCCACACACCCCGGCCAAACATAGCTCCTGCGTCCCTAAAAAGAGACACGGCGCGTAACCCGTGGGTTACGCGCCGTGAGCTGTAGACCATAGGTAACCCGCGGGTTACGTATCGCGGAGAGCATTTTGGAAGGCTTCAATAGCCACCTGCAATCGTCGGCGGTCGATGGCAGAGAAGTCCACCTCCGAAAGAATTCGGCATTCTCCCTTTCGCGCGGTCACCTTGGCGTTGCCGACATGGAACTCATATTTCCCGCGCTTGGGCGCTCCTGCAGGAGGCGTTCTTCGCGTTACGACCACCCCATCAACAAATCGCTGAAGCGTCGAAACCTGTTCCTCAGCTGTCACAGCAGCTTCGAGCTCATCGCGAAGCCCTTGCGTCAAGTCAGGTGCGGCTTGGATCTTGCGAGCAGCCTCAACACCAAGGTTGCGCGAAATTGCCTTTGGGAAGCGCAGCGACGGCCCGAGCGATTGCAGAAGAAAGACAAAGCTCCGGATGTAAGAGCGCTTCATCTTATGCAGCGACGCGTAAATACGTCCCACGAGCGCATCGGCCCCCTGCCCGTCCAACGAGGCATCACTCGCGGCGGAGATAGCGACCTGAGCCATCTCGGCGAAGCTCAGGTCCTCGCGAATGACGTTCTCTTCAACCATGTCGATATAGAGGTCGATCCGGCTGGCGCTCCCTTCCGCAACGCGCGCGAGAACCGTTTCGAAACGGGCATCCTGCGTCTCTTCATGCAGCTGGCGCAACGCCGTCAGCCGCCGCCAACCCTTCTTGAGCTGATAGCCTTCCTGAGTTTGGTAAACCTCGATCGGCTCTTTCTGGCCCCGCTCACGCATGGAGGCCTTCAGCTCCTCCATCTCATCAGAATTCGCGATGAGCGTGAGATCGAGACGGTCGCGGGGGAGGTCATCCGTCCGAATTGCGTCGAGCGAAATCGCCTCGAGCACCCTGCCCTCTTCCTGGGCTGCACGGAAAAGTTTCGCCTCTGCCGCATTCTGCCGGCGCTGCTCCACGAGGTTCTCGGTGCTTTCGGCCAAGGACCCGGCAACCTCGCGAACGGCCGCACCCATCGGACCGACGTCACGCTTGCGCGGTTTGAGCTCGACAGGATCGACGGGGCCGAAGCCGAATTTATTTTTCCCGCTCATGCGCGTGCCTCCTTCTTCTCCTCACGCTGCTCCCATGCGCGCAGAACCGTGTCTCTGAATTCGCCGTAAGCGGAATCGAAACTTTGACGCGCCCTCTTCCAAGTCTCGCGGGTCATCAGCCGGTAATCCTGCTCATAGACCGATTGCTGGAAGCGCCCGGATTGTTCGACCGCGCGCGTCATCTCGATCGCGTTCCTGCACACATCCGCGCCGAACACGTTGCGGAAGGCATCCATCATAGCGGCATGAAGAGGATTGGAGGCTTCGAAGCGCGTCATCAGCAAACGAATATCCGCAAACTGTTTGGGCAGATGGATCCCGGCATCTTGCGCAATCGCGGCGAAGCCAGTCGAAATATCCTCCATCGCGTCGCCGAGCTGCCCGAGATAGCTGGTCGTTGAATCATATTCCCAATAGCCCGGCCCCGACGGAATATAGAGAATGTCGGCAGCGAAGGCCGCGTTCAGCGACTGATAGCCAATCGCCGGCGGGCAATCGAAGATGATGATGTCATACTGATCCTCCGGAAGCTCATCGAGATAGCGGGCGATACAGCCGAAGAAACTCCATGCCTTGTGAAGCGCACGGTACTGGGCGCTGGCGAACTCGACGAAGGCGGCATTCGCGCAGCTCGGGATAATGTCGATGGTCGACCAAGCGGTCTTCTGGATGAAGTCTTGCACCCGTTGGGCGCCGATGGATTGGACATCCTCGGGAAGCTCATCGGAAGACGGGTAGGGGCAGTCCTCCGGATCGTCATAGGCCGCGACGATCCTGTCCGCCTCGCGGCACAGGTCGCGACACATGATGCCCCAGACCGTATTCCACTCCTTCACCTCGACCAGACCCATCGAATGGGTCAGCGTCGCTTGCGGGTCAAAGTCGATGACAAGGACGCGATAGCCATCAAGCGCCGCCGCATTCGCAAGGTGATGTGCAACGACCGTCTTGCCGACACCGCCCTTGAAGTTCGAGACCGCCACGCGCATCGCGCGACCGCCGGGGCGTTTGGGCAGCAGCGATCTGCCGCGAAAGCGCAGGCGGCGCCGGAGCTCATTGATCTCCGAGAGACTGAACCAGCGCTGCCGGCCATCCTCTTCGACCGCGCCTTGGGGTAGGGAGGGATCATCCGACAGTTTCTTGCGCAACGTGTCAGCGGGCACGTCGAACATAAACTGGCTGATTTCCCAGATGGAGAAGGGACGGAGCACCTTCTTCTCGGACGGGGAGAAGGTTGCCTTGCGCACAGCCGCTTGCTGCGCAAGGCTCCTTTCGTTCATGGATTGAAGATCAGAATGGTCTCGCATGTCACTGCTCTCGTTATGCCGCTTTCCTGTCTAAATAACGCGAATTGACGGAAACGCAAAACAGAGACTTCGCTAATTCGCGATTTCGCCTCGATTCGACGAAGAACGGGATTTTACGCGTTGGCGCGACAACGTGAGGTGACAGATCGGGTGGAAAAACCCGAGTTGAGGTGACAAAGCGCCTATGTTTAGGTGACACCAATCTGTCCCCCTTAACCAATATAACCCTCAAATCTTTATTTTCGGCTTGTTTTGGTAAGGTCCCGTAATCTGAGCCTGATTGACAAACGACAGGATCTTCAGGCATCTTGGAGCCAGTCAAGAATCGGCCAAAGAAGCCGGACCGAGCAGTGGGTACGTCAGATGGATCTCAAACGCTTTACAGGCCCGCAGGCGGGTTCGCTGAAGTATGACTTATTGACCGCCATTGCGATAGCAGGGCTGAACGGCACGCCGGGCTTTCAAACTTCAATGCTGCGATTGGTTGCGCTGGTCACGGCACGCTATAACTGGAAGCTCGATGAGGTCAGTATTGGCCAGAAAGAGCTTGCCCGGATGTGGGCAGTTGATGAGCGCACCGTCAAACGCGAAATCAAGCGCATGATCGAGGCGAAGATCCTGTTGCAGCTTCGGCCCGGGCTGCGGGGCAGGGTGGCGGGCTATCGTCTTAATCAACGAGAGATCTATAGCCGAAGCGCACCTCACTGGCAGGAGGTCGGTCCGGATTTCCTGGCGCGGATGGATGGCCATGCCGAGCCGCTCAAGGCTGAACCTCCCGAGAAGGTTGTCCATGTCGATTTCCGTCCGCAAGCACAATCCGCCCCATCGACGGCGTGGGGCAGGGCCTTGGCGCGACTGGCCGAAAGCGATCCAGAGCTTCATCGCAACTGGTTCGCAAGCCTTGATTTTCAGGGCTTCGATGCCGGGCTTTTGATGTTGAGCGCGCCCTCGGGTTTCATCGCCCAATATGTGCTGAACCATCATGCGCGACGTGTGCAGGACGCAGCGGCTTTGGAGTTTCCGGGGCTTCGCCGGATCCATATCGGTGCATGA